>NZ_DDIY01000008.1:11505-15045 GCF_002338785.1 Kocuria sp. UBA1838 | reverse complement strand
CAGGGTGAGAGTGGGAAGGGCGAGGAGAGCGGACCTCTTCTTGACGATGGCCTTTTGGCGGATGGGTGGGGGCCGAATTGTGAGGCAAATCACAGGCTGCTGTCTATTTCGGAGGCGGCCAGAATCCATGCAAACGACAAACTTTTTCTGACGTGGGGCGACCTTGGTGGACCGCCGTGTGCTCCGCCGCGCGCCCCATGAACCCGAGGGCTGGTGGGGCGACTGATCCGTGCCAGTAGGGCCGGACATACGAAGGCCCCGGATTCCTGACGGAACAGGAATCCGGGGCTTTCGAACTGGGCGGAAGGTAAGGGATTTGAACCCTTGGTACGGGGTTACCGCACACTGGTTTTCAAGACCAGCTCCTTAGGCCGCTCGGACAACCTTCCAGTGTCGCGCGCTCCCGCGGCGGCGCGGGCGAACGAATCGCCATTATTCCATGCGCCGCGCCCGGGGGGCCAATGCCCTCGGCGCGGTGCAGGGAGGGAGGGGTGCGGTGGTGCGCCCCTGGCGCGGGTGATGCCGCTGCGGGAGAATGGGGTACAACGCCGTCGTCAGAGAAGGAAGTGCCATGCGAGCAGTACGCGATGTTCGATCGGGGGGGCCGGAGGTCCTCGAGGCCGCGGAGACCGCCGAGCCACAGCTGATCCCAGAGGGGGTCCTGATCGCCGTGACCGCCGCGGGGCTCAATCGCGCGGACGTCATGCAGCGCAACGGCAACTACCCCGTCCCGCCGGACGCCACGGACATCTTCGGCCTGGAGGTGTCGGGCACGGTCGTGGAACTCGGGGCGGACGTCCCGGAGGCGGCGGGGCTCGCGGTGGGCGACAGCGTCGTCGCCCTGGTGGACTCGGGCGGCTACGCCGAACGCGTGGTCGCGCCGTGGCGGCAGGTCCTCCCGCTGCCCGACGGTGTGGACCCGGTCGCCGCGGCGGGGCTGCCCGAGGTGGCAGCGACCGTGTACTCCAACGTGTTCATGGCCGCCGCGGCCCGGGAGGGGGAAACCCTGCTCGTCCACGGCGGAGCGGGCGGGATCGGGACGCACGCGATCCAGGTGGCCCGCGCCCTGGGGCTCACGGTGCTGGCGACCGTGGGCAGTGACGAGAAGATGCGCGTCGTGAGCGAGCTCGGCGCCACGCCCATCAACTACAAGGACGAGGACTTCGTGGAGCGGGTCCACGAACTCACGGACGGCCACGGCGCGGACGTGATCCTGGACGTCGTCGGCGCCAAGTACCTCGAGCCCAACCTCCGGGCCGCGGCGACGAACGGGCGCATCGTGATCATCGGGACGCAGGGCGGGATCAAGGGCGAACTCAACGTGGGACGGTTGCTCAACAAGCGGGCCGCGGTGATCGGTACGACCCTGCGGGCACGCCCGGCGGATGAGAAAGCCCGGATCATGGCGGCGGTGGGCGAATACGTGTGGCCGCTCGTGGCGTCCGGACAGGTGCGCCCCCTGGTCGCGCGCACGTTCCCGCTCGACCAGGTGCGTGAAGCGCACGAGTACTTCGACAGCGGATCGCACGTGGGCAAGGTGCTGCTGACCGTGTGATCGGGGTGCCCGAGACAGGGTGCCAATGCCGGGACAATGTGGTCCCGCTCGCATACACTCGTGCCAACAATCTCACGCTTCTGCCAGCGTGTTGGCACGAGATCCGGAGCCTTCCCCATGAGCACCACACATCAGCAATCGGCGGGCGCACCCCGGCCCGCGGGCGAGGGTCGCACCGACCTTCCCCCCAATCACGTGGACCCCGAGGTCCTGGAACACGAGCAGACTCGCTGGACCCCGCTGCGGATCGTGATCTGGGTGGGCATCGCCCTGCTGGGCGCGATCGCATGGGCCATGATCGCGTTCGCGCGTGGTGAGTCCATCAACGCCATCTGGTTTGTCTTCGCGGCGGTGTGCAGCTACTTCATCGCGTACCGCTTCTACTCCAAGTTCATCGAACGGAAGCTGACCCGCCCGGACGACCGTCGCGCTACGCCGGCGGAGTACAACGCCAACGGTAAGGACTTCATGCCCACCGACCGGCGGGTGCTCTACGGCCACCACTTCGCGGCCATCGCCGGCGCGGGCCCGCTCGTGGGACCGGTGTTGGCCGCCCAGATGGGCTACCTCCCCGGGACCATCTGGATCATCGTGGGCGTGATCCTGGCCGGTGCGGTCCAGGACTACCTGGTGCTCTTCTTCTCCATGCGCCGCGGTGGCCGTTCCCTGGGTCAGATGGCCCGTGAGGAGCTCGGCGTGGTGGGCGGGTACGCCGCCATCATCGCGACCTTGGCGATCATGATCATCATCGTGGCCATCCTCGCGCTCGTGGTGGTCAATGCCCTGGGCGAGTCGCCGTGGGGTGTGTTCTCCGTGGGGATGACGATCCCCATCGCGCTGTTCATGGGTGTCTACCTGCGGTACTTGCGCCCGGGCAAGGTCATGGAGGTCTCGATCATCGGGTTCGTCCTGCTCATGGCCGCGATCGTTGCCGGTGGCTGGGTCGCGGGCACGGACCTCGGCGCCCAATTGTTCACCCTGGACCGCGTGACCCTCGCGTGGTGCGTGATCGTCTACGGTTTCATCGCGGCCGTGCTACCCGTGTGGTTGCTGCTGTCCCCGCGCGACTACCTCTCCACGTTCATGAAGGTGGGCACCATCGTGCTGCTCGCGGCCGCCATCGTGGTGGTGCGCCCGGAGATCACAGTCCCCGCGGTCAGCGAGTTCGCGGGCCGTTCGGACGGGCCCGTGTTCTCCGGTTCTCTGTTCCCGTTCCTGTTTGTGACCATCGCGTGCGGTGCGCTCTCCGGGTTCCACGCCCTGATCGCATCCGGGACCACGCCCAAGATGATCGAGAAGGAACGCCAGACCCGGTTCATCGGATACGGTGGCATGCTCATGGAGTCCTTCGTGGCCATCATGGCGCTCGTGGCGGCGGTGTCGATCGACCGCGGCATCTACTTCGCGATGAACTCCTCCCCGGCGGCCACCATGGGCACCGTGGAGGGCGCCGCGGCGTTCGTGAACTCGCTGGGTCTCTCCGGCGTGCACGTGACCCCGGAACTGCTGCAGGGCACCGCGGACGCCGTGGGCGAAGAGACCATCATCTCCCGCACGGGTGGCGCACCCACCCTCGCGCTCGGGCTGTCGCACATCATGCACCAGTGGCTCGGCGGGGCCTCCATGATGAGCTTCTGGTACCACTTCGCGATCATGTTCGAGGCCCTGTTCATCCTCACCGCGGTGGACGCCGGCACGCGCGTGGCCCGCTTCATGCTCACCGACACCCTGGGCAACTTCATCCCCAAGTTCCGCGACGCCGATTGGCGCGCGGGTGCGTGGCTCACCACGGCCATCATGGTCGCCGGCTGGGGATCCATCCTAATCCTGGGCGTCACGGACCCGCTGGGCGGTATCAACACGTTCTTCCCGCTGTTCGGCATCGCCAACCAGCTGCTCGCGGCCATCGCGCTCGCGGTGTGTCTGGCCATAGCGGCCAACCTGCACCGCTTCAAGTACCTGTGGATCATCCTGCTGCCGCTCGC
>NZ_DDIY01000008.1:0-11338 GCF_002338785.1 Kocuria sp. UBA1838 | reverse complement strand
CCCAAGGTGGGCTACTGGGCCAACCACTTCGCGTTCAAGGACGCACTGGCCCAGGGACAGACGAGCTTCGGGACCGCCAAGAACGTGGAGGCTATGGAAGCGGTCGTGCGCAACACGTTCGTGCAGGGCACCCTGTCCATCCTCTTCGTGGTGCTCACGATCATCGTGGTGATCATGGCCGTCGTGGAGGCCGTCAAGGCGTTGCGCGGGCACGAGCGCCGCACGCACGAGGACCCCTATGTGGAGTCCCGCTTCTACGCGCCGTCGGGCCTGGGAGCCACACCGTCCGAGAAGGCCCTGGCCAAGCAATGGGACGCGCTGCCGATCGAGCAGCGCATCCCCACCGGCGGGGGACACCACTGATGTCGGGCGCAGCGCAGATCCCGGTGCTCGCCCGCGTCGGCTCGTGGTGGCGCAGCGCGTTGCGCTTCGGCAACGGGGTGCTCGGTGCGGACAAGTACGAGCACTACGTGCAGTACCACCGGGCCTCGGGGTGCGGGACGCCGCTCATGACGGAACGCGAATTCTGGCGGGACTACCAGGACTGGCAGGAGGCGCACCCCGAGGGCCGGTGCTGCTGAAGCGGTACCATGGACTGCTGCCCGCGGGTGGCGGATCGGAAAGGGGTATCGGTGGGTTTCTTCAGCGACTACAGGGCCACGCGCCGCGACGAACGTGAACTGGGCGAGGGCGTCTGGCGCCGGGCCCACGACCGCTTCAAGCGCGGCCTGGACCGCTACCACCAGATCCTGGAATCCGTGCGCGACACCGAACTGCGCGCCGCCGCCGTGCCGGTGGCCAACGACCTCGCGGACCTGTTGCCCAGGGTGCGCGCCGTGTGCATGGAAGCGCACGTGCGCGCCCCATCGCGCTCGCAGGACATCCCGCACTCCACGGACGGTTACCTCTCGGACGTGCACCGGCAGCTCTCCCGGGCCGGCAATTCCATGGCCCAGGCCGCGGAGGCGCTCACCATGGCGCGGTTCGCCGCGGGTTCCCATGCCCATTCGTCCGCGTCGGGTATGGCGGGGGAGGGGACGTCGGGTCTCGTGGGTGAGCCAGGTTCCGGGAGCGACGCCGCTGGGTCCCCCGAGCAGCTCTCGACACCATCGCAGGGTGTGAGCGCCATCCAACGCCGCTCAATGGTCGTGACGGAGTACGTAACTGCGGCGGAGCGGCTGCTCGGTGAGCATGCGGAGCACTCGCCGGAGGATTGAGGGTCCCACCGGGTAACGGGTGTGTGACCGGACCCGTTACGTCTCTCGGGATGGTTGACGTTCCCCTGGGTGGTTGACGTTCACGTCGGATGAGCGGTGTCTCAGAGGTATTGCACCCTCAGCGCACCCGATGCCCGCAGGCAACAAATGCGGGTGTGGACGGTGGCGTCTCAGGCTCGGGAGGGGGTCCGGGGGTTCCCCTTGCCCGTCGGTCGTGGATCTCGGCCGATTGAAGGAACCCCCGGGGCGCCATGGTGTCCCCTGTCCTGGATCATTGGGCAGCCAGAGCCACAACGTCCTGACACATATGTTATGGAACAGCGTTGTGTTTAGGAAGTGTTGCGCGAAATCGTTGCCAATATGTCACCGGCGTAAGGACCCACAGGCCTGAAACCACAGATGCCGGCCGGCGGAGGGTGGGTGACAGGGGCCGGCCGCACTAGACAGGGAACAGGCGCGGAAATGACGATCCCCGCCCTCCGCGCAGCAGGTCCTGCCGGGGAGAACGGGGATGGTCCATGGAGCCGCCTGCCGGAATCGAACCGGCGACCTATTCATTACGAGTGAATCGCTCTACCGACTGAGCTAAGGCGGCGTGACCGGAACCATTACGGCCCAGATGCACCCGGAAACAATATCAGATCGGGCCGGAACACCACCAATCATGGATCACCCGGGTATAGGGGCCGGTGGTCGCGTGGATGGCACCCGGCGGCGGGCCTCAGTCACCGCACGTGGCACCATCGTCCGGCAGGGTGCCGTCCAGGAGGTAGTCGTCCACGGCGCGGGTCACGCAGGGGTTGCCGGAGGTGTAGGCGGTGTGCCCGTACCCCTCGTGGGTGAGCAGACGGGCGTCGCCCATCTGCTGCTGCAGGGAATGGGCCCACGGATACGGGGTGGCGGGATCGTGGGTCGTGCCGATCACCAGGGTGGGAGTCTCCAGATCCGCCTGATACGTGTCCAAGGGCTTGACGGGCTTGTCCGGCCAGCCCTGGCACGCGGCCGCACCATAACCCAGGTAGGGACCGAACGTGGGGGCCTGCTGGGTCATCTCACGGGCCGCCCGGGCCATCTGTTCGTCCGTGACGTCGTTGGACACCGTGTCCAGGCAGGAGACCGCCGTGAACGCCATGGACACGTTGGACGTGTACTTCCCGGAGGGTTCACGCCCGTGGTTGGAGTCGGAGAACGCCATGAGCGCGTCCAGGTTGCCGTCCAGGGCCTGCTGCAGGGCGGAGTTCAGCTGCGGGTACGAGGCGGTCGAGTAGAGGGGGACCAAGATCCCCTCGATCGCATTGGTCGGCGTCACGGAGCGTCCGTCCGAGACCGTGGGGCGGTCCTGGGCCACCGAGCGCAACATGCGCTGGATGGTGGCCATCCCCGCGTCCACGTCCGCACCGGCCACGGCGCAGTCGTTGTTCGTCTCCTGGCAGTCGGCCACAAAGTGGCGCAGGTTGTCCTCGAAGCCCTTGGCCTGCGCGAGCGTGGTGGCGCGATCGTCCAGGGTGGGGTCCACGGCGCCGTCCAACACCATGCGCCCGGCACGCTGGGGGAACAGGTGCGCGTACGTGGCGCCGATCTCGGTGCCGTAGGAGAACCCCAGGTAGTGGGTCGTGGGCTGGTCCAGGACGGCGCGCAGGACGTCCAGGTCCCGGGCCACGCTCTGGGTGTCCATGTGGGAGACCACGGCCGAGGAGTGCTCGTGGCACTTCTCACCGATCTCCCGGGAGCTCTGCCGCACCTCGTCCAGGGACTGCCGGCCCGGGTCGAAGGCCGGTTCGGAACGCCACTGGTCCATCTCCCGATCCGTGAGACAGCGGATCCCGTCCGAACGGTCCACACCGCGGGGGTCGAACCCCACGAGGTCGTACTTCCTGCGCACCTCCTTGGCCGTGAAGTAGTCTGCGGAGCCCATCATGTCCACGCCGGATCCGCCCGGACCGCCGGGGTTGAGGAACAGGGCACCCACGGGGGAGGAACCGGTGGCCTTCAACCGGGCGATCTCCACGGTGGTGTCACCGGCGGAGGGGTTCGCGTAGTCCACGGGGACCGTGATGCTCGCGCACTCCAGACCGCTCGGGAACTGTTGCCGTTCGGAGGTCTTGGTGCACTCCCGCCACTGCGGCGTCTGGGTGTAGTAGGACGTCAGCGCGGAGTCCACGCCGGAGGTGACGTCCGGGTCCGCGCTGCCCCGGGCGCCGGACTCCCTGGAGGGATCGGCGCACGCGGTCAAGGCCAGCGCGGCGGTGCACAGCAGGACGGCCAGGCGGCGGGGGAGGGAACGGTTCACGGGGTCCTCTCGGCTCAGACGATGGCCACCATCATGGCCTCGAACGCGAGTTGTGCGCTGACGTTGGTGCGGATGCGGCGCCGGGTCTCGCTGATCACGTCGATCTTGTGCAAGGTGTGCTCGGCGGTGGTGTTGGTCGCGTACCCGTGGATCTGCTCACCCAGGTGCTGGTTGATCAGTGCCGTCCCGGTGTCGAGCTGAACGCTCAGCACGTCCCGGTAGAACGTGGTGAGGTCGATCAGGAAGCGGTCCAGGGTGTCGGTCTGGATGCGCCGGGAGCGTCGCTTCTGATCGGCTTCGAGGCGGTTGAGGGCACCCCGGATGGCGGGTGGCACACGGCCGGTTTCGGGGGCACCCATGGCAGCGAGCAACTGCGCACGTTCCTCGTTGTTGCGGGCCTCGGCGTCCGCGGTGGACTCGTCCACGGCGAGGCGGTGCAAGCGGTCCGCGGCCTTGACCGCCCGGGTCACCCCGTGCATGGACAGCGGCAGGGAGACGACCTCCTGGCGGCGGGTGCGGGCGTCGTCGTACAGGGCGAGTCGCGTGGCCACGCCCACGTGGCACTGGGACAACCGCGCGCACTCGATGGCGCGCTGCTCCGGGACCCCGTGCCGGGCCACGAGCAACCGGGCGACGTCCTCGGGGGACGGGACCTTGAGGGTCACGGGGCGGCAGCGGGAACGGATGGTCACGAGCACGTCCATGGGGGAGGGGGCGCACAACAACCAGATGGTGTGCGGAGGGGGTTCCTCGATGCTCTTGAGCATCACGTTGGAGGTGCGCTCGGTCATCCGGTCGGCGTCCTCGACGATCATGATCCGCCACGAGCCCACGGAGGGCCGGTCCTGCGCCTTGACCACGAGCTCGCGGGCTTCCTCGATGCTGATCTGCGGGTTCTCCGTGACGAAATGGGTCACGTCCGCGTGGGTCCCGGCGAACGCCGTGCGACACGCGTGGCACGCGCCGCAGCCCGTGCCGTGCTCGCACAACAGCGCTGCGGCCAGGGCGCGCGCGGCCGTGGAGCGACCGGAGCCCGGGGGCCCGGTGAACAGCCACGCGTGGGTCGGGTCGTTGTCGCGGGCCGCGCGTTGTAACTGCTCCACCACGCGGGGCTGACCGACGACCTCGTCCCACACGCTCACGCGGAGACCTCTGTGCGCTCGGCGAGGATCCCGGTGACCCGGTCCACGATCGCGTCCGTGAGCTCGGCCGCGGGCGCGGACGCGTCCAGGACCAGGTAGCGGGAGGGTGCATGCGCGGCGAGCTCGCGGAAGGCCGCGTTGACGGCGTCGTGGAACGCCCGCGCCTCGGACTCCATGCGGTCCGTGGCCAGGGCGCGCTCGCGGCGTCGGGCCTCGGCGGTGGTCTGGTCCACGTCCAACAGCACGGTGAGCTCCGGGACGAGACCCTGCACGGCCCACCGGTTCAGTTCGAGCACGCGTTCGGTGCCCAGCCCGCGTCCCGCCCCCTGGTACGCCACGGAGGAGTCCACGAACCGGTCGCAGATCACGACCTCCCCGCGCTCGAGGGCGGGGCGGATCCTGCGCGCCACGTGGTCCGCGCGCGCGGACGCGAACAACAGTGCCTCGGTCACCGCGGACACCGGCGCGTGGGAGGGATCGAGCACGAGCGCGCGCACAGATTCCGCGAGGGGTGTGCCCCCGGGCTCGCGCGTGGGCGTCACGGTACGACCGTCGCGGCGCAGGGCGGCCACGAGCGCCGCAGCCTGGGTGGACTTCCCGGCGCCGTCACCGCCTTCGAACACGATGAGGGCCCCGCGCGCTGATTGCTTCACGCCCCCACTGTAGCGATCGCACCCGACAGCTACAGCGGTGCCGTGGGCGTCCACAGGACGGGCCGCACGGCGCCGCGGGATTAGGCTGGAGCAATGCGTAAAGACACCGTGGTGGTCGCCGGCGGCCGCCCCGACCACGAACACGACGCGCCCGTGAACCCGCCCGTGGTGCTGACCTCCACCTACCGGGGCACCGGGGAGCTCGACCCCGCGGACCGCACCTACGCTCGGTTGACCAACCCCACGTGGGAGGCGTTCGAGGACGTCCTGGCCCAGCTCGAGGAGGCCCCGTGCCCCGCGCTGTCCTACGCGTCCGGGCTCGCCGCGATCACCGCGGTGCTCACCCTCGTGCCCGTGGGCGGCACGCTCGTGCTGCCGCGCCACAGCTACCAGGGCAGCGTGGCGCTCGCGCACACATGGCAGGAGCGCGGCATCTTCACGGTGCGCACCGTGGACATCACGGACACCGAGGCCACCTCCGCGGCACTCGACGGCGCGGACATGCTCTGGGTCGAGAGCCCCACCAACCCCATGCTCGAGATCGCGGACGTGCCCGCACTCGTGCGCGCCGCACGGGAAAAGGGGGTGCTCACGTGCGTGGACAACACGTTCGCCACGCCCCTGCTGCAGCGTCCCCTGGGCGTGGGGGCGGATCTGGTGGTGCATTCCGCGACCAAGTACATCGCCGGTCACTCGGACGTGTTGATGGGTGCGGTGCTGTGCGCCACGCCCGAGCTGCGGCAACGCCTGCATTCCCAGCGATCTCTCGAGGGCGGGATCCCCGGCCCCTTCGAAGCGTGGCTCGCGCTGCGCGGCGTGCGTACCCTCGCGGTGCGCGTGGAACGTTCCATGGCCACCGCCGCGGAACTGGCCCGCCGGCTCGAGGCCCACCCCGCCGTGGCCCACGTGCGCTACCCGGGCCTCGCGTCCGATCCCGGCCACGAGCGCGCCACCGCGCAATTGCAGGGCGGTTTCGGTTCGGTGATCTCGGTGGTCCCCCACAGCGACGTCGCTGCGGCCGAACGTCTCCTGACGGGCCTTCGCGTGTGGACCCCCGCCACGTCCCTGGGCGGGGTGGAGTCCTTGATCGAGCGGCGTCGTCGCCACCACGACGAACCGGAGACCGTCCCCGAGAACCTGCTGCGCCTGTCCGTGGGGATCGAGAACGTGGAGGACCTCTGGGAGGACCTCCGGGCCGGACTCGACGCGCTCGCGGATCGATAGACTGACCCCGTGACTTCCATTCCTTGGGCCATCGTTCTGGCGAACTACCTGGACTACGCCATCACCCTGGTGGTGGCCGTCCTCGCGCTGCTCGCGGTGTTCGACTGCTTGCGGCGTTCGGCGGTGCAGTTCGAACGCGCGTGGAAGCGGACCAAGACGTTCTGGCTCGCCCTGACAGGTGGCGCCGCGGTGGTGTCCGTGTTCAGTGCAGTGTTCTCCACCCTCACGCTGCTGGCCGTGGGTGTCCCGGGGACCGGCTCGTTGATCCTCATGCTGATCGCCGCGACGATCACCGGGGTGTACCTCGCGGACGTGCGCCCCGCTGTCTCGGGCGAGTCCAAGAACCCCGGGTACTAGTAGTAGGCATTTACCGTTCGAGGTCTCTCCCGGAGCGCATGTCGAGCCACCGTGGGGTCGACCTCCCACGGGCTCGGTGGGTCAGCCCTCGACGCGCCATCCCGGTTCGTCCGGCGCGACCGCGGACCACGGCACCGTGAGTTCCCCGAGCCGCCACCGGTGGGGCCCGTGCAGTACGGGCCACCCGGCGGCGCGCAGGTCCCGGCACATCGCCGTCCAGCGCTGTCGATGACCGAATGGTGACAGGGCCGCGTTGGCCAGCCACGCGGCGTCGGCGGCCGCGAGGAATGCGTGGACCCGCTCGCCCGGGACGTTGCGGTGGATCAACGCCTTGGGCAGTCGCGCGGCCACGTCCGAGGGCACGGTGAACGCACCTGGACGCATACTCACGGTGAAGGTGCGGGGGCCCTCCACGGTGCAACACAACCACGTGGCCAGGCGCCCGATCTCGTCGCACGTGCCGTCCATCAGGACCCCGTTCGGCGCGAGCCGCCCGCACGCGAGGTGCCACGCGGCGGGGACCTCTTCCACCGGGTACTGCCGCAGCACGTTGAACGCGCGTACGAAGACCGGGGAGCGTGACCCCGAGGGGATCTCGAAGCCCCCGCACCGGAAGGACAGCCCCGGGCGGGTGTGGGGTTGGGCCGCGGCCACCCGGTCCGGGTCGATCTCGATGCCCATGACCTCCACGTCCGGGCGCACCGTGCGCGCCCGCTGCCACAGCTCGACCGCGGTGATCGGGGCCGCCCCGAACCCCAGGTCCACGAGCAGGGGGTCGTATGCCCGGCGCACGAGCGGGGCCAGGACCCCGGTGAGGTACCGGTCCGCGCGCCGGAGGCGGTTCGGGTTCGTTGTCCCGCGGGTGATCGATCCCACGGGGCGGGGCTGGGTTGGCACACCCACACTGTAGTGCGCACGTCACGACACGCGTTCCCTCGGTGGCCCCGGGGTGGGACAATGGCCCCATGGCTAACGATTCCGCTACCCACAAGCTCATCCTGCTGCGCCACGGTCAGTCCGACTGGAATGAGAAGAACCTGTTCACGGGCTGGGTGGACGTCCCGCTCACGGACAGGGGCCGCGCCGAGGCCACCCGCGGCGGTGAACTGATCGCCGAGAACCAGCTGCTGCCGGACGTGGTGCACACGTCCCTGTTGCGCCGCGCCATGAACACTGCCAACCTCGCGCTCGACGCCGCGGACCGCCTCTGGATCCCCGTCAAGCGGTCGTGGCGGCTCAACGAGCGCCACTACGGTGCCCTGCAGGGCAAGAACAAGGCGGAGATCCGCGAGCAGTACGGCGAGGAACAGTTCATGGTCTGGCGCCGTTCCTACGACACCCCGCCGCCCGCCCTGGACGATTCCTCCGAGTGGTCGCAGGCCGGGGATCCCCGCTACGCGGACGTCGCCGACGTGCCCCGCACCGAGTGCCTCAAGGACGTCCTGGAGCGGTTCCTGCCGTACTGGGAGGAGCAGATCGTCCCCGATCTCAAGAGCGGCAGGACGGTCCTCGTGGCCGCGCACGGCAATTCGCTGCGCGCACTCGTCAAGCACCTGGACGGCATCTCGGACGACGACATCGCCGGGCTGAACATCCCCACGGGCATCCCGCTGTACTACGAGCTGGATCAGAACCTCAAGCCCGTGACCCCCGGTGGGCGCTACCTGGACCCGGACGCCGCCGCCGAGTCCATCAAGGCCGTGGCCAACCAGGGCAAGAAGTAACCCTTCTGGCGCCGTGAAGAATCCCCGGCACACTTCGGTGCCGGGGATTCTCATTGTCGCCGTGTCTCACGGGGCCGCGTGTACGCCGCCATTCGGAGCGATCGGACGACGCCGCTCGGGCCGGTCCCCGGATGATCCCACCCGGGGCGCGCCGTCACGGGTTCCGGCGGCTCACGCCACCGGGACCCGCACCGCTCACTCGCCGGCGTCGGCGCCGATGTGTCCGTGGCCGGTGGGGTGGCTGTCGGTCGCGGGGGCCCAGTCGCCGGTCACGAGGTAGGAGACCTTGCGGGCCACGGAGACGCCGTGGTCACCGATGCGTTCGAGGTAGCGGGAAGCGAGCGTGACGTCCACCGCGGTGGGCACGGAGGAATCCCAGTCGGGATCCGCGAGCATCTCGAACACCTGCTGGTGCTTGAGGTTCAGCTCGGACTTCAGGGCGAAGATCTGGTCCGCCTCGGAGATGTCCCGGTCCTCGAGCACGGAGATCACGCGCTCGACCAGACGCGCGTCGATGTCGAACATCTCCTCGAAGTGCCCGCGCATGGCCTCGGGCAGGACGGGCTCGGGGAAGCGCAACCGGGCCAGCTGGGCCAGGTGGCGGGCCAGGTCGCCCATGCGCTCGAGCGAGGCACTCATACGCAACGCGCCCACGATCATGCGCAGGTCGGAGGCCACGGGGGACTGCAGGGCCAGGATGTCGATGGAACGCTCATCGAGATCGTTCTGCAGGAAGTCGATGCGAGCGTCGTTGGAGATGACCTCTTCGGCCACCTGGATGTCGGCGTCGAGGAATGCGGTGCGGGCGCTGCCCAATGCCTGCTGCACGAGCGTGGCGATCTGAATCAGCTCCTCACCGACCTGGTGGAGCTCAGCCTGGAAAACCTTACGCACAGGGGGCGTCCTTTCGTTCATGGCAAGTCCTGGTCCGTAGCCTACGCGGGTTGAGTGGGCCGGGTGCCATCGGGATGTCATCGGGGGAGCGGCACGACAAATTCGCACGCGCCCGACCAGGTTCACAGGCTGCCGTGAACGAATCGTCATCCCCAGGTGAACGTTCGTTGAACCGGCCCCCACGGGGCGCGGATCACCGGGGTGCGTCCGGGCGGGCCGTCTAAGCTGACACCGTGAGCGATACGTCGATTGCCCTGCTGGCCGGTTTCATCGGCTTCTTGCTCGGCATCAGCGGGGTGATCGCCGTGCGGGTGAGCCAGCGGCGTCGTCATTCGCTGGCGGACGTCCAGGAACCCACGCTGCCCGAGGGCACCGCGGAGATCCTCGCGGCGCTGGGCCTCGCGTACGTCGTGGTCGACGGCGTGGACGGCGTCGTGCGCGCGTCCCCCGCGTCCTACGCGTACGGGATTGTGCGCGGGCACACGGTGGTGCACCAGGACCTGCTGGAGATGATCCGCAATACGCGCCGCAACGGCGTCGTGGAGGAGAAGCGCCTGGAGCTGACCCGCGGGCAGTTCCAACACGGGTCGATCGTGCTGGACGTGCGGGTCGTGACCATCGCGGACGAGTACATCCTGTTGCTCGCGGACGACCAGACCGAGATCGTGCGCGCCCAGTCCATCCGCACCGACTTCGTGGCCAACGTCTCCCACGAGTTGAAGACGCCCGTGGGCGCCATCAGCCTGTTGTCCGAGGCCATCGAGGACGCCGCGGAGGACCAGGACGCGGTCCGCCACTTCGCCGCGAGCCTGCAGCGCGAGTCCATGAGGCTGAGTGCGCTCGTGCAGGACATCATCGAACTGTCCCGGTTGCAGGCCACGGACGTGGTGGCCAAAGGCACTGCCGTGGATCTCAACCGCGCGGTGCGTGAGGCCGTGGACTGGAACAAACTGGCCGCGGAGGCCAAGAACATCAGCATCAAGGTGGGCGGGCGGATCGAGACCCCCGTGTTCGGGGACCCGGACATGCTCGTGACCGCGGTGCGCAACCTGATCGACAACGCCGTGCGGTACTCCCCGGAGAACACCCGCGTGGGCATCGGCCTGCGGGAGCGGGAGGGGATGGCGCACATCACCGTCACGGATCAGGGCCCCGGCATCACGGAGACCGAGCAGGACAGGATCTTCGAACGTTTCTACCGGGTGGACAGCGCTCGGTCCCGCCAGACCGGGGGTACCGGTCTGGGATTGAGCATCGTCAAACACGTCATGGCGCAGCACGGCGGGGAGGTCTCCGTGTGGTCCCAGCCGGGCCGGGGGTCCACGTTCACCCTCGTGCTGCCGCCCATGGAGGAACCCGAGGACCAGGCGGAGCCCCCGCGCGGAGGGCTGCGTCAACAGCGAGTGGAGGAGCGCGCGTGACCCAGATTCTCATGATCGAGGACGAGGAATCCCTGAGCGACCCGTTGGCGTACCTGCTGGGCCGTGAGGGGTTCGAGGTCACCGTGGTCGCGGACGGGCTCGAGGCCGTGGCGCAGTTCGACCGCACCGGCGCGGACCTCGTCCTGTTGGACCTCATGCTGCCCGGCCAGTCAGGGACCGAGGTCTGCAAACAGATCCGGCAGCGCTCCACGGTCCCGATTATCATGCTCACCGCCAAGGACGCGGAGATCGACAAGGTGCTCGGGTTGGAGCTCGGCGCGGACGACTACGTGACCAAGCCGTATTCGTCACGCGAACTCGTGGCGCGGATCCGGGCGGTGCTGCGGCGGCGTTCCGAACCGGAGGAACTGATCACGGCCACGGTCGCCGCGGGTCCCGTGCGGATGGACGTCGAG
>NZ_DDIY01000010.1:14421-92864 GCF_002338785.1 Kocuria sp. UBA1838 | reverse complement strand
GACGACTCGGGACTCAGCGTGGACGTCATGGGCGGCGCCCCGGGCATCTTCTCCGCGCGGTGGAGCGGGGTCCACGGCGACGACGCCGCCAACCTCCAGCTGCTGCTCGCCCAGCTCGGGGACATCGCCCCCGAAAACCGCCGCGGCTCCTTCCTGTGCGCCGCCGCGGTCGTCGCACCAGACGGCGCCGAGCACGTGGTCACGGGTGAGCTGCCCGGGAACATTCTGCGCGAACCCGCGGGGGAGAACGGGTTCGGCTACGACCCGATCTTCGCCCCGGACGGCCAGGACGGCCTCAGCTGCGCGCAGTTGAGCCCAGAGCACAAAAACAGGATCAGCCATCGTGCGCAGGCCATGGCCGCCGTGTTGCCGCACTTGTTGCAGCTGCTCACGGGTTCGAGTGGGACCGCGCGGCAGGACGGGCCGGAAGCCACAGTGGCGTCCCCCCTGGAACCGGAGCCAGAGGACTGACCCATGACTTTCGCGTGCGGACACCTACCTTTTGCTCCGGCTGTCGAGGCGGTGTTGGCGGAGGCCAGGGTGCGCGTGGATCGCTCCGAGTGGGAGCTGCACGCCGGCGGGTCCGCGCACATCGTGGTCAACGCGGGGCACGTGATGAGCGTGCGGATCGCCAAGAACCCGACCTCGGGGGAGAACGTGCGCAGGCGTACCCGTGCGCTGTCGCGGCTACCGGAGTTCGACTTCGCCGTGCCGCGCCCCCTGACCCCCGTGCTGCAGGACGGGCGGTACACCGCGGTGGGGATGACCTGGATCCCGGGCAGCCCCCGCCCGCCGGGGCACGCGGACCCGCGGGAGCTGCGCAGGGTCCTCGAGCAGGTACATAATGCGGACGCGCGCGCGGCGGAACCGTGGCTGGACCGGCCCGGTCAGCACTGGGGCGGTCACCGCCGTCGCCACGTCCTGCTGGACCAGGTTCTGCCGCTGCTGCTCCCGCGGAACCGCGACCGCGCCATGAATGCGATCGAGGACCTCGTGGCCCTGGACAACGTCCCGCCGCGGCTCGTGCACGGGGACCTCATGGGCTCCAACATGCTGTGGCAGGACGATCACCTGGTGGGCGTGATCGACTGGGACCACGCGAGCATGAGCGATCCCGCGTACGACGTCGCGTCCCTGGGACTCTGGTTCGGCTGGTCCAGCGTGCGCCAGGCGACGGACGAGGAGAACTATCTGCGCGCGCGGTTGCACTCCCGGATCTTCCCGCTGCAGGCCGTGGCATACGCGCTGCACCATGAGCTCGACACCGCCCAGATCCGCCAGGCCGTGGAGAAGGCGGACGCGTGGTACGAGACCCGCGCCATGGCCTCCGTGTGAGCGACATGCCATGTCGGAGGCGTTGCCTACCCTGATCGGGTGCCCGTCAGTTTCACCGCCATAGATTTCGAGACCGCCAATCGCAGCCCTGCGTCCGCGTGCGCCCTGGGGGTGGTACGGGTCAGGGACGGCCAGGTGGTGGACACCCGGTACTCACTCATCCGTCCGCCGCTCGGCCACGACGGGTTCGAGCCCGGCAACGTCCGGATCCACGGCATCCGGCCCGCGGACGTCGCCCACGCGCCCACGTTCGACCTGCTGTGGGACTGGATGTGCGAGAACATCAGCCCGGAGGATCCGGATTCGGTTCTGGTGGCACACAATGCCGTCTTCGACACCGGCGTGATCAAGGCGGCGAACCGGGCGTGCGGCGGAACCGCTCGGAAGTGGGACTACGCGTGCACTCTCCGCTTGGCCCGCGCGGCCTACACGCTGCGTTCCTATGCTTTGCCGTCGGCGTCCCGCGCGGCGGGGGCGGAGGTCGCGGAGCACCACAATGCGCTCAGTGACTCCCTCGCGTGCGCCGGGATCGTGCTCGATCTCGCGCGCCGCAGTGGGGCGCGCAGCATGGCCGAACTCACGGCGCACTACGGGGTCAGGCTGCAGCGCGCGACCCTGTGACGCAACGCGCCTCCGATCGGGGTGATTCTCAGGCGTGCGGCCGCCACAGGGTGAGCCAGCGATCGGCCAGGGCGAGCAGTTCACGGCGGGTCGCCGCGCGGGTTCCGGAGGGATCGGTGCCGGATGTGTCCGTGCCGCTGTCCGTTTTTGTGGTGCGGCTGTTGTCGTCGGCCACGGCGTCCTGCCGGGCCATGCGGTCGTCGCCGGCGGCGCCGTTGTCGCTCTCCCCGATGTCCTCGCCGTGTGTGGCGTCGCCGAGCCCCCAGCGCGCGGCAGCAACACTGACC
This sequence comes from Kocuria sp. UBA1838, assembly GCF_002338785.1. NCBI lineage: Bacteria > Bacillati > Actinomycetota > Actinomycetes > Micrococcales > Micrococcaceae > Kocuria > Kocuria sp. UBA1838. The sequence continues at coordinate 90,621 of NZ_DDIY01000010.1, read as the reverse complement.
GCGACGGTACGTGCCGCGTCGTTCGCCGCCGGGTGACCGGACAGCAGCGAGAGAGCCCGCTGAGCGACGTCGTCCCCCGAGTTGTCCGCGTGCGGCGCATCCTCGGCGCACAGCACCGCCGCGAGCCCCAGTGCCAGGGCCGACGACGCCGCGGTTCCGTCCCCCACGGCCCGCGTGAACGCTCCCGCGGGTTCCGTCATCCCATCGAACAGGGAGTCCCGGGCGGATCGGTCCGCGCACAGGTCGAGCAGCTCCCGGGTGAGGGGCGCGGGCCGGGTCATGAGTGCCACCACTCGGCCGGTTTCCTCGACCACGTCCTGCAGTGAGGCCTCACTGCCCCGCGCACGGCCCGCCGCGTGAACGGTCAGGGCCGCACCAACAGCCGCGGTCTGTGCCTCGGCGCTGCCGTGGGTGATCGCGGCCGAGTCCACGGCGAGGGCCACGAGCGACTTCCACCCGATGTGGGGCACCAGTCCATAGGGCAGCGTGCGGGCCAGGATCTCGGCGCTGTCCGCGAGTGGCAGGACCGGACGAGTGACCTCGCCCAGGCGGCCCATGGACAAGGCGGTGAAACCGTCCCCGGCGTGCTCACCCGGTGCGGTGAGGAGGGGGTAGTCGTGGTCCAGGTCGTCGTCGGGCGGGTGCGGTGCGTCGCCGGGGAGCTTCGCGCCGTTGCGCACGGCCCAGCGCAAGTACGCGAGCCACGCGCACGCCGTGGGATCCGCGGCCTGACCGTCATTCGCCCAGTGGGCCACCTCGTTCAGCGCCCCCGCGGTGCGCGCGAGGAGCTGGGTTCCCTCGCCGGGTCGTTCGGCCGCGGTCGCGCGCCACGGCGCGAGGAACACGCTCCTCACGAGCGACGGATACCACGACGACGCCGCGTCCAGACCGCGGTCTTGTTCCAACAGTTCGGGCGTGCGCGGTGAGGTCATGGGATCAGTCTATGAGGGTGGCAATGGAGCGTGCGGGGTGATGCAGCTCGGGCATGGGCCGTTCAAGAGGCCCGGGCGGCAGGGGAGCCTGCCCGGGCTGGGGGCGCCTCGGGTACGGGACGGATCAAGTCGGCCGGGTGCCTCAGGAGATTGTGAGGGCTAACGGGCATGTCCGGCCTCGAGAGCGTGGGGGCCTTCCCTGGACTCGGCTATTTGTCGGCGCCGGGGCAGCCGATGCCGGTGGGGTTGGTGTGGCAGTCATCGGCGACATTGTGCACGGTGGCCCGCCACACACTCAGCGCCACCGGGGGTGAGGTGACGTGGTTGTAGCCGGCGACCGGTTGCCAGCCGGTGTCGGCGATGTTGTATTCCCCGTAGAACGAGGTTGTCAGGGTCACGGTGAAGTCCCCGGTGGTCGTGTAGACGTGGGAAGTGTCGGTGGGCTCATCCCACGCACCGTCGGGTAGGGGTGCCCCGGTCAGGGGTGTGGGGCCCAGGGTGGTGCCGTCCCCGTAATACCAGGTGTATTGGACGGGGTAGGCCCTCACCTGGACAGGGTAGCCACCCAGGGTCGTGGTGAAGGTCTGGGGTTGGGCCTGCGCATAAACATTGGTGTGCATGTTCTTCAAGGTGTCCGGGGCGGGTTGGACGTGACTGGCGGCGGGGGCGACGGCCAGTTGTTGGAAGTCCTGGAGGGTGAACACCGGCAGCGGCACGTACCCGTCGTCGCTGGCTTGATCGGCTTGGGTGTTGCTGACGCACAGTTGGGTACCGCGCGCGGCGCGGGTCCTGTCATTGGCCCCGCCAATGACGATGTCCATGTTCACACCGGCGGCCCCGGTGTCGTCGGTGCATTCCTGGGTGGTACGGCACCGTGTGAGTGCTGCCCCACGTTGGTCGGTGCAGGGGTCTTGGAGGCCGTAGACGGTTTTGTTCTTAGCGGTGTCCATCAGGCGGGCGTTGAAGAAGATTGAATCCTCGTTGGACATGAGCCGGTCACGCAGGGCCTTCTGGAACGCAGGATCGGTATCCGGATCCCAATCGCTCGTTTCTGCCGTGGCCGGCTGCTGGCCCCTTGTCCCCGCTTGGATCCCTCGCTGCGGTGCTGTGGCGCCATTACGCCGGGATTCCAAGGACATGCGGATAAGTGATCCGTGTGCATCGGCGGTGGTGTTTTCGAAACCTGCGAAATAGCCCTGTCCCCAAGAGTCAGCCGATTCGGCTGCGGTGGCCTGATTGACGCCTATATAAGTCGGCGCGAGTAGAAATAATGCAAATATTATCGCGAGGGATCTTTGATATCCAGTATGGGTTGTCATAGCGATCCCCTGGGGGAGGCGGTAATGTAAATCCATCGGCCACTTTCATACATCAACGTCACGTCCAGGGCGTCCGCGCTGTTGTATGGCATTTGTCGGCTGACGACCTGATGGTCGTTGATTACCAGAATTCCGGAACTCGTTGCTTCAACCGGTATCGTGTACTCGCCCGTTGGACGCTGCCTGAAGGAGTTTGGCAGGAATTCGGACGTCTCATTTCCCCCGGCCATCCATTTCTGGGAATCGTAACTGTCCGCAATTCTCGAAAATTGATCTGTGCACCTGCTACAAGTCTCAGAAGTCACCTCTCGAGCGTAGGAGGTGTTCCCCGTCTGAAACGCGTACCATTGCGCGGTTAGCCAATAGTTCAGGAACGCCTGCGCGCCGGCCTCGGTTTCGTCCCTGGCCTCCGCGGGCATCACGGGCTTGGGAACATTGCGGGCCGGATGCTCCAGCGTGGCGGGTTCGTAGTCCTCCGGGACCTTCTGGCCCGTGGCCAGCACCGTGGGTTCCTCCGGACGCCAGTCATCGGGCAATGCGCTGTCGGACCCGCTCGGGGACCCGCTCTGCGGCGTCGTCGGGGATGCGGGGGAGGCGTCCGGCGCGGGGGACGTGGGCTGCGCCGTCGTCCCCGCGGAAGTGGCTCCCGTGGGCGCGGCGCTGTCACCCCCACCCGCTCCGGGCGAGCCGTTACCGCACCCGATGAGTAGCAGCGCTGCGAGCAGGGCGAGGGTCGTTCCCCGGCCGGCCGTGGCGATCAGTCGTGGTGAATGCATCCCGGTGAACCCCCTCGTGCCACACCGTTGTGTGACGTACCAGACATTCCCCAGAGCATAGAGGCGCAAGACGGCGCGGGCCATGGCCGGGCCGTAGCTTGTGGACGACGAAGAACATGCGCATGCATGACCCCTGGTCACGGCGTGGAAGAGGGAACTAGCGAGTAGAAACAATCCGCCACGTGGCGCGCCGCCGGCCTAGCGAAGCGGTGGCGGCCGCGGTGGATCACACCGTCAGGGGGCCTGCGCCGTGTGACCTGCACATGTGCGGGAGGTCGCTGTGGGTGTCCGAGACCGCGGTTACATTGACCCCATGCTGATCTTGCACACCTCCGACTGGCACCTGGGGCGTACCTTCCACGGCGTCGACATCCTGGACGTCCAGGCGCAGGCCATGGCCGAGATCGTCGAGTGGGTGCGGCACCACGGTGTCTCCGCGGTCCTGGTCTCGGGGGACGTGTACGACCGCGCCCAGCCCCGCACGGAGGTGGTGGAGCTGCTCAGCACCACCCTGGCGCAGATCCGCGAGGCGGGCGCGCACGTGATACTCACGAGCGGCAACCACGACTCCCCGGCGCGGTTGGGTTTCGGCTCCGGCATCATGTCCCACGGTGGCGTCCACCTGTTGACCCGCGTGGCGGAGGCCCACGTTCCGGTCCTGCTCTCGCAGTCGGAGGACTCCTCGGTCACGGTCGCCCGGGCGACGACGCCGCCCGCTCTCGACCCGCGCGGTGCCACCCTGTCGGGGGCGTTCACGGTGGCCGTGTACGGCATCCCGTACATCGAACCGCGCGCGGCCGCGCCGTCGCTCGACTGTGCACCCACGCACCAGGCCGTGCTGGGCACCGTGATGGAGCGCATCGATGCGGACAGGAAAGAACGAGGCGACATCCCGTCCGTCGTCATGGCGCACGCGTTCGTGACGGGGGCGCAATCCACGGATTCGGAGCGCGTCGTCGATTCCGGGGGCCTCGGCACCGTCCCGGCGGAGGTCTTCGCCCGTCATGACTACACGGCGCTCGGCCACATCCACCGCCGGCAGCGAGTCGCGGACGCCGTGCGCTACAGCGGCTCGCCCGTGGCCTATTCCTTCTCCGAGGCCGGACACCCCAAGGGAGCGTGGCTCGTGGATGTCCAGGAGACCGGGGTCCGTGAGGTCACCGGCTTGGACCACGCCGCGCGCATGGATCTGGCGTGCCTGCGGGGGACACTCGACGAGTTGCTACGGGATCCGGCGCACACCTCGGCGGAGGGTGCCTGGTGTCAGGTGGTCCTCACGGATCGTGACCGCCCGGCATCCGCGATGGATCGGATCAGGACGCGGTTCCCCCGCACGGTGGAACTGCGCTGGGAACCCGAGGGCGGCCGGACTCTGACCCAGCAGGCGTACAGCGCGCGGGTCGCGGAAGCCGCCGGTGCCGAGGAGCTGTGCGCCCAGTTCTACGACCACGTGCGGCACCGGGGGCTGTCCGGGCCGGAACAGGACGAGATCGCGGACGCGGTGGCCGCCGCGCGCAGCAGGGGAGTGGAGCAGTGAAGCTGCATCGGATGGAGATCACCGCCTTCGGGCCGTTCGCCAAGCGGGAGACGGTGGATTTCGACGTCCTGAACGAGGCAGGGGTCTTCCTGCTCAACGGCGAAACCGGGTCGGGTAAGACCAGCGTGTTGGATGCCATTTGCTTCGCGCTCTACGGATCCGGGCCCACGACTGCCGCCAAGGGCGGGCGCAAGGCCCAGCACAGTGATCACGCGGATCCCCGCACCGGGCCGCGCGTCGAGTTGGAGTTCACGGCGGGTGGCCGGCGGTGGCACGTGAGCAGGACGCCCGCGTGGCGCGAGCCGTCCTCCCGGGCCGCGTCCGGGTGGAGCGACCGTCACGCCACGGTGTCATTGCGGGAACACGTGGCGGGGCAATGGGTGGACCGCGGTTACCGCCCGGACGACGTGGGGCAGACCATCCACCACGTCGTGGGCCTGGACCGTGAGCAGTTCACCCAGGTGATGATGCTTCCCCAGGGCCAGTTCGCCAGGTTCCTGCAAGCCGGTTCCAAGGAGCGGGAAGACCTCCTGGAAACGCTGTTCGGCACGGACGTCTACGCGGACATCCAGGATGAGCTGAAAACGCGCTCGGATCGAGCCAAGAGCGTCCTGCACGAGGCGGAACGCGAGGCGGAACGAGCGGACGAGGTCCTCGCCCGGCTCAGGGAACGCGTGGCCCACACGGTCGCCCGGTTACCGGAGGACGTCTTATCGGACCTCCCCGGGGCGCTCCGGACCCGATTGGATCTCCCGTCGGACGAGGGGTCGGTCGGCGACGTCGCCGTGGGCACTGCGGCGGACCCCAACGGTGGAGAAACCGACGCGGGTTCGTCTGACCAGGGCCGAGCCTCGACCAGTGCTGCGTCGGCCGCTTCGGAGGAGGGGCCTGCGGACGGGAAATCGGGGGACGCCGACAACGAAGGGGGCCCGGATCGATGGCGTGAGCTGGTCGACGACTGCGACACCCTCGTAGACACGGTGGGCCGGGCACGGGACGGCGCGGCGTCGTCGTACACAGGGGCCCAGCAGCGCTACGCACAATTGGAGACCCTGCATTCGCTGGTCAGGAGGCGCGGCGAACTCACGCGGCGCCGGGATGAACTCGCGGAGTACGCGGAGCAGTCGGAGGACGCGGCCCGACAACTGCGCGAGCACGAGGCGGCACAGGAATTGCAAGTACCGCTCGTGGAACTGCGTGACGCCCGACGGCGCGTCGCGACCCTCGACGCCGCCGTCACCGACCTGCGTGCCACTGTCACGGGGGACGCGCCGTCGGCCCGCGTGGCTCAGCACATTCTGGGTCCGGACGCGAGCCTCATGGACGCCGTGGACGAGTCCGGGCAGGTGCCCGCGGGTCTGCGCGATGCAGTCGTGACCGCGCGCGAATCCGCCAGGGGCGCCGTGGCCCAGGAGGAGTCGCTCACGAGGGACGAGGAGGAGGCGGCTCGCGAACGCAAGGCCCTTTCGGCGCTCGAGGAGCGGGCGACGCACCTCACCCGGGATCTCGCCTCCGCGCGGGACGCCTTGACCCGCAGCGAGGAATCGCATCGCGAACTCCTGGGGGAGGTCAAGGACGAGGCCCTCGTGCGCGAACGGGCCCGCACCGCGCGGGAGGCCGTGGCCGCGAGTCGGGAATACGCACGGGCCCGGGCGGAGGAGCAGGAACGGGGGCGCCGGTACCGGGAGGATGAAACCGCACGGCGGGCTGCCGCCCAGCACGTGGAAGCGCTCGAAGCGCAGCGCTACGCGAGTGCGGCCGCGACCCTCGCCACCGGGCTGGAGCCGGGGGATCCGTGCCCCGTGTGCGGAGCCACGGAGCACCCGCACCTCGCCGGCGCCGGAACCGAGGACGAGGTCACCGATGACGCACTCGATCGCGCACGCGCCGCCCGGGACACCGCACAGGACACCGTGGATGCATCCCACGCAGCGTGGCAGCGGGCGCAGACCGGCGCGGCCGAGGCGCTCGCGCGCGGCGCGGACACGGACGTCGACGCTGCCGTGGACCGGTGCCGCCACGCCGATGAGGAACTGGCCCGACTCGAGCAGAGCCTGACCCGGGTGCGCCGGGGTGAGGCCGAGATCGCGGCTGCTCGGCGGGAGGTCCAAGATCTCGAGGGGGAGGGGACGCGGATCAACGGTGACATCGCGGGGACCCGTGCGCGCCTCGAGGGACTCCTGACACGGTGCGACCGGGTGCGTGAGGAGTTGGCCCTGCGCATCAGGGGTTTCGATTCGGCCACCGAGTTCCTCGAACGGTCCGAGCACCTCGTGCGCACGGTGAGCGAGTGGGAATCGCAACAGCGGGCGCTGGAGGCCGCGCAACACGAGGTCCGCACCGCGCAGGGTGCCGTGGAACGTGCCCTTGACGCGTCCCCGTTCGAGACCGAGAGCGCCGCGGACGAGGCTCTCATGGACCCGGCGGACGCGGCCGGACTCTCCGAGCGGCTCACCGCCCTGCAGGAGGAGCGGGACTCAGTCTCGGCGGAACTCGCGACCCAGGACATGCAACGCGCCGAGGGGCTCAGCGCCGAGGAACGCGCGGGCTTGTCCGAGGAAGCACTGGCTCGCACCGCCGCCGAACGGGACGGGTACGAACAGTTGCGGGATGCATTGAACCAGAAGCTGGGCGGACTGCAGACCCTCGCGGCCGACGCCGCATCCCACGCCGAGCACATGCCCGCCCGACACGTCGAACTCGAGCGCGCTCGAGAGAACGCCCAGCGCCTGAGCGGACTCGCGGACGTGGCCACCGCGAATTCCCCCGAGAACGCCCTGCGGATGACCCTGACCTCGTTCGTGCTCGCCGCGAAACTCGAGCACGTGGCCGCGGTGGCGTCCGAACACCTCGCACGGATGTCCTCCGGCCGCTTCACACTGGTGCATACGGATCGCACCCGAGGGGGTGGCAAGTCCGGGCTCGGACTCGAGATCGACGACTCGTGGACCGGTGTCCGCCGCGGTACGGAGACACTGTCGGGCGGGGAATCCTTCTTCACCTCGCTCGCGCTCGCCCTGGCTCTTGCGGATGTCGTCCGGTCCGAGGCCGGGGGACGGGAGATCGACACGCTCTTCGTGGACGAGGGTTTCGGCTCCCTTGACGAACAAACCCTCGAGCAGGTCCTCGAGACCCTGGACGGATTGCGCCGCACGGGGCGGGTCATCGGTGTGGTGTCCCACGTGAGCGAGATGAAACAGCGCATCGACACCCAGCTCGTGGTCACCAAGACCCCCGGTGGCTCGCATCTGTCGGTCGTCGCGGGGCCGTGGGATGCCGCGTAGGCTGAGGTCGTGAGTACCGCGATCCGCCGCCCCGCGCCCGAGAAGCCCGGCAAGGTGCTCACCCTGCGTGAACGCACCGTGCGCAGTGATCGCGGGCTGGGCGCGATCACCATGTTGCTCCGCCTGCCCCAGGTCATGGCCCCGTTGGGCCTGCTCACGCTCGTGGCGGTCTCGTCCTCCTCCGCGTGGACGGCCGCGTTGAGCTCGGCGTCCCTGTGTCTCGGCATAGCCGTGAGCGGCGTGGGTGTGGCAGCGCTGGCCAACGCCCGCTGGCGATTGTGGGCCCTGGTCGCGTTCTCCCTGATCCAGGGGATCATCCTCTGGGTGCTGTCACGAGCCCAGGTCACCGAGATCCCGGTCTCGTGGGATGCCGTGTCCGCGCTCGCGCCGTTCTTCGTGGCCGGCGTGGTCATGACACCCATGGGACTGGCCGCGCGGCTCCGCTGGGCCTCCGTGTTGCGAGCACAGGACCGGTCACAAGCGTTCCCGGCGGCCATGCGCCGCGAATCCGTGAACGAGGGACTGGCCACGGTGCTGGGTGCCGCGCTCACGGGACTGCTCGCTGTGACCATGGGCCCGGCGGTGGTGCTGCGTTTCGCCGCTGTGTGGACCGTGCTGATCACGGCGGCATTCGTCCTGCATTCCTCCGCCCGCTGTCCCCGCGCGGACATGCCCCTCTGGTCCTGGCGACGCCCCCGCGGCGCGCCCGGGCGCAGCCGTGCCGTGTTCCGGTTGAGCCATGGATTGATCTACGGTGTGGCGGCGCTGAACGCCCTCATGGGCGCGGTACTCGGGTGCCTCGTGGTGTACTCAGTGTCCCTGGACAGCGTGGAGACCATGGGGGTCATCTATGCGTTGCTGGGGTTCGGGGCCGCCGTGGGGTCGAGCCTGGCCGTGCGTTTCCGCCGCCGGTTGAGCGCTGAGAACATGTGGATTCTCGCCGCCACGGGTGCACTGCTGGCATCCATGCTCATGTCCGGGCCGTCCGGTTTCGTGGGGTATTCCCTCGTGCTCCTCGCGCTCGGGTTGTTCTCAGGCCCGTGCCTGCTGTGCCTCCACAGCAGTGCCGGTTACGTCACTGCGGGCAGCGACTTCCTGGGACTCGTGGCACGCATGACTGTGACGTCGAGCATCGCCACGGCGCTGGGACTCACGCTCAGCGCGTACCTGGGCGTACACTTCGACGACATGACCGCGGCCATGGTCCCCATGGCGGCCGCTATGGTGCTGTTGGCCACCGCCCTCATCTTCAACTACACGCAACGCCGCAGCCCCGGGCCCAGGCCCCGCATCTGACGCTGCTCACACGACGACGCCGCCCGGGCCGGTTCGCAGGGGACCGGGCCGAGCGGCGTCGTACCGCGAGCGCGATCACTCAGTGGCCGCGGGCGATCCATTCGCTCAGGTGTGGCTTCTCCTGGCCGATGGTCGTGGAGTCGCCGTGGCCCGTGAGCACGAGGGTGTCCTCGGGCAGCGTGAGCAGCCGTTTCTCGATGGAGTCGATGATCGTGGGGAAGTCCGAATAGGACCGCCCCGTGGCACCCGGGCCGCCCTGGAATAACGTGTCCCCGGTGAAGACCACCCCGTTCTCACCCAGGTGCGGGGCGTGGAACACCACGGACCCGGGAGAGTGGCCGGGCGTGGCCAACACGGTGAACATCACGGTGCCAGCGAGGATCTCCTGCCCGTCTCGCAACGGCTCGGGCTCGGGCCCCTCCGGGTAGACGGCGCGCCACAGCATGAGGTCCTCGTGGTTCATCATGATCGGGGCGTCCGTGCCCGCGCGGTCGGTGAACTCGCGCACCGCCGCGATGTGGTCATCGTGACCGTGGGTCAGCAGCACGTGCGTGATGGTGCGGTCCGCGACGGCGGCGAGCACGGCGTCGGGGTCGTGCGCGGGATCGATCACCACGCACTCGGCCTGGTTACCCACGACCCACACGTTGTTCTCCACGTCGAAGGTCTCGCCGTCCAGGCTGAACGTACCCTCCGTGACGCAGTTCGTGACGGTGACGCCGCCGCGCGGGTCGGTCAGGACGGTCTGCGGTGTGCGCGTCATCGGGCCAGTTCCACGACGGAACGCAGGACCTTGCCGGACTTCATGGTCCCGAACGCGGCGTCCACGTCTTCGAGGGCGATGCGCTCGGAGACGAAGGCATCCAGGTCCAACCGGCCCAGGAGGTATTGGTCCACGAGCATCGGGAAGTCGCGCGAGGGCAGGGTGTCCCCGTACCACGCGGACTTGATGGACCCGCCGTGGGAGAACACCTGGTCCAGCGGGATCTCCGCCACGGTCCCGGGATTGGGAACGCCCACCAGGACCATGCGACCCGCGAGGTCACGCGCCTGGAAGGCCTGCATGAAGGTGTCGGCCACGCCCACGGCGTCGATCACGAGATCCGCGCCGTGACCGCCCGTGAGCTCGCGGATGGTCTCCACGGGATCCACGGAACGAGAATTGACCGTGTGGGTCGCGCCGAGCCGCTGCGCGGTGCTCAGCTTGTCGTCGTCCACGTCCACCGCGATGATCGTCGTCGCACCCGCGAGCGCCGCACCCGCGACCGCGGCGGTGCCCACGCCGCCGCAGCCGATGATCGCTACGGACTCTCCGCGCTTGACCGCACCGGTGTTGATCGCCGCGCCGATCCCGGCGGTGAGGCCGCAGCCTAGCAGACCCACCGCGGCGTACTGTTCGCCCTCGAGCGGGGATTCGATGAGGGTGCACTGCCCGGCCGCGACCAACGTCTTCTCCGCGAACGCACCGATCCCCAGGGCGGGCTCGAGTTCTGTGCCGTCCTCGAGGGTCATCTTCTGCTCGGCATTGTGGGTGTTGAAGCAGTACCACGGTTCACCGCGGCGGCACGCCCGGCATTCGCCGCACACCGCGCGCCAGTTGAGGATCACGTGATCGCCCACGGCGACCTCCGTGACACCCTCGCCCACGGCGCTGACCACGCCTGCGGCCTCGTGCCCCAGGAGATAGGGGAAGGCGTCCCCCACGCCGCCCACCTTGTAGTGCAGGTCCGTCTGACACACCCCGCACGTGAGCACGTCCACGAGTGCCTCGCCCGGCCCCGGATCGGGGACCAGGATGGTTTCAACGGTGGCGGGCTCGTTCTTGGCCCGCACCACCACGCCTTTGACCTTGTGCATACGGTTGCCTCCGTCGTCTCGTAGCTTCCTAGCGTCCTTCCCAGTATGCATGGTGGCCGCCACGCATCGTACGACGACGCCGCGTCGTTCGCCCCGCGACGAAAACCGGGTGCGGATGACGAGCCGGGAGATGATCCGGGTTGACGAGAAACCGGATGACGAACCCGGTCGGCGACACCGGGTGCCAGGCCCTGAACATGAGAACGCGGGCCCGCATCATGGTGCGGGCCCGCGTTGCCAAGGATCGTCGTGGGGACTCAGGAGTCCTGGGAGTAGTCCACGTGCTCGGTGCGCAGCCGGATCTTGCGCCCCTCGGCCTCGAGCTTCTCCTCCTTCTCCTTCTGCTTCTTCACCTGGGCGGTGTCCCGGGGAGGCAGCTGGACGGCGTGCTCGGCACGGATCCCGCCCTGCAACTGGCGGCCACGCTCGAGTTCGGCGTCCACCTCGGCGCCGAAGAGGAGCACGTTGTTCATGATCCACAGGCCCAGGAGCAGGATGATCACGGAGCCGATGACGCCGTAGGTCGCGTTGTAGCTCGAGAAGTTCGCCACGTAGAAAGCGAACCCGAGCCCGGCGATGATCATGAACACGAGCGCGATGGCCGCACCCGGGCTCAACCACTTGAACTTGGGCTGCTTCACGTTGGGCGTCGCATAGTACAGGATCGCAATGAGCAGCACGAGCAGGAACAGGATGACGGGCAGCTTGGCCCAGTTCCACACGGTCACGGTGGTGGAACCCAGACCCACCAGGTCACCCACTGTCTGCGCGAAGTCACCGGAGAGCAACACCATGAACATCACGGCGGCCACGATCAGCACGATGATCAGGGTGATCAGCAGCATGATGGGCTTGAGCTTCCAGAAGGGGCGGCCCTCGGAGATCTCGTAAATGCGGTTCATGGCGCGGGCGAACGCACCGGTGTAACCCGACGCGGTCCACAGGGCACCCACGACACCGACGACCAGGGCGAACCCGGCCCCGGACTGCGTGGTCAACTGGGAGATGGGCCCGGACAGCAGGTCCACGAGGGCCGCGGGAGCGTAGCGGTTCAGGAAGTCCAGGATGGCGTTCGTGGTGGCCTCACCCTGACCGAACACACCGAGCAGGGACACCAGCGCCAGCAGCGCCGGGAAGATCGAGAGCACCGCGAAGTACGTCAACGTGGCGGCCAGGTCGGTGCACCCGTCCTTGCTGAACTCGGACACGGCCCGCTTGAAGACGTAGCCCCACGACTTCCCCTTGAGTTCGGTGGGGGAGTCGGGTTTGGCGTCGTGGTCCGGGTCAGGGGCGGCGTTCTCACGACGTACCGTGGACTCCGGGTGCTGACTGGTCATGGGGGTCCTCTCCAGGAGCGGATGTGGTGGCTGCGCAAAGCAGGTACTCTCAGAAGTTTAGCGACCTCCCGACCCCTGCCCACGCACCGTGCGCCTCTACGGCGCCGGCCCCGGTACTGCCGACGACACCGCCGCACGGCGCAGCGCCGTCGGGCGCGGCACTGCATCATATGGTATCGGGGCATGCGGCACCACCGGGGCGCGACTCCGCTGTACGCGACGTCGCCGGACACGACACCGCGCCCACGACGAATCGTGGGCGCGGTGTGGGCCGCCGTACGGGCGGGTCAGTGCGTGCAGCGGTGCGGATCGGTCACCGTGACAACGACAACGCGTACTGATGGATGCGTTCACTCAGTCGCGTGAGCACCCTGATCTCCTGGGCGTCCAGAGCGGTGCTCATGACGTCCGCGACCATCTGGTCGTTGTCCTGCGAGATCTGCTCGTAGAGCTGGGTCCCGGCATCGGTCAGGGCGACCCGCACACCGCGCAGGTCCTGGGAATCCTGGCGCCGGGTCACGAGCCCCTTGTTCTCGAGACGCTCGAGCATGCGTGAGAGGCTCGATTGCGTCAACAGCACGTGGCTGTTGAGATCGCGTAACCGCAGGCCACCCCGGCCGGTGGTGCACAGCGCGGCCAGGACCTCGAACTCACGACGAGACAAGCCGCGTAAATCCACTCCGCGTTGGAGCTGACGTGTCACCGACACATGGCAGCGGCTTAGTGCATCCCACGCTTCGACACTCCCCCTTGATGTCATTCTTCCCCCTTTGGCAACGTCCACCCCCTATGGACGTTATCTACATGTTACGAGAGGGGATGAGCGCGCCCCCAGCGAGCGGTGTCCACACTTGTGGCCGGGAGGACAGAGCCTGTCCACGCATTGGGGCACAGCTGATGAGAGGTGGAGACGACGGAGGGTCTTTGTGCGCAGTGCATAAAGACCCTCCGTAACGTCCGCCGGAACGGGACTACTTGATGCCGAGCACCTGGGCGGTGTGACCCATGATCTCGTCCGCGAGCTGCGGGTTCTCATCGAGCTTCTTGCCGTAGGAGGGGATCAGCTCCTTGATCCTGGGCTCCCACTCGGACATCTTTGCCGGGAAGCAGCGGGAGAGCAGGTTGAGCATGATCGGCACGGCCGTTGACGCGCCGGGGGAGGCGCCCAGCAGAGCACCGATCGAGCCATCCGCGCTGGTCACGAGTTCGGTGCCGAACTGCAGCACGCCGCCCTTCTGCCGATCTGACTTCATGACCTGCACGCGCTGACCGGCCTCGATGAGCTCCCACTGGGACTCCTCGGCGGCGGGGTAGTACTCCCGTAGTGCGTCCATGCGTTGGGACCGGGTCTTGGTCAGTTCGCCCACGAGGTACTTGACTAAGTCCAGGTTGGCCAGACCCGCACGGGTCATGGGGTAGAGGTTGTGTGCGCGCACGCTCTTGGGCAGGTCCAGCAGGGAACCGTGCTTGAGGAAGTTGGGCTTGAACCCGCCGTAGGGCCCGAACATCAGGGTGCGCTCGCCGTGGACGTAGCGCGTGTCCAGGTGGGGCACGGACATGGGCGGGGCGCCCACGGAGGCCTGGCCGTAGACCTTGGCGTTGTGCTGGGACGTGACGGTGGGATCGGTGTTGCGCAGGAAGAGACCGGAGACGGGGAACCCGCCGAAGCCCTTGGCCTCCCGGATCCCCGACTTCTGCAGCAGGGACAGCGCGCCGCCGCCGGCACCCAGAAAAACGAAACGCGCGTGGATGACGCGGTTGTTGTCGCTGTTGAGCCTGTCCTCGACCGAGACGTTCCAGGAACCGTCGCTCTGGCGTTTCAGCGTGGTGACCTCCTGGCCGTAGCGCATGGTCAGGTTGCGCCCGGTCAGGTGGGTGAGCAGCTGGTTGGTGAGGGCACCGAAGTCCACGTCCGTGCCCTCGGGGGCGAAGGTCGCCGCCACGCGACCGGCGCCGCGGCCGTGCATCGTGAGGGGCGCCCACTCGGCGATCTGGTCGCGGTTCTCGGTGAACTCCATGCGCTCGAACAGCTTGTGAGGCTTGAACGCGTCGTAGCGGGCGCGCAGGTAGTCCGCGTGGTCCTCACCGAACACCATGGAGATGTGGGGCACGGGGTTGATGAACGTGTCGGGGGACTCGAGCGTGCCGTTCTCTACGAGCGAGCTCCACAGCTGGCGCGTCACCTGGAACTGTTCGTTGATGTTCAGTGCCTTCTTGGCGCTCACAGTGCCGTCCGCGGCCTGGGGTGCGTAGTTCAGTTCGCACAGCGCAGAGTGTCCGGTGCCCGCGTTGTTCCAGGCATTGGAGCTCTCGAGACCCGCGGCGTTGAGGCGCTCCAGGACGGTCATGGACCAGTCCGGCTGCAGGTCGCTGAGCAGGGTCGCGAGCGTGGCGCTCATGATGCCGGCGCCCACCAGGACGACGTCGACGGATTCGGTGGGTTGAGATGAAGTCACATTGTCTCCCGTGCGTGCATGATCGACGCGGCACTGCGCCGAGGCTTTCCGTTGTCCAGGGTATCCCCAGCTCCAGTCAACTCCCAACGGAGCCGCCGGGCACACATGGTGCGGTTCAGGCCAGGCGCAGCTCGTTGAAGCGTTCGAACCCCGTGGAGGTCAACGGGAAGGACGCCACGCGCGAGTTCACAGCCACCGCCGAGACGGGGTGCGCGAGCGGCACGGCCGGGATCACCGCCGAGACGCGGTCATTGAGCGTGCGGTACGCGGCATTGCGGGCGTCGCCCTGGGGCATGGTGGCGGCGCGGTTGACCGCGGTGAGCAACCCGGCGTCGTCGTCCCCCAACTGTGCGTCGGGGGTGCCCAGCAACGGGCCCATGAAGCCGTCGGGGTCGCGGAAGCTCCCGCTCCAGCCCAGGAGGCTGAACGCGTGGCCCGCGGTGGGGTCGGTCACGGCGTCCACGTACCCGTCGTCCCAGTCCATGGGGACGGGGTCCAGACGGAAGCCCGCACGGGTGAGCTGCGCCGAGATCTGCGCGTACACGCGCTCCGGTTCCTGCAGGTACATCCGGGACGTATTGCGCGGGTAGTAGAAGCGCAGGGCCTGCCCCCGGTAGGAACTGGCCCGCAACTGGTCCCGGGCGCGCTGGGGGTCGTAGCCGGGGATCTGCAGGTTCTCGCCGTCCACGTTGAACCGGGCGGGGACGAACTGGTCCGCCACGTTGGTCCCGCTGGGGTACAGCTGGGACGCCAGGGCACCGCGGTCGATCGCGGAGGCGACGGCGCGGCGTACCGCGACGTCCCGCAGCACGGGGACGGAACGGTTGAACCCGAGGTAGGACACGGAGTAGGGGTCGCGGTAGAGCACCTGCACGCCGCGGCGCGCGAGGGGCGCGAAGGCGTCGAGCCCCACGAGGTCGTACGCGTCCACCTCACCCGTGAGCAGGGCCGCACAGCGCACATGTGCGTCACGGATGACCCGCATCTCGAGGGTGCCCACGTCCCCGAGCTCGCCCCAGTAGCCCTCGTGGGCGGAGAGCTTCACGGTGTCGGCGGTCGCCGAGTCGAAGCGGAAGGGGCCCGTGCCCACGGGGTGCTCGTTCTCCGTCCCCGCCTCGATGCTCGCGGGGGAGGCGATCCCGAACGCCGGCTGGGTCAGGGCGGCCAGCAGCGGCGTGTAGGGGCGGGTGAGCTTCACCACCACGGTGCGCTCGTCCGTGACCTCCGTGCCGGCGTAGGCCGAGGCCACGAGCGGGCTCGACGTGCCGTGGCGGAAGGCCGTGGCGAACGCACAGCGCGAGGCCCACGGTTCGGAGGACTCGGCCTGGGCCTGCCACTTGTCGAAGTTCGCCTTGACCGCGGCGGCGTCCAGCGCGGCACCGTCATGGAAGCGGACCCCCCGGCGCAGGGTGAACGTCACGGACCGACGATCATCCGCGAGCTCCCACGACTCCGCGAGGCCCGGCGCGGGCTCACCGGTCGAGCGGTCCGCCGTAACGAGCCCCTCCAGGATCTGCGTGGCGATCCGGGCCGTCTCCTGCGAGTTCCTCCGGGAGGGGTCCAGCCCCGCCGGTGCCGCGGCGTGCGCCAGAACAAACGTGTTGCGGGGTGCGGTGGCGCTCGCCGAGGGGCGGGCGGTCGTGGACCCGCAACCGGTGAGCATGAACCCCGCGCCCGCGAGGGAGAGGAAGGAACGCCGTCCGAGGCGGTTCTCAGCAACCACGGCGCATCCTTTCTCTGGCCGCCGCGTCGTCGCACGGCAGTACGCGGCATCATGGTGCGCAAGACGGGAATCGAACCCGCACGCCGTGAGGCACAGGAACCTAAATCCTGCGTGTCTACCAGTTCCACCACTCGCGCTGACATCGGGACCCGGACCCGGCCTGAACGCGGAGGGGGTGCCCGGAATCGTCCACCATACTAACCAGTGACTAACCAGTGCTTCCTCCGCGCTCGCCGAGAAGCGCGCGGTGCGGCCCCGGTTCCGGGTCCCAGGCCGGGCGGCGGCCGCCCGCTCAGGTGTCGAGGCCGAGGTCCCGGCGCAGCTTGGCCACGTGCCCCTTGGCGCGCACGTTGTACTGGACGAGGCTCACCGTCCCCTGTTCGTCGAGCACCACGGTCGAGCGGATGAGACCCTCATAGACCTTCCCGTAGTTCTTCTTCTCGCCCCACGCGCCGTACGCCTCCGCCACGGCGTGGTCCTCGTCCGAGAGCAGCGGGAAGCCCAGACCCTCGTTCTGTGCGAAGCGCTCGAGGGCAGCGGGAGCGTCCGGCGAGATCCCGAGCACACGGTAACCCTCGGCACCGAACGAGGCCATGTTGTCCCGGAAGTCGCACGCCTGCGTGGTGCAGCCGGGGGTCTCGGCGCGGGGGTAGAAGTACAGGATGACCTTGCTACCGCGCAGGCCCGCCAGGACGACGGGCTCCCCGTGGGCGTCGGGCAGGGTGAAATCGGGAGCGGCGTCCCCGGGGGACAGACGAACGGTCATGGCGTGATCCTTCCTGGTGAGTGACAGGTGTTCCCTAAGGACGCGTTCTCACGTACAGTTCAGGGATGCACCCGAGCATGCCATGCTTCGGGTTCGCGCACCGGCTCCGGTCTCGGTCCCGCCGTACGACGTCGCTGCGTCCGCCCCGCGCCCAGTGCGCACGGTCCCGGGCGGTTCCCGCAGTCGCACGAGAGGGGTTCGCAAGACGATGTTCGGCGCGGGGATTTGACTGGCGGGGTGCCCCGTAGTATTGTTCAGCGATTTCGTCGAGCGGATACGATAGTCCTATGTCCTACAAGAACCAGTGGCCCACGAACCGTCTGCTGTCCACGGCGGCTCGCCTCGTGGAACACGCGTGGAACGAGAACCTCGCGTCTCTCGGTATCACCCACGCGGGCGTGATGGCCCTGGACGTCCTCCGCTCGGAGGGCAGCATGACGCAGGCGCAACTGGCCCACCAAGTGCGCGTCCAGGCCCAGACCATGGGCAAGACCCTGCACCGGTTGGAGGTGCATGGTCACATCACGCGTTCCCGCAACGCGCTCGACCGCCGTTCCCACATGGTGAGCATCTCCCCGGCGGGGGAGCGGGTCCTCGTGGACGCCGCGCGGTTGGAGAAGGGGTTGCTGGGTAGCGACCGTGACACGGACGAGCAGTTCCGCCGCAAGCTCATCGACCTGATCTCCACCCTGGGTGGTGCACGCTGGCGCATGGAGGTCGAGGATGGCGCCGAGACCCCGGCCGGTCCCACGGAGGGTGCCGACTCACCGACGGAGTCGGAACACAGCGCCACGTCGCGCTGACCCCGGCGGCGCAGCGGCGTCGTCGTGACCCGGAACACGACGAGCGGCGGGGCGACCGCGCACGCTCGTTGAGTTCAGACAGCGAAAGGACCGGATCACATGTGATCCGGTCCTTTCGGTCGTTCCGTGCGCCCCCAGGGACTTGAACCCTGAACCCATTGATTAAGAGTCAATTGCTCTGCCAATTGAGCTAGAGGCGCGGGCGTTGGACGGGTCAGCGGGCGGTGTTCGCCGTTGCTTTCTCCCTCGCAACGAGAGATTACTTTAGCACCACGGCGGGGGGAGTCAAATCGGGCTGCGGGGTGCCGATGGCCACGTCCGTAGTACGGGTCCTACGGCGTATACCGGACCGTAGAATCGGGGGCATGAGCCACTCCCAGGATGTTCCGCTGTCCGACCTGCGTGTGATCTCCTTGCCCGAGCAGCAGCTCTTCGACGAGATCAGCGCCGAAACCACCGATTTCACGTGCGTGCTGTGGGATCTGGAGAACGAGCCGGAGGGCTGCGCCCGGGAGGACGTGGACATCGCCGTGGCCCCCTACTACAGCGGGCGCTGGCTCAAGGACCCCTCCGTCGTGCGGGACGTGAGCCTGGTGCAGTTGCAGTCCACGGGCTTCGACGGCGTGCCCGAGAAGATTGGTGAGGACGTGGCCCTGGCCGCCGGCGGTTGGGTGCACGCGGCCGGGACCGCGGAGATCGCCCTGGGACTGATCATCGCCGCGCAACGCAACCTGGACCGGGCCGTGTTGCAACAGCACGAGGGTGTCTACAAGCGGTACTTCTCGCGCGCGGTGGCTGACTCTCGCGTCACCGTGGTGGGCGTCGGGAAGATCGGAGGCGCGGTCATCTCCCGACTCGCACCGTTCGAGGTGGAGCTCACTCGAGTGGCTTCCCACGCCCGCGAGGGCGAGGCCGGCCGTATCCACGGCATCGACGAACTCGACGAGATCCTGCCGCGCACCGACATCCTGGTGCTCGCGCTACCCCTCGGCGATGCGACCCGCGACCTGGTGGGCGAGCGGACCCTGGCACTGCTGCCGGACGACGCCCTCGTGGTCAACGTGGGCCGGGGTCCCGTGGTGAACACGGACGCCCTGACCGCGGAGGTCGTCTCGGGCCGTCTTCGCTGCGCGCTGGACGTGGTGGACCCTGAACCGCTTCCCGGTGACCACTCCCTGATGAGCGCGGCGGGCTCGATCGTGCTGCCCCACGTGGGCGGCTCCAACGTCTCCTTCCGGCCCCGGGTGCGCAAGCTGATCCTGGAGCAGCTGGAACTGATCCGGCAGGGTCGCTCACCGCAGTTCCTCGTGCAGCCGGGCCGACTGGCCCTGCAGGACGAGTGAGCACGGACAACCACGGTCCCGCACGGTCGACCACGGACGGGCTCGCGCACGCGGACGGGGGTGCCGCGGTGGGGGACACAATGTTTCACATTGTGAGAAGGGGTGTCCGTAGTTTGACACCCGCGTTCTGTGGGTCACACCATGGTCGGTATGACAACGGCACTGCGCATCGTGGTAGACCTCGTACCGGTCGTCCTCATTGGACACCGGGCCTGAGGAGTACTCGACGCGCGTACCCGCCAGGCCCTCAGCCCACGGAACCCGTGGCAAGGGCCTTTTTCCATGTATGACGACCTGTCACCGGCTCGCCCCGCGCCACCCCGCTCGGCATCTCGCACAACACAGCAGGTAAGGACACAGCACTATGAGTAAGGATCAGCCGATCTCACCGGCGGTGATGGCCCAGCGGCGGCCGCCCGCGGCTTCGGTGCCCCGGCCCGCGGAGACGGACCAGGCACGGCTGACGGGTACCGCGGCGGAGGTCGTGGCCCCGGAGGAGATGACCGGTTCCCAGGCGATCATCCGCTCCCTCGAGCAGCTCGGTGTCACGGACGTCTTCGGTCTGCCGGGTGGTGCCATCCTGCCCACCTACGACCCGTTGCTGGACGCCGAGAAGATCAACCATATCCTCGTACGCCACGAGCAGGGTGCGGGGCACGCCGCGGAGGGCTACGCCCTGGCCTCGGGTCGCGTGGGCGTGTGCATCGCCACGTCCGGTCCCGGTGCCACGAACCTCGTGACGGCGCTCGCGGACGCCAACATGGACTCGATCCCCATGCTCGCGATCACCGGTCAGGTGGCCAGCTCCGCGATCGGTTCGGACGCCTTCCAGGAGGCGGACATCGTGGGCATGACCATGCCGGTGACCAAGCACTCCTACCTGGTCACCGACGCCCAGGAGATCCCCCGGGTCATCGCGGAGGCTTTCCACCTCGCCTCGACCGGGCGTCCGGGACCCGTTCTGGTGGACGTGGCCAAGGACGCCCAGCAGGCGATGATGACCTTCAGCTGGCCCCCGCAGATGGAACTGCCGGGCTACCGTCCCGTGACGCGCGGGCACTCCAAGCAGATCAAGGAGGCCGCCCGCATGATCGCGGCGGCACAGCGTCCGGTGCTCTACACGGGTGGCGGCGCCATGCGGGCGGACGTGCCCGCGGAACTGCTCGAGCTCGCCGAACTCACCGGCGCGCCGGTGGTCACCACGCTCACGGCGCGCGGGATTTTCCCCGACTCGCACGACCAGAACCTGGGCATGCCCGGGATGCACGGGACCGTGCCGGCGGTGTACGCGCTGCAGCAGTCGGACCTGCTGATCACCCTGGGAGCGCGCTTCGACGACCGCGTGACCGGTCAGCTGAGCTCGTTCGCCCCGAACGCCAAGGTGATCCACGCGGACATCGACCCCGCGGAGATCTCCAAGAACCGCGTGGCGGACGTGCCCATCGTGGGGGATCTCAAGTACGTGATCCCGGACCTCACCCAGGCCGTGCGCCAGGAGTTCGAGGAAACCAGCACGCCGGATCTGGGTCTGTGGTGGGATACCCTGAACTCCCTGAGCGAGACCTATCCGCTGGGCTACACCAAGACCGATGACGGTCTGGGCAGCCCCCAGTACGTGATCGAGCGGATCTCCGAGCTGACCGGGCCGGATGCGGTCTACGTCTCCGGTGTGGGACAGCACCAGATGTGGTCCGCGCAGTTCGTGGACTACGAGCGGCCCCGGCAGTGGCTGAACTCCGCGGGCCTGGGCACCATGGGCTTCGCGGTCCCCGCGGCCATGGGTGCACAGGTGTCCCAGCCGGACCGCGTGGTGTGGGCGATCGACGGTGACGGGTGCTTCCAGATGACCAATCAGGAACTTGCCACGTGCGTGATCAACAATATCCCCATCAAGGTCGCGGTGATCAACAACTCGTCCCTGGGCATGGTGCGCCAGTGGCAGACCCTGTTCTACGACGGTCGCTACTCCCACACGGAGCTGAACACGGGTCACAACTCCCGTCGCATCCCCGACTTCGTCAAGCTTGCGGACGCCTACGGCTGTGCCGCCCTGCGCTGTGAGAAGGACGAGGACGTGGACGAGACCATCAAGAAGGCGCTCGAGATCAACGACCGCCCCGTGGTGATCGACTTCGTGGTCTCCGCGAACGCGATGGTGTGGCCCATGGTCCCCGCCGGGGTCTCCAACGACCAGATCCAGATCGCCCGCAACATGACGCCCGAGTGGAACACGGAGGACTGATCGATGAGCCGACACACTCTTTCCGTCCTGGTGGAGGACAAGCCGGGCGTGCTGACCCGCGTGGCGGGGTTGTTCGCGCGGCGCGCGTTCAACATCCACTCGCTCGCGGTGGGCCCCACGGAGCTGAACGGGATCTCCCGGATCACCGTGGTGGTCGATGCTGAGGGTGAGCTGCTCGAGCAGGTCACCAAGCAGCTGAACAAGCTGATCAACGTGATCAAGATCGTGGAGCTGTCGCCGGAGTCCTCCGTGCAGCGGGACCACATCCTGGTCAAGGTCCGCGCGGACGCGGCCACCCGGTTGCAGGTCACGCAGGCCGCGGACCTGTTCCGCGCCACGATCGTGGACGTCTCCACGGAATCCGTGGTCATCGAGTCCACCGGATCGCGCGACAAGATCCACGCCCTCATGGATGTCCTGGAGCCCTTCGGGATCCGGGAGATCGTGCGAGCCGGCACCGTGGCCCTGGGCCGCGGCCCCAAATCCATGTCCGATCGCGCCCTGCGTCACTGACCGCTCGGCCGCAGGACACCGCATCCCGCGCAACGCCCGTGCCGTTGCGCCCCGACGTGCAATGCCCATCCGCTATTCGAAGGAGATAGAGCAAGCCCATGGCAAAGATCTACTACAACGACGACGCCGACCTGTCGATCATCCAGAACCGCTCCGTGGCCATCATCGGCTACGGCTCACAGGGCCACGCCCACGCGCTGAACCTGCGTGACTCGGGCGTGGACGTCCGCATCGGCCTGTCCGAGAACTCCAAGTCCCGCGCCAAGGCGGAGGCACAGGGCCTGCGCGTGCTGACCGTGGCCGAGGCCGCCAAGGAAGCGGACGTCATCATGATCCTGACCCCGGACCAGGTCCAGGCGCAGGTGTTCGAGGAGTCCATCAAGGACAACTTGGACGAGGGTGACGCGATCTTCTTCGCGCACGGCTTCAACATCCGTTTCGGTTACATCACGGCCCCCGAGGGCGTGGACGTGGCCATGGTCGCCCCCAAGGGCCCGGGCCACACCGTGCGCCGCGAGTTCGAGGCCGGGCGCGGTGTCCCGGACCTCGTGGCCGTCGAGGTGGACGCGTCCGGTCAGGCGCTGCAGCTCGCGCTGTCCTACGCCAAGGGCATCGGTGGCACGCGCGCCGGCGTCATCGAGACCACCTTCACCGAGGAGACCGAGTCGGACCTGTTCGGTGAGCAGGCCGTGCTGTGCGGCGGCATGTCCCACCTGGTCCAGTACGGCTTCGAGACGCTGACCGAGGCCGGCTACCAGCCGGAGATCGCATACTTCGAGGTGCTGCACGAGCTCAAGCTCATCGTGGACCTCATGGTCGAGGGCGGCATCGCCAAGCAGCGCTGGTCCATCTCCGACACCGCCGAGTACGGCGACTACGTCTCCGGCCCGCGCGTGATCGACCCCTCCGTCAAGGAGCGCATGCAGGACGTTCTCAAGGACATCCAGGAGGGCGTCTTCGCGGACCGCTTCATGAAGGACCAGGCCGCCGGCGGCAGCGAGTTCAAGGAGTTGCGCGCCAAGGAGGAGAAGCACCCCATCGAGACAACGGGCCGCCAGCTGCGCTCGCTGTTCGCGTGGGAGCAGACGGACGAGGACTACACCGAGGGCACCGCCGCTCGCTGATCCCTCCTTCCGTTGCCTCCTCGCCGACAGGGCGTGACATAACTGACGACGACGCCGCGGTGCCCCTCCCACGGGAGGGGCACCGCGGCGTCGTACCCACTTCAAGGACGACGGGCACGGTGCGCGGGTCGATAGAGTGGTGGGGTGACTGAGCAGACTCCCTTCTACGTGACCACGGCCATTTCCTACCCCAACGGCGCGCCGCACATCGGCCATGCCTACGAGGCGATCGCCGCGGACACCCTGGCCCGGTTCAAGCGGCTGGACGGCTTCGACGTCCGCTTCCAGACGGGGACGGACGAGCACGGCCAGAAGATGCAGCAGACCGCCGAGAAGCTGGGCGTGAGCCCTCGTGACCTCGCGGACGCCAATTCCGCGCGCTTCCTGGCCATGGACGACAAACTGCAGATCGGTTACGACCGCTTCATCCGCACGACGGACGAGGACCACTACGCGGCGTCGCAGGAGCTGTGGCGGCGCATGGAGGCCAACGGGGACATCTACCTGGGCAAGTACGCCGGGTGGTACTCCGTGCGGGACGAGGCCTACTACGCCGAGGACGAGACCGAGGTGCGCTCGGACGGTCAGCGCTACTCGATCGGTACGGGCACGGAGCTCACGTGGACCGAGGAGGAGAGCTACTTCTTCCGGCTCTCCGCGTACCAGGACCGCTTGCTCGAGCTCTACCGCACCGGGTTCGTTCAGCCCGAGACGCGCTCGCACGAGATCGCGTCCTTCGTGAGCGGCGGACTGCAGGACCTGTCCATCTCCCGCGCCACGTTCGACTGGGGCGTGCCCGTGCCGGGCAACCCCGAGCACGTGATGTACGTGTGGGTGGACGCCCTGACCAACTACCTCACGGGTCTGGGCTACCCGGACACGGACGCCGAGCTGTTCCGGGCGTTCTGGCCCGCGGACGTGCACCTGATCGGCAAGGACATCGCGCGCTTCCATGCCGTGTACTGGCCGGCGTTCCTGATGTCCGCGGGGCTCGAGCTGCCCCGGAAGGTCTTCGCGCACGGGTTCCTGTTCAACCAGGGCGAGAAGATGTCCAAGTCCGTGGGCAACGTGATCGATCCCCACGCCCTGATCGGCGAGTACGGGCTGGACCAGTTGCGCTTCTTCCTATTGCGAGAGGTCCCGTTCGGCCAGGACGGCAACTACTCGCACGACGCGATCGTCGGACGCATCAACTCGGATCTCGCCAACGACCTCGGCAACCTGGCCCAGCGCAGCCTCTCGATGATCGCCAAGAACCTCGGGGGCGCGGTGCCGGAACCGCGGGACTTCACTGCCGAGGACCTCGAAATGCTCAAACAGGCGGAGTCGGCGGTGGGGGACTACCGCGCGGCGTTCGACGAGCTCGCGTTCCACCGCGGTCTGGAGACCGTGTGGCGGGTCATCGCATCGGCCAACCGCTACTTCACGGCGCAGCAGCCGTGGGTGCTGCGGAAGACCGATCCGGAACGGATGGCCACCGTGCTGTACGTGACGGCGGAGGTGCTGCGCATCGTCGCGATCCTCGTACAGCCGGTCATGCCGGATTCCATGGCCAGGCTGCTGGACCAGCTCGGTCAGCCCGAGGGGGAGGCGCGGCAGTTCTCGGCCCTGGGGACGCGGCTCGCCGCGGGGACCGAACTGCCCAAGCCCTCCGGCGTGTTCCCGCGCTACGAGGCCCCGGAGGCGCTCCAGGACTGAGGTACTGCGGTATCGAGGTGCGGTGGCCGGGTCGTCGTCGGTCGGCCCGGCCGTTGCCTGTCCGCACGACGCCGCAGCGACCGTTGCGGGCCGGCCGAGCGTCGTCGGGCCGGTCGGCTGTCAGCGGATCTCGCGCCCGCTGTTCGTCTCGCTATATGAAACCCGGGTTCACCATGTGGAAGGCCGCGGCGGGCGCACCTAAGCTGGCCCCCATGAGTCCGACGTCACCTTCCGCACCCGCCCGCAGCCACTCGATCGCCGTCCTGCCCGGTGACGGTATCGGCCCGGAGGTCGTGGCCGAGGCCGTCAAGGTCCTCGACGCCGTGACCCGCCCCGCGGGGGTGACCCTCGAGAAGACGAGCTACCCGCTCGGCGCCGAGCACTGGCTCGAGACCGGTGAGGTGCTCAACGAGGACACCATGGAACGGTTGCGTTCCCACGACGCGATCCTGTTCGGTGCCGTGGGTGCCGCCCCCAACGACAAGCGCATCCCCTCCGGGATCCTCGAACGCGATCTGCTGCTCAAGCTGCGCTTCGGGTTCGACCACTACATCAACCTGCGCCCCGCGGTGCTGTACCCCGGTGCCACGAGCCCTCTGTCGGACCCGGGGGAGATCGACTTCGTGGTCGTGCGCGAGGGCACCGAGGGGCTCTATGCGGGTAACGGTGGCACGCTGCGCACGGGCACCGAGCACGAGATCGCGACCGAGGTGTCCGTGAACACCGCCCACGGTGTCCGCCGCCTGGTGCGCTACGCGTTCGACCTCGCGAACAGCCGCACGCGCAAGCGGCTGACCCTGGTCCACAAGCACAACGTCCTGGTCAACGCCGGGCGGCTCTACCAGCGAACCGTGGACGAGATCGGGGAGCAGTACCCGGACGTCACCGTGAACTACATGCACATCGACGCCGCCACGATCTTCATGACCACCGACCCCGCGCGCTTTGACGTGATCGTGACCGACAACCTGTTCGGGGACATCCTCACCGACCAGGCCGGCGCGGTCACCGGGGGTATCGGTCTGACGCCCAGCGGCAATATCAACGCGGACCGCACCGCGCCGTCCATGTTCGAGCCCGTCCACGGCTCCGCCCCGGACATCGCCGGTACCGGCACCGCCCAGCCCACGGCCGCGATCCTCGCGGGCGCCATGATGCTCGAGCACCTGGGCCACCCCGATCTCGCGGAACAGGTCAACGCCGCCGTGCGCGCAGACCTGGAGGCGAACGGTTCCGCGCAGCGCAGCACGTCGCAGGTGGGCGACGACGTCGTGGCGCAGTTGGGTGCGCGCAGCGCCTAAGGTCCGCGTCCCGGCCACCGCGGGCGGGATACTGGGAGCACATCATCACGTGCCAGCGCACCGCCTCAGCAGGGATGCCCGGCAGCACGCCGTCGAAGGAGAACACCAGTGAGCACTGAATTCGTTAAGCAGCTCAACCCTCACCCCGCAACCGATGAGGTGCGCGAAGCCGTGTTGCGGAACCCCGGTTTCGGCAAACACTTCACGGACCACATGGTGTGCATCGACTGGCAGGGGGACGTGGAAGCGAACACCGGCCGCTGGGACAACGCACGGCTGCAGCCGTACGGCCCGCTGAGCCTGGACCCGTCCACCGCCGTGCTGCACTACGGCCAGGAGATCTTCGAGGGACTCAAGGCCTACCGGCACGCGGACGGATCCGTGTGGAGTTTCCGCCCCGAGGTCAACGCCGCGCGGCTGAATCGCTCGGCGCAGCGGCTGGCCCTGCCCACGCTGCCCGAGGAGACGTTTGTAGATGCCATCCGCGAGCTCGTGGCCCAGGACGAGAAGTGGGTTCCTTCCGGGGAGGGCGAGTCCCTCTACATCCGTCCGTTCATGATCGGTACGGAGCCGTTCCTGGGGGTGCGTCCGTCCAGGGAGGCGCTGTTCTCCGTGATCGCGTCCCCGGCGGGCAATTACTTCGGCACGGTCGAACCCGTGGACATCTGGCTCTCGCGCACGTACGCCCGCGCGGGCAAGGGCGGCACGGGCTCCGCGAAGTGTGGTGGCAACTACGCGGCGTCGTTGATCGCCCAGATGGAGGGGGACGCGCACGGGTGCAGCCAGGTGCTCTTCCTGGACCACGAGCGCGGGGACGCGGTCGAGGAACTCGGTGGCATGAACGTGTTCTTCGTCTTCGACGACGGCCGGCTCGTGACCCCCGAACTGACCGGGACCATCCTCGAGGGGATCACGCGCGACTCCGTGATCCAGCTGGCCAAGGAACGCGGGCTGCAGGTCGAGGAACGCGCCTTCACCCTGGACGAGTGGCGCGAGGGCGTGAACTCGGGTCACCTCACGGAGGTCTTCGCGTGCGGCACGGCCGCGGTGATCGCACCCGTGCGGCGGCTCGTGAGCCACGACGAGACCATCGGCCCGGAGGACGCGGCTCCCGGCGAGGTGACCATGTCCATCCGCAAGCAGTTGCTGGACATCCAAACCGGTAAGGCGGAGGACACGCACGGTTGGTTGACCCGCTTGGCGTGATCCACGTGGCGTGATTCCCTCGGCACGCTTCGCGTGGCGGGGTCCGTGCCACCCGTTCGACCAGCCGCCCCCGGTCCAACCTCGGTTGCACCGGGGGCGGCTGTGTAGCCTGTGAGCATGCGCATCGCACGGTTCACACACGACAACGAAATCCACTTCGGCACGGTGCACGGGGAACCCGGCGCCGAGACGCTGCGGTACCTCACCGGCGACCCTCTGTACGTGGGGATCCAGGAGCTCGAACGCACCGTGGCCGTGTCCGAGGCCCGCTTGCTCGCCCCGGTGATCCCGCGCTCCAAGATCGTGTGCGTGGGGCGCAATTACGCAGCGCACGCGAAGGAGCTCGGCAACGAGCTGCCGCCCGCTCCCATGCTGTTCTTCAAACCGAACACCGCGGTGTCCGGTCCCGGCGATCCCGTGACCCTGCCCAGCTGGACCGAGGAGGTCTCGTACGAGGCCGAGCTCGCCGTGGTGATCGGGCGCATGTGCAAGGACGTCCCCGTGGAACGCGTTCCCGAGGTCGTGTTCGGCTACACCGCCGCGAACGACCTCACGGCCCGCGACGCCCAGCGCACCGACGGCCAGTGGGCCCGGGCCAAGGGGTTCGACGGCGCGTGCCCGATCGGCCCGTGGATCGAGACCGAGCTGGACACCTCCGCCCTGTCCGTGCGCTCCACCGTGAACGGGCAGCTCAAGCAGGACGGCAACACGCGGGACATGATCTTCGACGTGGCCACGCTCGTCTCCTACGCGTCCGAGGCCTTCACGCTGTTACCCGGTGACGTCATCCTCACGGGGACCCCCGCGGGGGTCGGGATCGTGGACGAGGGCGATCAGCTCTCCGTGCAGGTCGAGGGGATCGGCGAGCTCACCACGGTGCTGCGGCGCTGACCCGGCTCGCCGCCGGCCCACCCCCGGGGTGCGCCGTCGCCTGACGACCCGGGGCGCACGCGTTGCCGAGCCGTCCCTCGGCGCGCCGTCGTCGGAGCCGGCCGGGGCGGTGCGGCAGCGCTCGCCGACGCCCGCGCGGGTAGTCCCCCTACCCGCCGCGGGGATGACTCCTACCCGTAGAATAAACGCATCATGACTGACGACGCAGCGACTTTGCACCCCACCGTTCCCGCCGACGCACCCGTGCGCGTGCGCTTCTGCCCGTCCCCCACGGGCACCCCGCACGTGGGTCTGATCCGCACGGCCCTGTTCAACTGGGCGTGGGCCCGCCACACGGGCGGCACGCTGGTGTTCCGGATCGAGGACACGGACGCCGCCCGCGATTCCGAGGAGAGCTTCCAGCAGATCCTGGACGCCCTGGGCTGGCTGGGCATCACGTGGGACGAGGGCGTCAACGTGGGCGGACCCCACGAGCCCTACCGGCAGTCCCAGCGCGGCGAGACCTACCAGGACGTCCTGACCCGGCTCGTGGCCGGCGGCTACGTTTACGAGGACTTCTCCACGCCCGAGGAGGTCGAGCAGCGTCACCGTGCCAAGGGTGAGGATCCCAAGCGCGGGTACGACAACTTCGATCGCGACCTCACGGAGGAGCAGAAGGATGCGTTCCGGGCCGAGGGCCGCAAGCCCGTGCTGCGCCTGCGCATGCCGGACGAGGACATCACGTTCACGGACCTCGTGCGCGGTGAGATCACCTTCAAGGCGGGCTCGGTCCCGGACTTCGTGGTGGCCCGCGCGAACGGCCAGCCGCTCTACACACTCGTGAACCCCGTGGACGACGCCCTCATGGGGATCACCCACGTACTGCGCGGCGAGGACCTGCTGTCCTCCACGCCCCGGCAGATCGCGCTGTACCGCGCACTCATGGGCATCGGGGTCGCCGAGTTCATCCCCGAGTTCGGGCACCTGCCCTACGTCATGGGGGAGGGCAACAAGAAGCTCTCCAAGCGGGACCCGGAGTCCAACCTCTTCCACCACCGCGACAACGGGTTCATCCCCGAGGGTTTGCTGAACTACCTGGCCCTGCTCGGGTGGTCGCTGTCCGCGGACGAGGACATCTTCACCGTGGACCAACTCGTGGCGAACTTCGACATCCACGACGTCCTGGCCAACCCTGCGCGCTTCGACCTCAAGAAGGCCACGGCGATCAACGGCACGCACGTGCGCATGCTGGACCCCTGGGACTTCCGGGACCGGCTGATCCCGTACCTGCGCTCCGCCGGCCTCGTGGGGGAGACCCTGACCGAGAAGGAGAACGACGTCCTGGATCGGGCCGCCCCGCTCGTGCAGGAGCGCATGAACCTGCTCGGTGAGACCCCCGGCCTGCTGGGCTTCCTCTTCCTGCCGGACGAGCAGATCGAGATCGCCCCGGACGCCGCCAAGCAGCTCAAGGACAGCGCACCCCAGGTGCTCGACGCCGCTCTCACGGCTCTCGAGTCGCTGGAGGAGTTCTCGGCCGAGAAGATTGAGATCGCCCTGCGCGAGGCAATCGTGGATGGCCTGGGGATCAAGCCGCGCCTGGCGTTCGGCCCGGTCCGCACGGCAGTGTCCGGCCAGCGGATCTCCCCGCCCCTGTTCGAATCCCTTGAAATCCTGGGGAAAGAATCGTCGCTCAAGCGCATTCGCGCGCTGCGCGAGCACCTCGCCGCGTCCTGACCCGATCCGTCCGCGACGGGTGGGTGTCACCCGGGAGGCGACCCCCACCCCGCGGACCGGTTTGGCAGCCGCGGGTTCCCCGGGTATAGTTATTGCTCGTTGCGCGGCCGATCCGGTGCGGACCGGGCGGGCAGCGAGACCATTGGGATATGGTGTAATTGGCAACACAACGGTTTCTGGTACCGTCATTCTAGGTTCGAGTCCTGGTATCCCAGCGCTTTCTGGCATCGGACGGACCACGGTTCGAACGGACCGAGCATCGCTGTTCCACGGTGGGTTTTCCCGAATTGGAGCATGACCGCGAAGATGTTACTGTTTGGTGCGTCAACGCGGGACCGCACAGGAACGAGTTTCCGACAGCGGTCCACGGAAAGTACACGGCCCCATCGTATAGCGGCCTAGTACGCCGCCCTCTCACGGCGGTAACGCGGGTTCGAATCCCGCTGGGGTCACTACGGAAGAGCCTCGGTTTCCACGGAAACCGGGGCTCTTCGCATGTCTGCCACCCACTGCTCCCGTCCGTTCCCGGCGCGCTGCCGCGACGCCCGCGTGACGGCTGGCACAATGATCGTGTGAACACCGAGAACGCACCGGCCGTGCCGCTCATCGAGTCCCTCGAGACCACGCGTGAGCTCTTGCGCTCCACGACCCTGCCGCTCGCCACGGCGAGCGCGGCGCAACAGCGCGAGAACGCGGCGCGTGCCGTGGCCCAGTTGGACGACTACGTCCTGCCGCGTGTCCGTTCGTTGGACGCCCCGCTGCTGGCCGTGGTGGGCGGTTCCACGGGCGCGGGAAAATCGACCCTGGTCAACGCCCTCGTGGGCCACCCGGTCACACGCTCCGGGGCCATTCGCCCCACCACGCGCAGACCCCTGCTGATCCATCACCCGAGCGACGCGGGGGCGTTCACCACTCAGCGTGTGCTGCCGCACCTGGCCCGGGTCCAGGGGACCCTCGTGGATCCCTCTCGCCCCGCGCCGGCGCCCGACGACGGTGGGACGGCCGTGGAGGACATTGGGTCCCTCGTGTTGCTCGCGGACCAGAACATCCCCAAGGGCCTCGCGATCCTGGACGCCCCGGACGTAGATTCCGTCTCGGACAATAACCGGGCCCTGGCCGCCCAGTTGCTCTCCGCCGCGGACCTGTGGCTGTTTGTCACGACCGCCAATCGCTACGCGGACGCCGTGCCGTGGCAGCTGCTGCGCAACGCTGCGGGGCGCGACATCACGGTGGCCGTGGTGCTGGACCGGGTGCAGGCGTCGTCGGCCGCGGAGATCGAGGAGGACCTGCGGCGGATGCTCAATGAGGAGGGACTGGGTGGCGCCCCAATCTTCGTGGTCGAGGAGTCCCCGCTCAACGAGCTGCGCATGCTGCCCCCGGCCGCCGTGGAACCGCTGCGTGAGTGGCTCGAGACGCTCGGCGCGGACGCGCAGGCCCGCTCGGAGATCGCCGCGCGCACCCTCGGGGGAGCGGTGCGGGAACTCGCGGACACGACCGACCGCACCGCGGAGGCCGTGGCGGGCCAGCAGCACACGGAGGAGCACCTGCGCCGCGA
Organism: Kocuria sp. UBA1838; assembly: GCF_002338785.1. Classification (NCBI taxonomy): domain Bacteria; kingdom Bacillati; phylum Actinomycetota; class Actinomycetes; order Micrococcales; family Micrococcaceae; genus Kocuria; species Kocuria sp. UBA1838. The sequence goes on along the minus strand of NZ_DDIY01000010.1, from coordinate 58,949 downwards.
GGTGACCACGTCCTTCGACGAGGCGCTGCGCGCGATCATCGACTCCACTCGGGACGGGACCCTGTTGCGCGGTGAGGTGCTCGCACGCTGGCAGGACTTCGTGGGAACCGGCGAGTTCTTCCGCAGCCTCGAGGCGGGAATCGGGCGGGTCCGGGACCGGATGACCGCGTTCTTCAAGGGCCAACCCGCACCCGAGGTGCGCGTGGAGGAAGCCATCGAATCGGGTCTGCAGGCCGTGATCGTGGAGAACACGGCCCGTGCCGCGGAATCCGCCGAGCGGCGCTGGCGTGACGAGCCCGCCGGACAGGTGTTGCTCGCGGGCCGGGATGCGGCCGGCCTGCCACCGGACTTCCCCGACCAGGTCGCGGAGAGCATCCGGTCGTGGCAGTCGGACGTCATGCTCATGATCCAGCAGGAAGGCGCGGGCAAGCGCACGCGGGCCCGCGCAATGTCGCTGGGCGTGAACGCGCTCGCCGTGATCCTCATGATCGCCGTGTTCTCGACCACGGGCGGGCTGACCGGCCTGGAGGTCGGGATCGCGGGTGGTTCGGGTGTCGTGGGGACCAAACTGCTCGAGGCGGTCTTCGGTGAGGACGCCGTGCGCCGGATGAGCGACCAGGCGCGCAAGAACCTGGAGACCCGGATCCGGACGATGCTGGCCGGTCGGGCCAAGCAGTTCCTGGACACGATCGACGAACTCGGGGAGCACCCCTCGGCCGAGCAACTGCACGCAGCGGCCGCCCGCGTGCGCGCAGAGAGCGGGGCCCTGTGAGCCCGCGTTCCCGGGACCAGGACGTGTCCCTGTCCGATCGGATCTCAGGACTCGCGCAGGCCGTGGAGATCGCGGAGGGTCGCCTGGACGCCGAGGTGATCCGGGGTGCGCGGGAGACCCTCGAGCGCGCCGCGCAGCGCCGGGCGCTGTCCGCGGACCACACCGTGGTGGGCTTCTTCGGCGCCACGGGCTCCGGCAAGTCCTCCCTGTTCAACGCCGTGGTCGGTCAGGACCTCGCCCGTAGTGCGGCGCGCCGACCCACGACCTCCGCACCGCTCGCCGCGATCTGGGGGGATGAGGGCAGCCAGCCGCTGCTCGACTGGCTCGACGTCGCTGACCGCAGGGTCGTGGGTCCCGCGCTGAGCACGTCCACCGGGCGCGGGCGCAAGGCGAGCACCACGAGCGGTGGGCTCGTGCTGCTGGACCTGCCGGACTTCGACTCCGTGACGCGGGAACACCGGCAGATCGTCCAGCGCATGGTCGGTCTCGTGGACGTGGTCGTGTGGGTCGTGGACCCCCAGAAGTACGCGGACGCGGTGTTGCACCAGGACTTCGTGCAGCCTCTCGCGCGCCACGGCGCCGTGACCATGGTCGTGCTCAACCAGGCGGACCGGCTCGATGAGCGGGACGTCCCCTCGGTGCTCGCATCGCTCACGGAACTCGTGGCGCAGGACGGCCTCCCCGCGACCGGGCCGAGCGCGCCCGTGGCCGTCTCCGCTCTTACGGGTCAGGGTGTCCCGCAGCTGCGGGACCGGATCCACGCCGTGGCCGCCCAACGCGCCGCCGCCGGGCAGCGGCTCGAGGCGGACGTCATCCACAGCGCCGGGGAACTCGCGCGCGCCGCGGGGGAGGGCGATCCGCGCGGGATCACCAAGGACGCGAGTGAACGGCTCACCGCCGGGCTCGCGCGTGCCGCCGGCATCGACCTGGTCGCGGACGCCGCGGCCCGTTCGTACCGGTTGCGCGCGGGGCGGCACACCGGGTGGATCGCCACGCGCTGGCTCGCCCGCCTGCGCAAGGACCCGCTCAAGCGCCTGCACATCGAGAGCCATGACAAGCACTCGGACCCCGGGGTGCACCGCACGTCCCTGCCGCCCATGAACGCGTCCCAGAAGGCCGCCGCGGACTCCGCCGTGCGCGGTTTCGCGGACGATGTCTCCCAGGGCGCCGGGGAGCCGTGGCGGCGCAGCATCCGTGGCGCCGCCCGCAGCAACGAACAGCGGTTGCCGGACGCGCTGGACCAAGCCGTCGCACGCACCAAGTTCTCCGCGCGCGGGGCGTCCTGGTGGTGGATCGTCTTCGACGTCCTGCAGTGGCTCGCCATGCTCGTCACGGTGCTCGGTCTGTTGTGGTTGCTGGGTCTGTTCCTGGCCGAGTACTTCCAGATCCCCCTGCCCCCGCCACCCACGGTCGAGGGCTTCCCACTACCCGTGCCCACGCTCATGGTGCTCGCGGGGGTCGTGCTCGCGCTCTTCCTCGCGCTCACGGGCGCGGTGATCGCGTCGCTCGCGTCCCGTGTCCGGGCCTCGCGGGTACGACGTCGCTTGCAGCGATCCGTCCGCACGACCGCCGAGGAGACGGTCCAGGCCCCGGTGGAACACGAACTCGAGGCGCACCGCGAGTTCACCGGGGCCGTGGCACGGGCGGCGCTCACGCGGCGCTGATCTGCACGGCGTGCTCGGGGCTCACCCTTGCGGATGCGCCCGGCCCGGGTTGCGCCCACGGGCTCACGCGGCGCTGACGCGCACGGCCTCCGAGAGGTGCCGGGCCGCCTGGACCACGATGTCCGCGTGCTTCCGACCGGGCTGCTTGGACAGGCGTTCGATGGGTCCCGAGATGGACACCGCGGCGATCACCCTGCCCGAGGGTCCACGCACGGGCGCGGAGACCGAGGCGATCCCCGGTTCGCGTTCGCCGATCGACTGGGCCCAGCCGCGGCGTCGTACCCCGGCGAGGGTCGTGGCGGAGAACCGCGCGTGATGCAGCCCCTCGATCAGGCGCGCGTGGTCCTCCCACGCCACGAGCACCTGCGCGGCGGAGCCCGCCTTCATGGACAACTGGGTGCCCACGGGGATCGTGTCGCGCAAGCCGATGGGCCGTTCGGCCGAGGCCACGCACACGCGCCACTCGCCCTGGCGGCGGAACACCTGGGAGGACTCACCGGTACTGTCCCGCAACTGCAGGAGCACGGGGGCCGCGGCAGAGATCAGCCGGTCCTCACCCGCGGCCGAGGCGAGCTCCACGAGGCGGGACCCGAGGACGAAGCGCCCGTGCACGTCCCGGCCCACGAACCGGTGATGGGCGAGCGCCACTGCGAGCCGGTGGGCGGTGGGTCGCGCGAGCCCCGTGGTCTCCACGAGATCCGCGAGGGAGGCCGCGCCGGCCTCGAGGGCGTCCAGGATGAGGGAGGCCTTGTCGATGACCCCCACGCCGGAGGGGGAGAACGAGGACTCCTCGGGCATGCCCGAGCCCGTCCCTCGGCCGCCCAGGGGAGAGCCCAGGGGGGCTCCGGAAGGATCCATCGCGTGCGTCGTGTCCATGCCTTGATATTGCCGTCTCACAATGCGAGAAGCAAGTCCGAGGAGTGGAACTACTCGCCGCGAGCGATGACCATGATGGCAACGGTCACGTGCGGGACGCGCGAACGCCGCCCACGCGGCGTCGCCCACCGCACGCCAGGACACGAGCAGGAGTGACGAGATGACGAGCACACAGACCACCGCGCCGCGGACGCTGGCGGAGAAGGTGTGGAACGACCACCTGGTGCGCCAGGGTGAGGCCGGACGCCCCGACCTGATCTACATCGACCTCCACCTGCTCCACGAGGTCACGAGCCCCCAGGCCTTCGAAGGCCTGCGGCTGGCCGGACGCGGACTGCGGCGCACCGATCTGACGATCGCGACCGAGGATCACAACACGCCCACCGAAAACATCTTCTCGACCATCGCGGACGAGACCTCCCGCAAGCAGATCGAGACGCTGCGCCGCAACTGCGAGGAATTCGGTGTGCGGCTGCACTCTCTGGGGGACGCCGAACAGGGGATCGTGCACGTGGTGGGTCCGCAGCTGGGGCTGACCCAGCCGGGGATGACCGTGGTGTGCGGTGACTCCCACACATCCACGCATGGGGCCTTCGGGGCGCTCGCGTTCGGGATCGGCACGTCCGAGGTGGAGCACGTCATGGCCACCCAGACCCTCTCGCTCGCACCGTTCAAGACCATGGCCATCAATGTGGAGGGCACGCTCAAGCCGGGGGTCAGTTCCAAGGACATCATCCTGGCCGTGATCGCCAAGATCGGCACGGGCGGCGGGCAGGGTCACGTGCTCGAGTACCGCGGGTCCGCGATCCGCTCCCTGTCCATGGAAGCGCGCATGACGATCTGCAACATGTCGATCGAGGCGGGTGCGCGGGCGGGGATGATCGCGCCGGACCGGACCACGTTCGACTACGTCGAGGGCCGCCCGCACGCGCCACAGGGTGAGGACTGGGACGCCGCCGTGGAGTACTGGAAGACCCTGCGCACGGATGAGGGCGCCACGTTCGACCGCGAAGTGTTCATCAACGCGGATGAACTGGAGCCGTTCGTCACGTGGGGCACCAACCCGGGTCAGGGCGTGCCGCTGTCCCAGGCGGTCCCGGATCCGGAGGACGCCGGGGACGACAACGCCAAGGACGCCGCGCGGCGCGCCCTCGAGTACATGGGCCTGGAAGCCGGAACACCCATGAAGCAGATCCCCGTGGACACCGTGTTCCTGGGCTCGTGCACCAACTCCCGCATCGAGGACCTGCGGGCCGCCGCGGCGATCGTCAAAGGCCGCAGCAAGGCCGAGAACGTGCGGGTCATGGTTGTCCCCGGTTCCGCCAAGGTGCGCTTGCAGGCCGAGGCCGAGGGGCTGGACAAGGTGTTCACGGACTTCGGCGCGGACTGGCGCTTCGCGGGATGCTCCATGTGCCTCGGGATGAATCCGGACCAGTTGGCACCGGGGGAGCGCTGCGCCTCCACGTCCAACCGCAACTTCGAGGGGCGCCAGGGCAAGGGCGGGCGCACCCACCTGGTGTCGCCGGTGGTCGCGGCGGCCACGGCCGTGCGGGGGACCCTCAGCGCGCCGTCGGACCTCGAGCCGGTGGCCTGAGCCCCGCAACCCGCCGCGACGTACACCACCAGAAAAGGACACAGCCATGGAGAAGTTCACCACCCACCGGGGCGTGGGTGCCCCGCTCAAGCAGTCGAACGTGGACACCGACCAGATCATCCCCGCCGTTTACCTCAAGCGCATCACCAAGACCGGTTTCGACGACGCCCTGTTTGCCGGGTGGCGCAAGAACCCCGAGTTCGTGCTCAACCAGCCCGAGTACCGCAACGCTTCCGTGCTCGTGGCCGGCGCGGACTTCGGTACGGGGTCGTCGCGCGAGCACGCCGTGTGGGCGCTGCGCGACTACGGGTTCAAGGCCGTGATCTCCTCCCGTTTCGCGGACATCTTCCGCGGCAACTCGGGCAAGCAGGGATTGCTTGCGGCGCAGGTGGACCAGTCGGACGTGGAGCTGCTGTGGAAGCTCATGGAGGAGCAGCCCGGCGTGGAGATCCAGGTGGACCTGGAGTCGCGCACCGTCACGTGCGGGCCCGTGACGGTGCCCTTCCAGATCGACGACTACACCCGCTGGCGGCTCATGGAGGGTCTCGACGACATCGGGTTGACCCTGCAGCATGAGGCGGACATCGATGCGTACGAGCGCACCCGCCCCGCGTTCAAGCCCACCACGCTGCCCGCCCGGACCTGAGTGGCGGCTGGACCGATCAGCGGTTCGAGCCGGTAGAATGTCGAGGTCCCGTGCGTGTTCCGCGCCCGGGAGATCCCTTCCCGCAGATCGGTAGGTCATGACTTCTTTGCGCATCACCGGCGGCGTTCCGCTGTCGGGTCAGGTGACGGTACGCGGCGCCAAGAACCTGGTTCCCAAGGCCATGGTGGCCGCGCTGCTCGGCTCCACTCCTTCCACGCTGGGCAACGTGCCGGAGATCAAGGACGTCAAGGTCGTCACGGACCTGCTGAGCCTGCACGGTGTGGAGGTCACGCGCGACGACGCCCGGGGTGAGTTGACGCTCGACCCCACCAACGTGACTCGTGCCCGCCATGCGGACATCGACGCCCACGCCGGCGACTCGCGGATCCCGATTCTGCTGTGCGGCCCGCTGTTGCACGCCCTGGGAGAAGCGTTCATCCCGGACCTGGGCGGGTGCCGGATCGGTGACCGACCCATCAACTACCACCTCGAGGTGCTGCGCAATTTCGGCGCCAAGGTGGAGAAGCTCGATTCGGGGATCCGGATGAGTGCACCGCACGGGTTGCAGGGCGCCAAGATCGACTTGCCGTACCCGTCCGTGGGGGCCACGGAACAGGTGCTGCTCTCCGCCACGCGTGCCGAGGGCCATACCGAGCTGCGCGGTGCCGCGACCGAGCCCGAGATCATGGACCTGATCGCGATCCTGCAGAAGATGGGCGCGCTCATCACCGTGCAGACGGACCGTGTGATCCGCATCGAGGGCGTTCCTGAACTCACGGGGTACGTGCACAGCGCGCTGCCCGACCGCATGGAAGCGGCGTCGTGGGGTTCCGCGGCACTGGCCACCGGTGGTGACATCTTCGTGGCCGGCGCCAAGCAGGCGGACATGATGACCTTCCTCAACACCTTCCGCAAGGTGGGCGGTGGGCTGGACATCCGCGAGGACGGCATCCGCTTCTACCACCCGGGCGGGGACCTCAACCCCCTGATCGTGGAGACGGACGTGCACCCCGGATTCATGACCGACTGGCAGCAACCGCTCGTGGTCGTGTTGACCCAGGCCAAGGGCGTGTCGATCGTGCACGAGACCGTGTACGAGAACCGCTTCGGCTTCACGCGCGCGCTCAACCGCATGGGCGCCGTGATCCAGTTGCACCGCGAGTGCCTGGGCTCGGTGCCGTGCCGCTTCGGGCAGCGCAACTTCCTGCACTCCGCCGTGATCTCCGGCCCCACGCCGTTGCACGCCACCGACATCCACATCCCGGACCTGCGCGGCGGGTTCTCCCACCTGATCGCGGCGCTGTCCGCGGAGGGCGTCTCGCACGTGACCGGTGTGGAACTGATCAAGCGCGGCTACGAGCACTTCACCGACAAACTGGGTGGGCTGGGCGCGAACTTCACCGTCGACGAGCGGTGAGCCCCCGCCCGCACCGCACGGCTCACCCGATCGAGGGAACTGCAATCCGTCCAGCAAGGAGTGACAGCCCGGATGAGTAGGACCTCGCAGCGTTCCACGTTCCGCGTCCTCGCGGGGATGGTGATCCCCGTCTACCGACTGTTCGCCAGATCCCACTGGCGGGGCCGGGAGAACTTCCCGGACTCCGGCGGTTTCGTGGTGGTGGCCAACCACCTCACGGAGCTCGATCCGATCACCGTGGCCTACCCGGTGTACGCGTCCGGGATCATGCCGCGGTTCCTGGCGAAGGAGTCGTTGTTCCGGGTCCCGGTGGTGGGCACCATCATCGCGAAGATCGGGCAGGTCCCCGTGTACCGCGGAACCTCGCGCGCCAAGGACTCCCTGGTGGCAGCCCTGGCCGAACTCGACAGCGGCGGCGCCGTAATCGTGTATCCGGAGGGCACCATCACGCTGGACACCGAGATGTGGCCCATGCGCGGGCGCACGGGAGCCGCTCGTCTCGCGCTCAAGGCCGGCGTCCCGGTGGTGCCCATGGCGCACTGGGGGGACCAGGAGATCCTGTACCGGGACCCCAGCGGTCACCGCACGGTGAGCCTGTGGCCCCGTAAGCGCGTGGACGTGCTCGTGGGAGAGCCGATGCACCCGGAGGACCTCGTCCCCGGCGGTCTCCAGCGCCCTGGTCATCCGTCCTCCGACGAGCTCACGAAGGCCACCGAATCCATCATGGGTGCGATCACCGATCTGCTGGGTGAGTTGCGGCAAGAAGAAGCACCGCGCGAGCTCTTCGACCCGCGAGCCGGGAAGGTGGCCCCGTGACGCCGGATCCGAACGGTCCCCGCAAGGTCACCGTGCTGGGAGCGGGTTCGTGGGGCACCACGTTCGCCAAGGTCCTCGCGGACGCCGCCGCGGATGCCGGCGCCCAGCGCACCGTGTGTCTGTGGGGCCGCGATCCCGAGTCGATGCAGCGGATCGCCCGCGAGCACCGCAACGACCGTTACGTCCCGGAGATCGAGCTACCGGAAACCCTCGAGTATTCGAGCGACCTGCGCTCGGCGCTCGCGGGAGCGGACCTGGTGGTCGCCGCGATCCCCGCCCAATCGCTGCGCGCGCAACTGGGCGCGGCGGCGTCGTACGTGGAACCGGAGGCCGTGATCCTGTCCCTGGCCAAGGGACTCGAATCCGGGACCGGGCTGCGGATGACCCAGGTGATCGCTCAGGTGCTCGCCGAACACACGCAGCGCACCGCGGAGGAGTGGGCCCGGCACACGTGCGTGCTCTCGGGGCCCAACCTGGCCATGGAGATCGCGCGGGAGGAACCCACGGCCTCCGTGATCGCGGCCACCGCTCACGACACCGCCGCGTGGGTTGCGCGCTGCTGTGCCGCACCCTATTTCCGGCCCTACACGAACACGGACGTAATCGGCACCGAGATCGGCGGTCTCGTGAAGAACGTGATCGCCCTGTGCGTGGGGATCTGCGACGGCCGCGGCTACGGGGACAACTCCAAAGCTTCGGTCATGACGCGCGGCCTGGCCGAGACCACACGGCTGGCCCTGGCGCTGGGCGGCGACCTGACCACCTTGTCGGGGTTGTCCGGGATGGGCGACCTCGTGGCCACGTGCTCGTCCTCCCTGTCCCGCAACCACACGGCCGGTAGGCTCCTGGGGGCCGGACTGAGCCTTGAGCAGGTGCAGGACGCCATGACCCAGACCGCGGAGGGGATCAAGTCCGCCCCCGCGGTCCTCGCCCTCGCGCGCCGCCACGGCGTGGACATGCCCATCACGGAGGCCGTGGTGAGCGTACTGCGCAACGACGTTCCGGTCCACGAACTGACGCCCAGGCTGTTGGGCCGCGATCTGAAATCCGAAGGGAACAGCGCATGAGCACCACCCACGAGAACCCCGAGTCCACCGCCGCGGGCAGTAAGCCGTGTGTCGCGGTCGTGTTCGGCGGGCGCTCGTCGGAACATTCCGTCTCCCTCATCACGGCGCGCTCGGTACTGCGGGCCATCGACCGTGACACATGGGACGTGGTGAGTGTGGGGATCTCCACGGACGGCGCATGGTTCCTGTACTCCCAGGAGGAACTCGAGGCGCTGCTGGACGAGCAGCCCATGGCGCAGCTGCCCGTGGGGCGGCGACGAGTGAGCCTGCCCCTGCAGACGGGGGACAGCCGGCTGCTGATCCACGATTCGGACGAGCACGGTGCCGCCCTGACCCGCGGCCGCCACGTGGACATCGTCTTCCCGTTGCTGCACGGTCCGTTCGGTGAGGACGGGACCCTGCAGGGGCTGCTCGAGCTCGCGGACCTGCCGTACGTGGGGTGCGGCGTGGCGGCCTCGGCGATCGGGATGGACAAGCACTTCATGAAGCTCGCGTTCCAGGCCGCCGGACTCGAGGTGGGTCCGTACACCGTGGTCCACGACCGCACGTGGCGCACCGACCCGCAGGGCGTGCACCGCGCCGTCGCCGAGCTGGGCTTCCCGGTCTTCGTCAAGCCCGCGCGAGCCGGGTCGTCCTTCGGGATCACCCGGGTGGACGACCCCTCCGGACTGGACGCGGCCATCGAGACCGCGCGCGAACACGACCGCAAGCTCGTGATCGAGGCGGGCATCGACGGCCGTGAGATCGAGTGCGCCGTCCTGGGTGGCCACGGCACCGACGATGCCCGCGCGTCCCTGCCCGGGGAGATCGAGGTGCAGGGTCACGCATTCTACGACTTCGAGGCCAAGTACCTTGAGGACGACGGCGCTGCACTTTCGTGCCCCGCGAAGCTCCCGGAGGACGTGATCGACACGCTGCGCCGCGAGGCGGTGCGCGCGTTCCACGCCGTGGACGGTGAGGGGCTTGCACGCTGCGACTTCTTCGTGACGCCCGATCACCGCGTGATCATCAACGAGATCAACACCATGCCCGGGTTCACCCCCATCTCCATGTACCCGCGCATGTGGGACGCGAGCGGGCTGCAGTACAGTGCACTGATCGACGAGTTGATCACCCTGGCGCTCGAACGGCCCGTGGGGCTGCGCTGAATCCGCCCACGCACGCCGCGTGAGGGTTGCGTGAACGCCGGGATCGGAAGGGGCACCCCGTGTGGCACAAACGCGATGACATGATCGTCCACGAGACCGACCCGTACAACGCGGAACCACCCCGGTCGGGACTCCACGATCCGATCACGACCCCCGATTCCTTCTACGTGCGCAATCACGGCCCGGTGCCCGAGAACGACCCCGGGGACTGGGCGGTCACGGTCGACGGGCTCGTCGACGAGTCCGCGAGCTTCACGCCGGAACGGTTGCGGGAGGAGTTCACGCACCACACGCTCACGGCCACGATGCAGTGCGCGGGCAATCGCCGTGCCGGTTTCCTGCCCGTGCGTGACATCCCGGGGGAGGACCCGTGGGGACCCGGGGCCACCTCCACCGCGCCGTGGACCGGGGCTCGATTGTGCGACGTCCTGCGGTCGGTCGGTGTCGCGGACGGCGCCCGGCACGTGGAGTTCACGGCCTCGGACGTCTCCGACCTCGCGGATCCCCCGCAGGCCTACGGCGGGTCGATCCCGCTCGCCAAGGCGTTGTCGTCCGAGGTGCTGCTCGCGTGGGCGATGAACGGCGAACCCCTGCCCGTGGTGCACGGGGCGCCCGTGCGCGTCGTCGTCCCCGGGTACGTGGGGGCGCGCAGCGTCAAGTGGTTGCGCGGGATCACGGTGCGCGCGGACCCGTCCGAGAACTACTTCCAGGCCACGGCCTATCGCGTCCTGCCGCCCGAGGCGGACCCGGATCACGCCGGGCCGGGGGACGGTATCAGTCTGGGATCCGTCGCGTTGAACTGCGACATCCTGAGCCCGGAGGAGCATGAGCACGTTCCGGGCGGTCCGGTGCGCGTCACCGGGTACGCGTACGCGGGGGACGATCGCACGGTGGCGCGCGTGGACGTCTCCGGGGACGACGGGCGCACGTGGCACCAGGCCGAGCTGGATGTGGCGGCCTCCCCGTGGGCGTGGCAGCACTGGGAGGCACTTGTCCCGGTGACCGGGGCCGGGTCCCACGTCCTGATGGCCCGCGCATGGGACAGCACCGGCGCGTGCCAGCCGGAGTCACCGCGAGTGCTGTGGAACCCCAAGGGTTACGTGAACAACTCGTGGGCCCGGGTGGAGGTCACGGTCGAGTGAGGCCGCCTTCTAGGGGCGGCCCTGCTGCTCCAGGGTGTCCTTGACGGACAGGCACTGCCGGGTCTGCTCGATGTTCTGCATGGCGGATCCCGTGTCCACGAGCGCGGTCGAGGACGGCACGCGGCTGCTGTCGAAGAGCACCTCCACCGCGGGGGAACGGCCGTAGGTCACCGCGCGCCACTGGTCCTTCTGATCCGGCACCTCGGAGATCAGCCAGTCCACGCCGTTGACGTTCGTGCACGGGTCCGTGGTAGGTCCCGGTTCCTCCGCGCCGCAGCGCACGATCATGGCCGACGGGTCCCCGTAGGCCGTGGTGCCCTGGCTCGAGGTCTCCCGCTGATCCATCCCGCTCACCGACTCGGGCATCGCGAGCATCACGGACGCGCAGTCGGGATTGGCGTTGTCCGGGGCGCCGTCCACGGTTACGGTCGAACCGCACCCGGTGAGCACGAGCGCACCCACCACAGCCGCGCCGGCCACGCGGCGGCGGGACGACGACGTCGGTCGCGCCCTCCCGCGCCCCGTGGCGGCGTCGTGCCCTGCGCCTCGTACGACGCCGCGCAGCCGCGGCCGAGTCCCGGGGGCCTGCGCGGCGGACGTGGGCGTGGACGGGTGCTGCGGGGCCGGGGGAATCATGGCACCCAGGATAGGTGCTGCACCCGGGAGTTCGGTGACTGTGCCCGTCGGAATGGCTCGCTAGTGTAAGGGACATGACGCACGAGCCCGCCGCCCCGCCCGGGACCACCGTGTCCCAGCTCAGCGAGACCGAGCTGCTGGACGCGTTCCTCCCGGGCGCCACCACGGACGGACCGCACGTCCTGGTGGGACCCGGGGACGACTGCGCCGTGATCGCGGCCCCCGGCGAGCGGGTCGTGGTCACCACGGACACGCTGACCGTGGACCAGGACTTCGCGATCGTGTGGCCGTGCGGTTACCGCACCACCGGCGCGGACGTGGGGCACAAGTGCGCCGCGCAGAACCTCGCGGACATCGCCGCCATGGGGGCCGTGCCCACGGCCATGGTCGTGTCCCTCACCCTGCCGGGGGACACCCAGGTCGCATGGGTTTCCGAGTTCGCGGCGGGACTCTCGCGGGCCTTCGGTGAACTGGGCGCGGCGGAGTGCGCGCTCGTGGGCGGGGACCTCGGGCGGGGGCGGGAACTGTCCGTCACGGCCACGGTCCTGGGCAGGCTCGAGGGTGAGCCCGTACTGCGCAGTGGGGCCGGACGGGGCGGGACCCTCGTGCACGTGGGCGTGCTCGGCCGCGCGGCGGCCGGACTGGACGCCCTGCAGACCCCCGTGCCGGGGCGCTGGGACGGCGTCCCCGAGCCCGAACGGACCGCGCTGCACCGCGCCCAACTGCGACCGGCCCCGCCCGTTTCCGTGGGGGCGGAACTCGCTCGGGCGGGGGCGATCGCCATGCTCGACATCTCGGACGGTCTGTTGCGCGATGTCCGCCGGATCGCACGAGCGAGCGGCGTGAGCATCGACCTGGACCCGCAGGCCCTGGAACCCGCGGTGCACACGCTCGCCCACGCGGGGGAGGCCGTCGGGGTGGACCCGTGGCAGTGGGTGCTCACGGGGGGTGAGGACCACGGTCTGCTCGCCGTGCTCCCTGTGGATTCCCCGCTGCCGTCCGGGGTCCGTGCGATAGGCTCGTGTGCACCCTTGCCTCGCGAGGACGGCCCCCGGGGCGGTGGCTCGTCAGCAGGGAACGGAGCACGGCAGCGGCGCCACGAGCGCGGCACCGTGACCATTGCGGGCCGGAGCCCACGGCAGTGGTTCGGTCGCGACGTCGTCGAAGGATGGGATCACTTTGAGCCATAGAGCCGGCTCGTCCACCACCGAGATACGCAACTGGCTCGACGCCGCGCACCGTCGGCTGCGCGAGCACGCGGACGTTCTAGACGATCTCAACGTCTTCCCCGTCGCGGACGCGGACACCGGTGCGAACCTCAGCGCCACGGTGGGATTCGCGGCGGAGGCCGCGCACCTGATCGAGGGCAGGGACGTGGGCGAACTGCTCGTCTACGCCGGCCAGGCCGCCCTCGAGCAGGCCCGCGGGAACTCCGGCGTACTGGCCGCGGTGGCGTTGACCGCCATGGGCCAGGCGGTGGAGGGCTGCGTGCGGCTGACCGCCGCGCAGCTCAAGGCGGCGCTCATGGCAGCCCAGGTCCGGTGCTGGTCCGCACTCACCGAGCCCGTTCCGGGGACCATGATCTCCGTCCTGCAGGCCGCCGGGGAGGTACCCGTCCCGGACACCGCCGCGGAAGGGTCCAATCAGCAGCTCGTCGAGTGGCTGGACCTCATGGTGCAGGCCGCCACGCAGGCCGTTATCGACACCGTGGACCAGATTCCGGTGCTCAGTGAACGCGGCACGGTGGATTCCGGCGCGCTCGGCATGCTCGTCATCCTCGCGGCGCTGCGCGCCGAACTCAGCGGGGAGGACTCGGCCGCGGACCCCGTGCAGGACATCGTCCGGGACCACGCGCTGCCGCTCACGAGTGACGAGCAGGAGCCCTCGGATGGGTACGAGGTCATGGGCACCATGGACCTCTCCGCCCTGGACGCCGCCGAACTGCGCCACGAGCTCGACGACGCCGGGGACAGTGTGATCGTCAGCGCGGTCAGTGAGAACGAGAACGGGTACACGTGGCGCGTCCACGTGCACGTCGCGGACCCGGACACCGCGCTGGACCTCATGCGCCGGCGCGGCACCGCGCGCAATGTGACAGTGACGTCCCTCGCGGCGGAGCCACGGTGACCAGCCACCAGCCGGACGGGGATGCGCCTGCCGCGCCGCAGGGGTTGCCCGCCTTCGCGGACCTGCTGGACCAGCCCCTGACCCGTTACGTCCCCGGGAAGTCCCCGCGCTCCACGGTGTCCCTGCTGGCCAAGGACCTGGGGATCACCACGGTGGGCCAACTGCTGGACCACGCGCCACGGCGTTACATCCGCCGGGGGAAGATCCAGGCGCTCACGGACCTGGTGGCGGGGGAGCGGACCTCGTTCGTCGCACGCGTCGAGAGCACAAGCACCCGGCGCATGCGCAGTGATCCTCGGCGCAGTCTCACGGACGTCACGGTCTCGGACGACTCCGGTGCCTACCTGAAGATCACGTTCTTCAACGCGTACTCCGCCCAGAAGGACCTCCCCGTGGGGGCGCTCGCCCTGTTCACGGGGAAGCCGGAGTTCTACCGGGGGAACCTGTCGATGGCGGGCGCGGACTACGCCCTCGTGGACACCCCCGAATCGGTGTCCCGTGCCGCCTCGGACTCCGGTGAGCTCATGCCCATCCCCGTGTACCCGGAGTCCGGCAAGCTCACCACGCCGCGGATCGGAAAGGTGGTCCAGCAAGTACTGCTCACCGCGGACCTGGACGCGATCCAGGACCCGCTGCCGCCCGACGTCGTCGCCGCGCAGGGACTGCCGGAACCGGGACAGGCCTACCGGGATCTGCACGTTCCCGAGACCGTGGCGGCCTACGAACGGGCGCGCAATCGGTTCCGGTTCCAGGAAGCGTTCGTCCTGCAGGCCGAGCTCGTGCGCCGTCGCGCGGAGCACGCCGCGCATCCCGTGGCCCCACGACCCCCGCGGGAGGACGGCCTGTTGGCCCGCTTCGACGCCTCCCTGCCCTTCGCCCTGACCCCTGGCCAGCGGGCGGTCGGGGAGGAGATCTCCCGGGAGATCGCGGGCACCGCACCCATGAACCGGTTGCTGCAGGGCGATGTGGGCTCCGGTAAGACCGTGGTCGCGCTGCGGGCCATGCTCCAGGTCGTGGACCACGGCGGCCAGGCGGCCATGCTCGCCCCCACCGAGGTGCTCGCCGCGCAGCACCACGAGAAGATCACGGCCGCGCTGGGCCCCCTCGCCATGGCCGGGCAGCTGGGTGGGGACCCGGAGGCCACACGGGTCACCCTGCTCACCGGCAGCATGTCCGCACCCGCCCGCCGCAAGGCCCTCCTGGACATCGCCAGCGGCGCCGCGGGCATCGTGGTGGGCACCCATGCCCTGATCCAGGACGCGGTGCAGTTCGCGGACCTCGGCTTGGCCGTCGTGGACGAGCAGCACCGCTTCGGCGTGGAACAACGCGACGCCCTCCGGGACAAGGCCGGCCAGGCCCCGCACACCCTCGTGATGACGGCCACGCCCATCCCGCGCACCGTGGCCATGACGGTCTTCGGCGACCTGGACGTGAGCACACTGCGGGAGTTGCCGGGCGGGCGCCAACCCATCGGCACGTTCGTCGTGGGCCTCGCCGAGCACGGCCCGGCCTGGGAACGCCGCGTGTGGGCGCTCGCCGCGGAGCACGTCGCGCGCGGCCGGCAGGTCTACGTCGTCGCGCCCAAGATCGGCGATGACGCCGCGGTGCCCCCCTTCGAGAGCCTGCGCGATTCCATCGAGACGCAAGAGGAAGATCTCGAGCCCGCGGCCGTCACGTGGCTCACCGAGCTCGTGGCCGCACAGCCCGAACTTCGGGGCGCCCGCGTGGCCGTGCTGCACGGTCGCCAGGACACGCCACTCAAGGCTCGCACCATGGCGGACTTCGCGGCGGGGAACACCGACGTACTGGTTTCCACCACGGTGATCGAGGTCGGGGTGGACGTCCCCAACGCCACGCTCATGATCATCGCGGACCCGGAA
Source organism: Kocuria sp. UBA1838 (assembly GCF_002338785.1). Lineage (NCBI taxonomy): Bacteria > Bacillati > Actinomycetota > Actinomycetes > Micrococcales > Micrococcaceae > Kocuria > Kocuria sp. UBA1838. Next base: position 43,164 of record NZ_DDIY01000010.1, on the reverse strand, counting down.
CGGTTCGGGATTTCCCAACTACACCAGCTGCGCGGGCGGATCGGGCGCGGTGAGCACCCGGGCACGTGCTTGCTCGTGACCCGCACGCCCCCCGATCATCCCGGGCGCGCGCGTCTCGACGCCGTGGCCGCGACCACGGACGGCTTCGATCTCGCGGAAGTCGATCTGAGCCTGCGCAAGGAGGGGGACATCCTGGGCGCGTCCCAGTCCGGGGGCCGCTCCGGCCTACGGTGGATCAGTGCACTGCGGGACGAGGCCCTCGTCGCACGGGCCAGGGCCGCCGCGGAGATCGTGGTCCACGACGACCCGCAGCTCACCGAACACCCCGCCCTGCGTGCGGCGATCACACGGGTCCTGGACGAGGACCGACAAGCATTCCTGGAGCGAGGATGACACGGATCATAGCCGGACGAGCCGGCGGCCAACGCCTGAAGTCGGTGCCCGGCTCGGCCACACGACCCACGACCGACCGGGTCAAGGAATCACTGTTCGCCCGGCTCGACGCCTGGGGCATGTGTGAGGGCGCACGCGTCCTCGACCTCTTCGCAGGCTCGGGCGCCCTGGGCCTCGAGGCGGCGAGCCGCGGAGCCGCGACCGTCACGCTCGTGGAACGAGCGGCCGTGGCGGCGGCGGTGTGCCGGGAGAACGCGACGCTCGTAGCGGCGTCGTGCCCGGACACCAAGATCACCACCGTGCAGTCCGCCGTGGCCGGGTACCTGGGCCGCGCCGCGCACCACCGCTGGGACCTCGTGCTCGCCGACCCGCCCTACCCTCTGGACAACGATGAGCTCGCCCGGACGCTCTCGCGGCTCGCGGGTCGGCTGGGGCCGGGCGGGGTGATCGCGGTCGAGCGTTCCACACGCACCGAGGAGCCCGCGTGGCCCCGCGGCCTGCGCCGTTTCGAGGACGGCGAGCATGGCGAGACCCGCTTGTGGTTCCTCGAAGCGGACGACGACGCGCCCGGTGCCTCGGACGCGGACTGACCTCGGCGGCACCCCGGTCCGGGCGTCGTCGACCCGGGCCCCTGCGCGGTCGACCTGGTCAGCTGCACCGGCTCAGGCACCTCGCGAGCCGGAGCTGCGCGAGGCCGAGCGCGCCGCCGTCGGCGCCCGGTAACGGCCTGTCAGACCGCGGCGGCGAGTCCCGCCATGGCCCCGCGCAGCACGTCCGTGCGCTTGCAGAACGCCAACCGCAGCCAGTCCGCGTACAGCCCCCGGTTCGCGGGACCCGCGAACGCCGAGACCGGGATGCCCACCAGACCCGCGTTCTCGGCCCAGTGCCGGCCGAGGTCCGTGGCGTTGTCCACCCCGGCGAGCGCGTAGTGATCGCTCACGTCCGCGACCGCGAAGAACGTGCCCTCGGGAACCGGCGGGGTCAGCCCGGCCTCCCGCAGCCCGGCCACGAGCACGTCTCGGCGCTCGCGGTAGTCCTCGAGCAGCGCATCGTAGAACGCGGGCGGGAAACTCAGTGCATGGGCCACGGCGTGCTGCAGCGGGGCGGCCGCGCTGTGCGAAAGATAGCTCTTCACGGCGATGACCCCGCGCATCAGCTCGGGCGGGCCGCTCACCCAGCCCACGCGCCAGCCCGTGGCGGAGAACGTCTTCCCCGCGGAGGACACGCTCAGGGTGCGCTCCGCAGCCCCGGGCAGGGAGGCGATGGGCTCATGGGGCCCGGCGAACCGGAGGTGCTCGTACACCTCGTCGGTCACGATCACGGCGTCGAACTCCGTGGCGAGCTCCACGAGCAGTTCCTTGAACTCGCGGGACGCCACCGTGCCCGTGGGGTTGTGCGGGTCGTTGAGTATCACGGCGCGGGTGCGGGGGGAGAACGCGGCGCGCACGTCGTCCGGGTCCGGCGTGAAGGTCGGGGGGAGCAGGGGGACGGGAACGGGCGTGGCGCCGGTGAATTCCACGGCCGCGCCGTAGAGGTCATAGCGCGGCTCGAACATGACCACTTCGTCCCCGGGCTGCAGCACGGACAACAGCGCCGCGGTCATGCCCTCGGTCGCGCCCGCGCTCACGGCGATCTGCGAATCGGGGTCGAGGTGCAGACCGTAGTGGTCGCGCTGGTGCTTAGCCACCGCCTGGCGCAGTGCGGGGACGCCGATAATGGGCGCGTACTGGTGGTGCCCGGTGTGCAGGGCGGCCACCGCGGCGTCGACCATGGGCTGCGGCGGCGCGAAATCCGGGAACCCCTGACCGAGGTTCACCGAGCCGGTGCGCGTGGCGAGCGCCGTCATCTCTTCGAAGACCGTGGAACGGAGGGCCCCGGAGGGATCCAGCAGCCCGCCGCCTGCGGCCATGCGCTGCCACGGCTGGGCGCGGGACAGCTCCCGGGCGGGATCGGCGCGGGGTGCGGCCGCGGGCGAGTGGTCGTGAGCGTCTGCGATCATGGGCCCAGTCTAGGAACCCCTGCCGCTAGGGTGGTGCCATGCGACGCGCCATCTGCCCGGGGTCCTTCGACCCGCTGCACCTGGGACACTGCGCGGTGATCCACCGCGCTGCCCGCCTGTTCGACGAGGTGATCGTGGCCGTGTCCACGAACCCCAACAAGACCCACCGCTTCAGCGAGGACACCCGGATCAAACTGGTGCGCGAGGTGTTCGCGGACGAACCGGCCGTGGTCGTGGAACCGCTCGCGTCGGGGCTGATCGCGGACTACGCGGAGCGCCGGGAGGCGGTGGCCCTGATCAAGGGGCTGCGCAACAGCGCGGACTACGACTACGAACTGCCCATGGCCACCATGAACCGTTCCCTCACGGGCGTGGAGACGGTGTTCCTGCCGGGGGAGCCGTCCCTGTTGCACGTGTCCTCGTCCCTCGTGATGGAGGTCGCGGCACTCGGGGGAGACGTCGCGTCGTTCGTTCCCGACCCCGTCCTGCGGGCCATCGAACGGCGCTGAGGGGCCCGGCGGAATTGCCAGGTCGGGCATGGCCGCGGGGTGGTAGAGCTCGACCCCGTTGATCGAGTCCCTGACCAGCACCTCGGTGGAACGCACCGTGGAAGTGATCCTGTCCGTGTTGCTGTTCATGGACGCTTTGGACATCCGCGACGCCCCGCGTCGCAGCCGCACCCCGGTGCTGCGCGTGCTGTTCCTGGCCCTGCCCCTCAGTCTCATCGCGGTGTTCTTCGCCGCCATGTACCTGCTGCCGGACGTCCGGTTGTCCCTGTGCCTCGTGCTGGCCTGCGTCCTGGTCCCGAGCGACCTGGCCCGAACGCGCCACGATCGCGTGGCTGGATCCGCGCGGGATCGATACGCAGATCGGGATCATCCTGGAGAGTGTGGTCATGGTCGTGTTCTGCTCCGTGATGCTGCATGGTCTCACCGCGCCGCTGATCGGGCGGGCCGTCGCCCGGCGAGAGCCCGCGGGTGCCAGGGCCGTGCGTCCGGGGGACATCCGGACGGGGCCCGTGGGATGAACCGACGAGGGTCGGCATGCTAAGGTGGTCTGTCGGCCAGTGTCGTTAGCCAGGAGTTTCGTGAATCACCGCAACAGTTCAGCCCTCACGTTCAACGTCAGGGATCTCGAACACCGACCGGGGACCATGGAAACCCTGGATGTCGAGGCACCCGCACCGAAGGACTTCGGTACGGCGCTCATCGGCTCGCCGGAGGGCGCGCCCATGGATCTGCAGCTGCGCCTGGAATCCGTCCACGACGGTATTCTGGTGTCCGGAACCGTGATCGTGAGCGTTCACGGGGAATGCAGTAGATGCCTCGACCCCATCGACTACGAACTACCGGTCGACGTGCAAGAACTTTTCGTCTTCGATCCGTCCCCCCAGGGTGACGAGAACGTCGAGGACGAGCAAGTGTATGAAGTGCGGGACGAGGAGATCGACCTCGAACCGATGCTTCGGGACGCAGTGATCACACAACTGCCGTTCCAACCGGTGTGCCGGGCTGACTGCCCGGGCCTGTGCGCCCAGTGCGGCGCACGGCTCGAGAACGACCCGGACCACCACCACGACGTCCTGGATCCCCGCTGGTCCGCCCTGCAGGGGCTGATGACCGAATCGGGGGATCCGCAGGCGTCGGAGCCGACAACCGACACGAGAGAAGAGAGATAGCCGTGGCTGTTCCCAAGCGGAAAATGTCCCGCGCGAATACCCGGATGCGCCGCTCCCAGTGGAAGGCGCAAGCCCCCAAACTGGTGAAGACCGTGGAGAACGGCAAGGTCAGCTACAGCCTGCCGCACCAGGCCAAGCTGGTCTCCGATTCCGCCGGCACCCCCTTGTTCTACGAGTACAAGGGTCGCAAGGTCGCTGACGCGTAAAGTGACCATTTTGCCGGATCCCGGCGAACTGCTTGAGCGTCTCGGTGTCGACCTCGACACCGAGACGCTTCGCATTGCGCTCACACATCGTTCGTACGCGTACGAGCATCCCGGGGAAGTCCACAACGAACGCCTCGAGTTCCTGGGGGACGCGGTCCTGCAGCTCGCGGTCACGGACGAGATCTTCCACCGCTATCCCGAGTGGGACGAGGGGAGCCTCGCGAAACTGCGGGCATCCGTGGTCTCCGCCCGCGCGCTCGCCGGGGTCGCCAAGACCCTCGGCCTCGGCCCCCACATCCGCCTGGGCAAGGGCGAGATCCGCACGCACGGGGCCGAGAAGGCCTCCATCCTCGCGGACACCACCGAGGCCCTGATCGGCGCCGTCTACGAGGCGTGTGGGCCGTTGCCCGCGCGCGATCTCGTGCTGCGACTGATCGTCCCCCTGCTCGAGGACACCCGCGTGCTGCACGAGGGCCGCGACTGGAAGACCCGCGTGGTGGAACTCGCCTCCCAGTACGAGCTGGGGACCGTGCGCTACGAGGTCGAGGGCACCGGCCCGGACCACGCGCGCCGCTTCGCCGCGGACGTCGTCGTGCACGGTGATGTCCTGGGACACGGCGAGGGGACGTCCAAGAAGGCCGCCGAACGCGCGGCCGCCGCGGTCGCGTGCGAGGCAATCGTCGAACGTTTCGCCACCGAGAACTGAGCGCGCCGTGCCTGAGTTGCCCGAAGTGGAAGTGGTGCGCCGCGGCGTCGCCCGCTGGGTCGTGGGGCGCACCGTGGAGGACGTGGAGGTCGTGGACCCCCGGTCCCTGCGGCGACACACCGACGGCCCGGAGGATTTCCGTCGCGAACTGACCGGGCTGACAGTTGTCGACGCGTGCCGGCGCGGCAAGTTCCTGTGGTTGCCCGTGCGCGCTGCGGATGGGTCAGAACCTTCCCGCGCACTGCTCGTGCACCTGGGGATGAGTGGGCAACTGCTCGTGTCCTCCCCGGAACACCCCAGGCCGCGTCACGAGCGCATCCGGCTGGAGCTGTCCCCGGCGCTCGACGAGTCCGGGCAGCCGTTGCCAGAGCAACTGCGGTTCGTGGACCAGCGGATCTTCGGTGGGATGCTGCTGGATCGTCTGGTGCCCGCGTCGGACGGCCACGGCACGGTCCCGGAACACGCCGTGCACATTGCGCGCGATCCGCTGGACCCGCTCTTCGACGTCGCGGCCTTCCACGCGGCGCTGCGGCGTCGTCGGACCGGGCTCAAGCGCGCGCTGCTGGACCAGGGGCTGATTTCCGGGATCGGCAACATCTACGCGGACGAAGCGCTGTGGGCGGCGCGCCTGCACTGGGCCGCGCCCACCGAGACCATGACCGCGCCGCGCACATACACACTCGTGGCGGCGTGCCAGGAGGTCATGCGTCGCGCGCTGGACGCAGGCGGCACGAGCTTCGACTCGCTGTACGTCAACGTCAACGGCGAGTCCGGGTACTTCTCCCGGTCACTCAACGCCTATGGCCGCGCCGGCCAGCCGTGCCCTCGCTGCGAGGCCGGCGGGGACGACGGCGTCATCGTGCGTGAGCGCTTCGCCAACCGTTCCTCGTATCGCTGCTCGCGGTGCCAGCGGCGGCCGAGACGTTTCCGGCCCTGACGAGAGACCCCGCAGGCGGCTCGCCCGTCGGGGGTCGAGACCGGCATCGATGTCCCCACGCCGCCCAGGCCATCCGGATCACCCGCTGGCCCCGGGGTGTCCCCGAGAGCCAATGACGAGAATTGTGCCCATGAATGCTCCCAGTGCACCGGACGAGAACCCGGGGAAGGCGCCCGGCGCCTTCGATGCACCCCGGGTCCGTCGAGCTGTGCTCACGGTCGCCCTCCTGAACTTCGGGTACTTCTTCGTCGAGTTCTTCGTCGCGCTCGGTTCAGGGTCGGTGTCGCTGCTGGCCGACAGTGTCGACTTCCTCGAGGACACCTCGATCAACCTGTTGATCTTCGTGGCGCTCGGCTGGGCCCTGGCCAAGCGCGCCGTCATGGGCAAGGTCATGGCCGTCGTGATCCTCGCTCCGGCCGCGTTCGCGGCATGGGAAGCAGCTCAGCGGTTCGCCGAGCCTGTGGCACCGGACGTGCTGCCCGTCGTCCTCGCCTCGCTCGGCGCCATTGTCATCAACGGGACGAGTGCTCTGGTCATCGCCCGCGTCCGCAACCACGGCGGCTCCCTCGGCCGCGCCGCGTTCCTCTCGGCCCGTAACGACGTGCTGGTGAACGTGGCGATCATCGTCATGGCCTTGATCACCGCATGGACGGGCTCGGGAGGGCCGGACCTGGTCCTCGGATGTCTGATCATCCTGCTCGCGTTGCACGCCGCCTACGAGGTGTGGGAGGTCAGCGAGGAGGAGCGCCTGGCCGCCAAGGCCCTCGCCGGCGAAGAGATCGATTGATCCGGGCATCTGTCCCGGCCCTGTCCGGACGTCGTACCCGGCCACTCACGCCAGGATGCACCGGAGGCAGAGGCGCGTGGTCGAGGAGAATCACTGCCGAACACCGGCTGGTCTACATGGTCGTGGGTGACGATCTCGTCATCCTGCAAGCGCGCTCCCACTACTGAGCAACCGCACGCGGAGGCCGGATAGCGGGGCCTGCACCCTGGTTCGCATCGTGCCCGCGGCTCCACGCCGCGGGCACGACAGCGCCTACTGTGCGCGCACGATCTGCAGGTCGTTGCTCGTTCCGCTCTCTTCTTCGGGGGCGATCGAGGCGTCCTCGGCGCGGATGCGCTGGTCGTCGGCGACCTCCACCACGCGTGACACCGCGACCGATCCCGTGTTGCGCTGCGGGCGCGGCTTGTCGGAGTAGTACGCGGTGAGCCGCGCGAAGCCCTCGTCCAGGCTTACGGACGGCGTCCAGTCCAGCAGTTCGCGGGTCTCGCGCTGGTCGAACCAGTGGGCCGTGGACAGCTGCTCGGCCAGGAACTCGGTCATGGGCGGCTCGCCGTCCCCGCCGCGGAACTTCGCGGGCAGGTACGGCCAGACCTTCTCGATGACGCGGCCGGCGAAGCGTGCCACGCCACCGGGGATCGAGCGCGTGGGCGCGGGGGCGCCTGCGGCGCGGCACATCCGCGCGATGAGTTCGCCCACGGGGCGGGGCTCACCGTTGGTGATCACCAGCGCGCGTCCGCGCACGGTGTCAATGCGCTCGAGCGCCCGCACGATGCCCTCGGACGCGTTGTCGATGTAGGTGGTGTCGATCATGGCCGCACCGTTGTCCAGGTACGGCATCCGCCCGGCCGCCGCGCGATCCGCGACGCGCTCCACGAGCTGGGTGTCCCCGGGGCCCCACACGATGTGCGGACGTACCGCGGCCACCTTGAGGTCGCGCTGGCCGTCCATGCTCAGGCCGAGCAGCTCAGCGGCGGCCTTGGACCGCGCGTAGTTCCCGCGCGCCGTCTGGGGGTTTGCGGGTTCTGCGCCCGCGCCCTCGATCGACATGCCCGCGTGGGCCACGGACGGCGAGGACACGAAGACCACGTTCTGCACCCCGGCGTTCTGCGCCTGGCACAGCAGCACACGCGTCCCGGTCACGTTGACCCGCACGAAGTCCTCCCAGTCCCCGGTGAAGGAGACCTTGGCCGCGAGGTGGACGACGTCGTCCACGCCGTCAAGCGCGCGCGCCACGTCGTCGGGATCGGTCACCGAACCGAGCACCTCGTCGACGCCTTCGCGCTCGGCCACGGATGCGTGACCCCGCTGGAAGACGCGCACGCGCCAGCCGCGCGAGAGCAGGACGCGGGCGACGTCCCCGCCGAGCATCCCTGACGCGCCGGTCACCAGCACGGTGCGGCCGTCCCCGGTCAGCTCACCCTGGGTCGCGGTGGCGCCGCCACGCTCGGGATCCGCGATCTGCGCGACGCCGGGAGCGGTGTCCTGCCGGTCTCCATCCGATGCGTTTGCATCGGAATTGCTTGCGTTCCCGTCGTTCCGGGGAGCCGACGACGCCGCCCCGGCCGCGGTGGCCCCGGGAGCGGGCGCAGCGGCGTCGTGATCGTCGGCGCGGTGGCGGCCGGCGCCGGAGCGGTCGGGAGCAGGGGTCTGGTCGTGGCTCACAGGGCACTCATCTTTCCGGTGGCCAGGGCCTGCTCGGCCCAGTCACTCAATTCGGCGCGGTCGATCTTGGAGTTGTGGCGGATGTCCGTGGGCTGCTCGGGGATCACGAGCACGGCGCTCACAGCCAGCCCGGTCGCGAAATCGATCGTAGCGCGCACGCGCTCGGCCAGATCCGCGGGGGCCACGTGGGGCTTGGCGGCCGGGGGCACCGTTTCGATCACGGCCACGGGGGACTGGGAACCGCGGGGGCCCACACCCACGACGGCCACGCGGCCCACACCGGGAACCGTCTGGGCGGCGTGCTCCGCCGCGACGGAAGACACCGGCCCGTCGGACATCGTGATCACGTGGGCCAGGCGGCCCTCGTACCACAGCCGCTCACGGGCGTCGAAGTGCCCCACGTCCCCGGTGCGGTGCCAGCCGGGGGTCAGGTCGGAGGCGCGCTCCGTGATCCACAACCGGTCGTAGTGGTCCTTGGCGTGCGGGGCGCGCGCCACGATCTCGCCGGTGACACCAGGGGTGGTCACGATGTCGGGGGAGACGGAGCCGTCCGCGCGCAGCGGCAATACGCCGAGCTGCGCTCCCTCGACCGGGGTGCCCACACACACGCCGCGGCCCGCACCCTCGACGCCGCTCTGGGCGTCCTCCCGTGCCGCGCGGATCACGTCCAAGCTGACGTCGGTCAGGGGCAACGCCTCGGTCATCCCGTAGGGGGTGTGCAGCTCGGCCGCGGGCATCAGCTCCTGCAACCGGGCGAGCAGCTCCTCGGGGATCGGCGCTCCGGCGGAGAGCATGAGGTCCACCCGGGCCAGCGCATCACGCTCGGCGGGGGACAGCTCGTCCGCGGTGGCCAGGACGTTGGCGATGGCCGCGGGGGACGCGAATACCGCGGTGGCGCCGATCGCCATCGTAGCTTCGGTGAGCGCCTGTGCGGTGAGCGTCTTGGGGCTCGTGACGTCCATGTCCGGTGTGACGGAGGCGGCACCAAGGGCGGGGCCGAGCAGCGCGAACGGCGCGAACCCGGCCACGAGTCCGGTTCCGGCCCGCAGCCCGTAGGTGTCCCGGATGGTGTCGCGCATCCCGGCCATCTGGCGGTGGGTGTAGACCACGCCCTTGGCGGGTCCGGTGGAGCCGGACGTGAACAGCACGGCGGCCGCGGCGTCCGGGTCCACGGCGGGGATGTCCTCCGGGCGCACGGTGGTCACCGAGTCCATGAGCTCGGCCACGGTGTGTTCCACGCCCAGCAGCTTCTTGGACACGGGGTCCAGCCGGTCCGCGGAGATCCGGCGTCCGGGCCAGCCCAGGGCGCGCGCACCCATGAGGGCCTTGCGGATGCCGATGAACCAGTCGGGGGACGAACCGCGCAGCGCCCGGGTCAGTCCCTTGCGGCCCAGCCCCTGGTCCGCGACCACGATCACCGCGCCCATGCGCAGGCACGAGTAGATCAGGGTGGTGAGCATGGAGCCCGGGGGGACCATGAGGTTCACACGGTCCCCGGGGCGCACGCCCGTGCGCAGCAGGGCCACCGCGAGCTGGTCCACGGACGTGCTCAGCTGGGCCCAGGTCACGGTGCGTTCCACGTTGAGCGCCGGTGCGGAACCGTCCACGGTTCCCATGACGGGTCCCATGTCCACGACGGCGGGGGAGGCGTCGCGGCGTCGTGCGTCGAGTTCGGCGAAGAACGGCACGAAGTCCCCGCGACCGCGCGCGCGGCGCTCACGGTGGGCCTGCACCACGGGCTCGTCCTGACCGAAACGCTCACCGAGCCACGTGAGGATCGCTGGGGCGATGTCCCGGGCCTCGGGCAGCAGGTGCTTGGCGCCTTCGAAGCGGTGGACGTCCGCGTGGGGCGCCCGCCGCATGAGGTCCTCGAGGTAACGCTGCTGGAACACGGGATCGTTGGTGCCCCACAGCAGCAGCGTGGGGACCTCGCGCGCGCTCATCCGCCCGGCGATGCGCTCGTACGCCGCGTTGGAGGGGTGGCCCGGTTCGGCGGGGATGTCGGCGACGAAGTGCGCGATGCCCTCGCGGCGCTCGCGGGAGGTGTACGGAGCCTTGTAGGCCTTCTTGAGGTCCTTGGCCGGGGCGGGATCGCACAGGGCCAGGGTGGTGTCCAGGAACGCGGTGGTCCCGGAGGTGAGGGGTTCGTGCACGGCGCGGTTGAGCGCGAGCCGCAGGGCCGAGGGGATGGGCTCGGCGTTGTCGTGGTGAACGGCGGTGTTGGTCATGATGGTCGCCGCGTGGAGCTGCGGGTGTTCCTGCGCCCAGCCCTGGGAGATGAGCCCGCCCCAGTCGTGGGCCAAGGTGACCACCGGCAGTCCGGCGTCGTCGATGCCCAGCGCGTGCGTGAGGTCCCCGAGGTCCCGGACGCGGTCCTCGAGCCGACGGAACAATCCCGTGCGCTCGGAGAAGCCCATGTCCAGCTGGTCCACGGCCACCACGCGCCACGGCTGCTCGGCCGTCTGGCCGGCGCGCACCACGTCCCGCCACAGGTAGGACCACGTGGGGTTGCCGTGCACCGCCAGGATGATCCCGCGGGGACTGCGGCCCGCCTCGGTGATCGCGTCCCCGTTGTCCAGCACGTGCCAGCGGCGCTTCCTGCCGGGCACGGGTTCCACGACCGCCGTGGTCGGGACGCTCACCGTGGTGGACCACGCGGGGTCCACACCCGGCAGCGGGGTGTCGGTGAAGGGCAGACGCACCGTGGTGGTGCGTTCCGGGGAGGGTGTGGAGAGCACGTTGCTCCTCCGTTCTGTGAGGCGGTGACCGGGGGCTACGGGCGGGCTACCAGGCGATCTCCATGAGGGTCGTGTTCAGGCCCGAGCCCACGCCCAGGCACAGCACGCGCTGGCCGGGTTCGAGCCGCTCGGCCTCGAGCGCGAGTGTCATGGGCAGGGCCGCGGCGGCCACGTTGCCCCAGTATGGGAAGGTGAGGGGGACACGGCCCGCGTCCAGGCCCATGTCCTGGATGAGCTTGTTGGTGTGCGAGTTGGAGACCTGGTGGGTCACGTATGAGTCCATGTCCCGCCACTGCCAGCCGTCCTTCTCGGCCTCGAGCCACGCCTCGACCACGAGGCCCACCCCGTGGTTGAGCAGCCCGGTGGCGTCCGTGAACATGCCGTCGTCCCCGCCGATGCACAGGTGGTTGAACTCCGTGCCCGCGCGCGTGACGGATCCCACGATGCGGTGCCCGTTCGGGTGGCGGTCCGCGGGGCCCACCACGGCCGCGGCGGCACCGCACCCCAGCGTGAGCGTGGCGAACTCCTGCACCACCTGTTCGCGGGTGATGTCGTCCCCGCGCAACCGTTCCACCGCTGCGTGGTGCCACGGGGAGGGGTCCTCACCGGCGACCACCAGGGCGTACTCGATCGCCCCGGCGTCGATCATGGACGCCGCCACGGTTAGGGCATTGACGAAGCCCAGGCACGCGTTGGTCATGTCGAAGTTCAGCGCGGAGCTCGGCAGGCCCAACCGGTCGTGGATGCCCACGGCCACGGCGGGTTCGAAGTTGTCGCGGGTCACGGACGCGTTGATGAACAACCCGATCTGCTCCGGGGCCACCCCCGATTGCCGCAGGGCCTCCTGGCCGGCCTCCGTGGCGCCGTCCGTGAAGTGGCGTCCCGGTGCCCAACCGCGGCGTTCCTTGATCCCGGCCAGTCGCTCGAGCAGCCCCTTGGGCATGCGCAGCCGCCGGAAGGTCTCTGCCAACTCCTCATCGAACCGAGTAGACGGAATTACCACGTCCGCCTCCGTCTTGGTCACGGATAGGACTGCGGCATTTCGGTTTCTGATGGTGGAGTTACCGGTCAATGTGGCGCTTTCGATCAGACGCCACCCGTACCGTCAAGGAATCGATCGTGAGAGGAGAGCCTCGGCGCTCGGGTGAACTAGCGGGTTGGACCGGCTCAGTCTAACGGTCCCGACTGACAGCTCCCTTCGGATGTACGTGGCGTTTCTCTGCGGGCGCAGGCCGTTCCGGCCCCGGTGAGCCGCGGGTGTGAGCCCCCGCACGCGCCCCGCACCGCCGCGGGGCCCGCCCCGGGTAGACTCGGGGGCTGCCCCCGCGCTCGTGATCGCCCAGGTCGGCGCGCCTGTCACCCGCCGGTGCGCGCGCCGAGGGGCGGCGTAAGCGACAACGACATTGGAGACCCCCGCGTGCATCTGAAGACCCTCACCGTGCGTGGTTTCAAGTCCTTTGCGTCCGCCACCACGTTCCACATGGAGCCCGGGGTCACCGCGGTCGTGGGGCCGAACGGGTCGGGTAAGTCCAACGTGGTGGACGCCCTCGCGTGGGTCATGGGGGAGCAGGGCGCCAAGTCCCTGCGCGGCGGGAAGATGGAGGACGTCATCTTCGCAGGCACCTCCGGTCGCTCCGCCCTGGGCCGCGCACACGTGTCCCTGACCATCGACAACGCCGACGGCGCCCTGCCGATCGAATACTCCGAGGTCACCATCTCGCGCACGCTGTTCCGCTCCGGGGGCTCCGAATACGCGATCAACGGCCGTTCGTGCCGGTTGCTGGACATCCAGGAGCTGCTCTCCGACTCCGGGCTGGGTCGGGAGATGCACGTGATCGTGGGGCAGGGGCAGCTGGACCGGATCCTGCAGGCCACCCCCGAGGACCGCCGTGGGTTCATCGAGGAGGCCTCAGGGATCCTCAAGCACCGCCGCCGTAAGGAGAAGACCCTGCGCAAGCTCGAATCGGTGCAGGCGAACCTGGACCGGCTCGAGGACCTCACCGGTGAGATCCAGCGTCAGCTCACGCCCCTGGGTCGGCAGGCGCGCACGGCTCGTAAGGCGCAGCGGATCCAGTACGACGTCCGTGATGCGCGCGCCCGTCTGCTCGCGGACGATCTCGTGGCGGCGCGCGCCGGGATGGACACGGATCAGGACGCGAGCCGCGCGGCGCGCGAACGCAAGGCCGAACTCGAGACCGCGGCCGCGGATCTCGCCCAGCGGCTGCAGGAGACCGAGACCCGTGCCGCGCGCACCACCCCGGAACTGAACGCGGCCCGCACGAGCTGGTACGAACTGAGCACGGTGCGCGACCGCTACCGGGCGCTGGCGGCGCTGGCCGAGGAGCGCCGCCGGCTGCTGGGCAGTACCGAGGAAACCGCCGCCACGAACCGGGACGCGCAGACCCTCGAGGAACAGGCCGCCCGGACACTCGTCGAGGCTGAACAGCTGGCCGAACGGGTCGTGGGGGCGCGCGAGGACCTCGACCGTGCGCATGCGGCGCGTGAGGCCGCCGAATCGACCGCGCGGGACGCGGAAAAGGAATCGGCCGCGCTCGTGCGCCGTGCCGCGGACCGACGCGCGGGGCAGGTCCGGCTCGCCGCGGCGGTCACGGCCGCGCGGTCGGCGCTCACGGCCGCAGAAGCGGACGTGGAGCGTGTTCGCGGGGAGCTCTCCGACGTCGTGACCCGCGCCGAGAGTGCCCGTCTGGACACCGCGTCCCTGCGCGAGACGGCCGAGGCCACCGCGGTCGAGGCGCAGCGCCTCGGGGAACGGGCCCGCGAAGCCCAGGAAACGGCCGACGCCGCTCGCGCCCGCTCGCGGGAGGCGGACGACCACCGACAGCAGACCGCGAGCGCGCTGCACGCCCACATCGTGCGCCTCGAGACTCTGCGCGAGTCCGTGCGGCAACCGGACGGCTCGTCCTCGGTGGCGGACGTCGTCCCCGTGCTGGGGGAGGTGCCGCGGGCCGTGCGCGTGAGCCCGGGGTGGGAACGTGCCGTGGCGGCCGCGCTGGGCCCGTGGTCCGACGCGCTCGCCGTGGCGTCCCACACCTCGGCCGCCCGGGTCTTCTCGCGGTTGCGCGATGCCGGGTCGGGTCGCGTGCACCTCGTGATCGCGCGGGAGGACGGCGCGGCCACCGAAGTCACCGGTCCAGCGCTGCCCGAGGGGTGCGTGCGCGCCACGGAGGTCCTCTCCTCGGCCCCGGAGGAATCCGACACCACGGGCCACGCGGCCGTCGTGGCCGCGGTGCGGGCCGCACTCGCCACCACGGTGCTCGTCCCGGACGCGACCGCCGCGCTCGCGGTCCTCGACGCCGCGGCGCAGGACGGGCGGGCCGACGCCGCGTGGCGCGTGGTCACCCGCGACGGTGACGTGTACGGCGTCCATCGGGTCCAGGGCGGAGCCACGGAAGCGGCCGGCAACCTCGAGATTCTCGCGTTGATCGACCGCGAGGTGGAAAAGACCGCGACCTTGCGGGACGCCGCAGAGACCGCGGCGGAACGGGCCCGGGAGGCCGAGGAACAGCGCGCGGGCGCGGAACGGGAAGCCCGCGAGACCGGCCGGGCCGCGCAGCGGGCCCAGCAGGAGGCCGCGGCGGCCGGGGCGGCGTCGAGCAGGGCGGAGGCCACGGCGTCGTCGGCGGATTCCGAACTGGAACGGCGCCGCGGTGTCCTGGCGACCGCACAGCAGCGTTTGACCCAGCGGGATGCGGAGCTGCGCGAGGCCGTGGAACGCGCCGAGGCCGCGGAGACCGGGGACGAGGAGGACCTCGACCGCGAGCAGCTCGCGGCCGCGTCCGCCAAGGACCGCGCCGAGGAGCAGGCCCGGACCGCCCGCGAGGTCGAGACCGAGGCGCGGCTCGCGCTGCGCGGGCTCGAGGAACAACATCGCCACGCCGAGTCCCGGGCGCAGGCCCAGGCGCGGGCGGCGCGTACCGAACGTCTCGCGCAGGCCGAGGCCGCGCGGCGTGCGGAGCGTCGCCGCGTGCAAGCGGTCGTGGCGCGGGCCGTGGGGGAGGCCGCGCGCTATCTCCGGGAACGCGCCGACGACGCTGCGGCGCGGGCGGCCGCCCAGCGAGACGCCATCGAGACCAGCAGGGCCGGGCTGGACGAGGTCGCGCAGCGATTGCGCTCCGAACGTGACGAGCTCGCCCGGCGGATCGGCGAACTTACCGAACAGCTGCATCGTGCGGAACTGGACCTCGCGCAGCGCCGGGCCCGGCTCGAGGGGCTCGAGACCACGGCCCTCGAGGAATTGGGGATGACCCCCGACTTCCTCGTGGACTACTACGGCCCCCACCTGCCCGTCCTGGACGCGGACGCAGCGCTCGAGGCGGCCCAGCGCGCCGAGGAGGACGGCGCGCCCGTGCAGCTGGCTCCGCCCCGGATGACCGATGCCGGAACCCCGTTCCGACGCGAGGAGCAGGAGACCCGGTTGCAGCGCGCGCAGAAGCAGCTCAAGGCGCTCGGCAAGGTCAACCCGCTCGCGCTCGAGGAGTTCGCCGCGCTCGAGGAACGCCACAAGTTCTTGGTCACCCAACTCGAGGACGTCAAGAATTCCCGCACGGATCTGCGCAACATCATCCGGCAGGTGGACCAGCACGTCGAAGAGGTCTTCGCGCAGGCCTACCGGGACACCGCAGAACGGTTCGTCTCGGTGTTCGCAACCCTGTTCCCGGGCGGGGAGGGGCGGTTGCGCCTGACCGACCCGGACGACATGCTCAACTCGGGGGTCGAGGTCGAGGCCCGGCCCGCCGGGAAGAAGATCAAGAGACTCTCCCTGCTCTCCGGCGGCGAGCGCTCCCTGACGGCACTCGCGTTGCTCGTGGCCATCTTCAAGGCCCGGCCGTCCCCGTTCTACGTCATGGACGAGGTTGAGGCCGCGCTGGACGACCGGAACCTGGGTCGGTTGCTCACCATCTTCGAGCAGCTCAAGGAGAGCTCGCAGCTGATCATCGTGACGCACCAGAAACGCACCATGGAGATCGCGGACGCGCTCTACGGGGTCTCGATGCGCGGCGACGGCGTGAGCCTCGTCGTGGGCCAGCAGCTCTCACAGTTGCGCTGAGGTCTTCCGCCGACGACGCCGCTCGCCCGCCGAGGGTGGGACGGCTCAGCTTGTCGCCGCGCGGGCGCGGCGCAACAGCGCGGCCCCGCGGGTGCGCACCTCGTCCTCGATGAATTGCTCGGGTGGGCCGGAGTCCCACCCGAAGTCGTCCCGGACCTCGCCACGGATCCGGGAGCCTCCGTTCCGGGCCTCTGTCTGGAAGGTGGCTGCCAGGGGCAGGGCCCGCCAGCCTTCGCGAGAGGCAGTGCGTCCCAGCCCTTCGCGGAACCGGCGCCACGGATCCGGTAGGTCATGTCGGAACCGGTCCGCACGTGCACGGAGGTGTCATCCGCGGTCACCCGTGCGGCGGGGTCGGTGAACGCATCGCGCATCCGAGCCGCAGCCTCCCGGGGCGGATACGGGCTGTGCCACGTCTCGGCCACGGTGATCCTGGGACGGTCCGGTTCCGAGCTCGACGCTCTGGGGACCCAGCAGAACCGCCAGTACACTGCGAACCCGCCCAGGAGGAACACCATGGCGAGCACGAGCACCGGCGTGGTGATGATCCCGCGGTCCCGTAGCTCCGTGAGGATCGCGTTCGCGACGAACATCGTCACGAAAACGACCATGAAGAGTACCGCCGTGGAACGGGGACGACGTCGTTCGGTTGCGGCCACGGGGGCTCACTTCCGTCGGGGGGCGGGGCCCTGGGTGCGTGACTCCGGGGGCAGGGTGTCCCTGACCGGCAGCCACGCGACGGCGGCGAGGAGCATGAGCGCTCCCGAGATCCCAAAGGCCCAGCCGAAACCGGCGGCGTCCGCGAGCGCGCCCGCGAGCACGGGGCCGGCGATCTGGCCCGCGTCCGCGCACATCTGATACCGGGACAGTACCCTGCCGCCCGATCGATCCGGGCCGATGACATCCGCTACCGCGGCTTGCTGCCCCGGGTTGAGGGTTCCGGAGCCCACCCCGGAGAGCAGGGACAGTACGGCGAACGCCACCACGGACGTGCTCAGCCCCACCCCAATGGTCGCGAGGCCGCACACGAGCAGGCCCGTGAGCACGAGCGGTTTGCGCCCCACGCGGTCGGTGAGCCGCCCCGTGACGGTCAAGGCCGCAGCGTTGCCCACGGCGAACAGTGCCAGCGCGAGCCCGGCGACGGCCGGACCCTCACCGACCACCTGGACGGCCAGGAGAGGGACCAGGGCCACGCGTACGCCCATGGCCGTCCAGCCCGTGGAGAAGCTGGACACGAGCGCGGCACGGTACGCTCCGGCGTCGAGCGCTTCGCGGACGCGCATGGGCGGCTGGGCCCGGCCGGTGCGTCTGGCGCCGATCGTCTCGTCCTTCAGCCGCAGGTACACCACGAGCACGGCGACCAGCAGAGCGCCGGCGTAGATCAGGAACGGGGCGTGCATCCCGAGACCCGCGAGCAGTCCGCCGAGCACGGGCCCCAGGATGCCGCCCAGCAGGAACGCGGTCGCGTAGTACCCGGAGACCCGCCCGCGCATGGTGGGCGGGGCCAACCTCACGATCAGGCCCATCGCGGACACCGTGAACATCGTGGACCCGATGCCCCCGAGACCGCGGAAGATCAGCAATTGCCCATAGGTCTGCGCGAACGCGGTCGCGGCCGAGGACAGGGCCACCACGATCAACCCGATCAGGTACGTGGGCCGCTCACCCAACTTGTTGACCACCGCACCGCTCGCGGGGGCGAAGACGAGCCGGCACAGGGCGAACGCGCTGATCACGGCGGAGGCCGCGGCCACGCCCACGCCGAAACTGGCCGCGAACTGCGGCAGCACGGGCGCCACGATCCCGTAGCCCAGGGCGATCACGAAGGCCGCAGCGATCAGGACCTTGATGGGCTCGGGGACCCTGCCGCGCGGCGCGGGTTCTCCGGCGGCGTCGTCCGATGCAGTGGACGCTGCTGCGGCGGCGTCCGACGTCGCCGCAGCAGCGCGCGCGTCGTCGGGGGAGGCGGGGACGGGATGCTCGGCGGGGTCGCGGGGATCGGGGCGGGACACGCCCTGCAGTTTATGGGACATTAGGAGGGTGATCACGACTGACCTGATGTGGATACTCATTGTCGCCGCGGTGGTGGTGGTGCTGCTCGTGGTGTTCGGCATCCTGCTGCTGCGCCGACCCAAGGCACCGCGGGGAGGTTACACGGACACCCGGGACCTGGACGACGTCCCGGAGACCGAGGGCGACACCCTCGTCGAGGACAGACCGGTCAGCACCCTCGAACGCCCGGAGTCCGCCCGCGGGCGCCTGACCCGGTTGCGCGGACGGCTGGCCAAGTCCAACACCATGCTCGGCAAGGGTCTGCTGGTCTTGCTGTCCCGCGAACGCATCGATCAGGACACGTGGGACGAGATCGAGGACACGCTGCTCATGGCGGACCTCGGCACGGACGCGTCCCTCGAGCTCGTGGAGAACCTCAAGAAGCGCGTGCGGGTCGAGGGCACCAAGGACCCCGCGCAGTTGAAGTCCCTGTTGCGTGAAGAAATGCTCGCGCTCGTGGACCCCACCCTGGACCGTTCCCTGCGCACCGAGTCCGCCCCGGGCAAGCCCGCGGTGGTCCTGGTGGTGGGTGTCAACGGCGTGGGCAAGACCACCACGGTCGGCAAGCTCGCGCGCGTGCTCGTGGCCGAGGACAAGGACGTCCTGCTCGGCGCGGCGGACACGTTCCGCGCGGCCGCCGCTGACCAGCTCGAGACCTGGGGAGCCCGCGTGGGCGTGCCCACGGTGCGCTCCGAACAGGAGGGCGCGGACCCCGCCTCGGTGGCGTTCGATGCCGTCAAGGCCGGCATCGACCAAGAGGCGGACGTGGTCCTCGTGGACACCGCTGGCCGGCTGCAGAACAAGGCCGGTCTGATGGACCAGCTCGGCAAGGTCAAGCGCGTGATCGAGAAGGCCGCCGAGGTGGACGAGGTGCTGCTCGTGATCGACGCGACCACCGGGCAGAACGGCATGACCCAGGCGAAGGTCTTCGCGCAGGCCGTGGACATCACCGGCATCGTGCTCACCAAGCTGGACGGCACCGCCAAGGGAGGGATCGTGGTCGCCATCCAGCGCGGCCTGGGCGTGCCCGTCAAGCTGATCGGTCTCGGCGAGGGCCCGGACGACCTCGCACCCTTCAACGCCGAGCAGTTCGTGGACGCGATCATCGACTGAGCTTGCTCCCTCTCGCGACGTCGACGGCGCCCGCCCCCTTCGTGGGAGTGGGCGCCGTCGACGTCGGGGCACCGACACTTGCACTGGCCCCTGGCACTGCACTGGAACCGGCATCGACACCGGCACCTAAGGAGTTAACACGATCGTCACACGCCGACGTGACGTGAAACACCGGCGTCACGAACCCGCGCTGTCGCGGTAACACCCGCCCCGTTGACTGTGTGCACCAGGCGCAAAGGCTGTGCCGACACGAGACAGGGACGAGGTGATCCGGGTGGAGTTGACCGCCGGACACGTGTGGACCGTGGTGGCCGCGGGGTTGGTGTTCTTCATGACCCCCGGACTTGCACTGTTCTACGGAGGCATGACCCGCGCCAAGGGTGTGCTGAACATGATGATGATGAGCTTCGCCGCGCTCGGCGTGGTGGGCGTCGTGTGGGTGCTGTGGGGCGGTTCCATGCTCGCCGGGGACCCGGTGCTGGGCGGCCTCACCGCGGATCCGTTCGCGCACTTCGGTCTGCACGGCCTGATGGGCACCGAGGACCTGCTGTCCTCAGACTTTTCCGTGACGTTCGCGATCATCACCGTGGCCCTGATCTCCGGCGCGATCGCGGACCGCACCCGGTTCGGCACGTGGGTGGTCTTCACGCTCGTGTGGGTCACCCTGGTCTACTTCCCCCTCGCGTACATGGTGTGGGGTGACGGGCTGTTCTCCGAGGACGGCGCCCTAGGCCGGATCTTCGGCGAGCCGATCGACTTCGCCGGCGGGCTCGCCGTGCACATCAACGCGGGTATCGCGGCGCTGGTGCTCATCCTACTCATCGGCGCCCGCCGCGGCTTCGGCCGCGACTCGGGCCAGCGCCCGCACAACCTGCCGCTCGTGATGCTCGGCTCGGCCATCCTGTGGTTCGGCTGGTTCGGCTTCAACGCCGGCGCCGCAACCACCGTGGAGCAGGCCGCCCTGATCTGGACCAACACGCTCGTGGCCCCGGCTGCGGCCATGCTGGCCTGGCTGCTCACCGAGCGCATCCGGGACGGGCACGCGACGTCGCTGGGTGCGGCGTCGGGCGTCGTTGCCGGGCTCGTGGCCATCACCCCGGCGTGCGCCGACGTGACCCCGCTCGGCGCGATCCTGCTCTCCGCCGTGGCCGGTGCGTGCTCCGCGATCGCCGTGGGCCTGAAGTACCGGATCCACCTGGACGACTCGCTGGACGTGTGCGGCGTGCACCTGGTTTCCGGCATTGTCGGCACCGTGGCGCTGGGCTTCCTGGCGATCCCCTCCGAGGGCCGGGCCGGACTGTTCTACGGTGGTGGCTGGGGCCTGCTGGGCACCCAGCTCGCCGCGACCCTCTTCGTGACGCTCTACACCAGCGTCCTCACGCTGGTCATCGGGCTCGTCCTGAAGGCCACCATGGGGTTGCGGATCACCCGCCGGGACGAGGTCATCGGCGTGGACCTCACTCAGCACGCGGAGTCCGCGTACTCGCTGAAGGACGAGGCCACCGGCTACTTCGCCGGGCAGGCCCCCGCGCGGCCCCTGCCCGGGACCGCCGAAGCCCCCGTGCCCGCCGCCAGCAAAGGAGACAACCAGTGAAGCTGATCACCGCAGTGGTGCGACCCGAGAAGTTCAGTGACGTCAAAGACGCCCTGGAGAGATACGGCGTGCAGGGCATGACCGTGCTGACCGTCCACGGCTACGGCCGCCAACGCGGGCACCGCGAGGTCTACCGCGGTGCCGAGTACACGGTGGACCTCCTCGAGAAGGTGCGCATCGAGACGGTCGTGGAGGACGGCGAGGTCCAGGACCTCGTGGACGTCATCGTCACCTCCGCACGCACGGGCGAACCCGGGGACGGCAAGGTGTGGGTCACTGCCGTGGAGAACACCGTGCGCGTGAGCACCGGCGAATTGGGTGACGTCGCGCTCTGAGGTCGCGCGCGACGTCGTCGGCACAGGCCCCGTCCGGGCGACCGGGCGGGGCTTCGCTTGCTAACCTGGGACACTGAATTCATCCGTTGTCAGACGAAAGCAGCGACCACCCCGTGTTCAATTCACTGTCCGACCGGCTCACAGCGACCTTCAAGAACCTGCGCGGCAAGGGCCGGCTCTCGGAGGCCGATGTCGATGCCACCGTCCGGGAGATCCGCCGGGCCCTGCTGGAGGCGGACGTGGCCGTGCCCGTGGTCCGGGAGTTCACGGCGATCGTCAAGGAGCGCGCGCTCGGCGCGGAGGTCTCGGAGGCGCTGAACCCCGGCCAGCAGGTCGTGAAGATCGTCAACGAGGAGCTGCAGAACGTCCTCGGCGGCGAGACCCGGCGGATCAACCTCGCCAAGACCGGGCCCACGGTGATCATGCTCGCGGGCCTGCAAGGTGCGGGCAAAACCACCCTGGCCGGCAAGCTTGGCAAGTGGCTCACGGACCAGGGCCACAAGCCCGTGCTCGTGGCCTCCGACCTGCAGCGGCCCAATGCCGTCACCCAGCTGCAGGTCGTGGGTCAGCGCGCCGGGGTACCCGTGTTCGCCCCCGAGCCCGGCGCCACCTCGGAGTTCGACGACCCCACGGGGGATCCCGTGAAGGTGGCCCGCGACGGCGTCGACTTCGCCCGCTCCAAGCTCTACGACGTCGTGATCGTCGACACCGCCGGACGCCTGGGCATCGACCAGGCGCTGATGAACCAGGCGCGCGACATCCGCGACGCCGTGGACCCGGACGAGGTCCTGTTCGTCATCGACGCAATGATCGGCCAGGACGCCGTGAACACCGCCAAGGCGTTCGACGAGGGCGTGGATTTCACCGGCGTGGTGCTCTCCAAGCTTGACGGCGACGCCCGCGGCGGCGCGGCCCTGTCCGTCCGCGCAGTGACCGGCAAGCCCATCATGTTCGCGTCCACGGGCGAGGGTGTGCGGGACTTCGAGCAGTTCCACCCGGACCGGATGGCCTCGCGCATCCTGGACATGGGTGACGTCCTCACGCTCATTGAGCAGGCCGAGCGACAGTGGGACAAAACCCAGGCCGAGCGGATGGCCAAGAAGTTCACCGATCAGGAGGACTTCACCTTCGAGGACTTCCTCGCGCAGATGCAGCAGCTGCGCAAGATGGGGTCCATGAAGAAGATGCTCGCCATGATGCCCGGCGCCGCCGGGATGCGCGAGCAGCTCGAGAACTTCGACGAGCGGGAGATCGACCGCGTGGAGGCCATCGTGCGCTCCATGACCCCGCACGAACGCGTGGCCCCCAAGATCATCAACGGCTCGCGCCGCGCGCGCATCGCGAAGGGTTCCGGCGTCTCGGTCTCCGAGGTCAACCAGCTCATGGAGCGCTTCGCCCAGGCGCAGAAGATGATGAAGCGCCTGGCCCAGGGCAAGGGCGTGCCCGGGATGCCCGGCGGCATCCCCGGGATGGGCGGCGCCGGCGGGGGTGCTGCCAAGAAGGGCAAGTCCAAGAAGAAGAGCTCGCGCTCCGGCAACCCCGCCAAGCGCGCGCAGGAGAACGCGGCCCTCGCCTCCGGCCAGAAACCGGCGGCACCGGGCAGCGCGTTCGGTGCCCAGGGCAAGGACCTGGACGCCGAGTCGCTGAACCTGCCCAAGGGCTTCGAGAAATTCCTCGGAAAGTAGGCGGTCATGGGTTCATACCTCCCCGACGACGAACTGCGCAGCTTCATCGCGTCGCTGCCCACCCGGCGGCTCGCGTCCGCCGCGATCATCCGGGACGAGAGCGGTCGCGTGCTCACGGTCGAACCCAATTACAAGGACGACTGGACCCTGCCCGGCGGCACCGTGGAGGCGGGGGAGGATCCCCGTACCGGGTGCTTCCGCGAAGTGGTGGAGGAGGTCGGCCTGCACCTCGAGGGCGGGCGGCTGCTCGCGGTGAGCCACGGCGTGGGCATGGGCATGTGGGGGGACTCCGTGTCCTTCCTCTACGACGGCGGGCAAATCCCCTCCGACACCCCCATCACGGTGCAGGAGGAGGAACTGCTCTCGTACCGCTGGGTAGCCCCCGAGGAGCTCGAGACCGTGCTGAGCTCCGGCCTGGCGCAGCACATCCGCGCGGCTCTGGAGGCCTTGCACTCCGGGACCGTGGTCGAACGCGTCATGGACGGCGGTCGGCGCGCATGAGTGCCGCGCCGCGCACCGCGCTGATCGTGCACGCGGACGCCCCGCAGTTGCCGTTCATCGCCACCGCTCTGGGGACCAGGTTCACGGCGCTCGCGCGCAACGGCTGGTCAGTCGTGCTGGTCCCGGACGAGTTGGACCCCGGGGCCCTCGCTGCGGCCGCGGACCCTGACGCGATGGCCGTCCTGATCTCCTCGGACGGGGAGAGCCGCAGCCTGCGGATCTACCCACCCGTGAACTCGTTGAACGCTCGTGAGTCGTGGAGTGCCCAGTTCGCGCGGATCGCGGACGATTCCACGCTGCGCTGGGAACCCGCGGAGTCCGCGACCGACCTTGCCCTCGAAGCGCTCCGGGGGCAGGCGAGCCCGGTGCCCACGGCCCAGCCTGCGCGTGAGGCGCAGGACACGAACGGCGCTCTGGATTTCAGCGGTGCCCCCGATACCGCCAGCGCCGCGGGCGCGGACGACGCCGCGTCGTCGCCCGCCGCGGGCACCGCCGAGGCCCGCATGCTGACCACGGTGGAGTTCATCGCGTCCCTCACCGAGCTGGACGCCGCCGCCACGGCCCGGCTCGAGAACTACGCGCGCACGCCCAGCTCGGGGCTGCTACTGGAATCCGTCCTGCAGCTGCTCGGCCTACCCACCGTGGCCGCGAAGCTCGTGGAGTCCCAGCGCGAACTGCACGAGGTCGACGGTGTCTCGGACTTCGAGCCCCGGCCCCTGGGTCTGTCCATGCTGGCCGCCGCGAGCGTGGAACCCAGCGGCGGGGACGTGCTGTCCCGGATCCAGCGGGCCTACGTGCGCAGGCCGGGACTGCTGCTCGCGATCGGGGGAGCGGAGATCGCCCTCGGCGCAGGGCTCGCGGGTCTCGCGGCCCGCGGGGGACGCCGTGCCGCCGTGCTCGGTTCGGCGTCGGCGGCGCTGTTCACGGATGCCGCCCTCCAAGCCGCCCTGTGGGCCTCGGTGCGCGCACGCAAGAACCGCTGACGCGTTCGCCCCGACCGCCCTCGGTTTGACACGTATGGCACAATGGTCGGGTACTCGACCCGTGCGGACCCTCTCACCGCGCGTGCTGTCGCGTCCACAGGAAATCCATTCACGGCCCGCCCCACGGCCAGGTGTGTGCGATGTCCGATTCCATTCGAAACAGGAGTAACCACACAAGTGGCAGTCAAGATTCGTCTCAAGCGTATGGGCAAGATGCGTGACCCTCGTTACCGCGTGGTCGTCGTGGATTCCCGCAAGAAGCGCGACGGTCGCGTGATCGAAGAGGTCGGTGTGTACCAGCCCACCGAGCACCCCTCGTACATCAACCTGGTGTCGGATCGCGTGCAGTACTGGCTCGGTGTGGGTGCGCAGCCCTCCGAGGCCGTGCTGTCCCTCATGAAGATCACCGGTGACTGGCAGAAGTTCAAGGGTGAGCCGGGCGCCGAGGGCACCCTCAAGCAGCCCGAGGCCAAGGCCGAGTTCGTGGCCCCGGACAACGGTTCCGTGATCATCCCCGAGGCCATCACCGCCAAGGCCGACAAGGCCGAGGAAGCTCCCGCCGAGGAGACCGCGGCCACGGAGGACGACGCCGAGAAGGCAGAGTGAGCATGCTCGCCGAAGCGCTCGAGCACCTGGTCCGTGGCATCGTGGACAGCCCCGACGACGTGTCGGTGCGCTCCCGCGACGGCCGGCGCGGTCAGACGCTCGAGGTGCGAGTGCACCCGGACGATCTGGGTCGCGTGATCGGGCGATCGGGACGCACGGCCAAGGCCCTGCGCACCGTGGTCTCGGCACTGGCTTCCGGCGAGAACGTTCGCGTGGACGTGGTCGACACCGACCGGCGTCGCTGACGCGAACACACGTATCACGGCCCCCGTTCCTCGCACCGAGGAGCGGGGGCCGTGGTCGTTGCCCGCGCGGTAGCGTGCGGGCCCCACACAGCACGAGTCGCCACGAGGAGATGCCATGAGCGTTCGGGTAGCCCGGATCGGTAAACCGCACGGGGTGCGGGGAGAAGTCACGGTGGAGTTGTTCACGGACGACCCGCGGGCGCGGTTCGCCCCGGGCTCCGTGCTCGAGGTGCAGCCCGCCCGTGAGCGGGGCAGGGGCGAGGGCAATGCACCGGCCGGGGCCGGCTCCCCGCAGCTCGAGCACGTGACCGTGAGCGGTTCCCGGTGGAACAAGAACGTGCTGGTGGCGCGTTTCGAGGAGATCGAGGACCGCAACGCGGCGGAGGCCGCGCGGGGTCTCGAACTGTTCGCGGAGGCCGCGGACCTCGAGCTCGACGACGACGAATGGCACCAGGACGACCTGCTGGGTCTCACGGCGGTGGACATCACACGGGACGACGCCCGGATCGGGACGGTCAAGGCGCTGATCCAGGGTGTCGCCCAGGACCTGTTGGAGATCACCCCGGACGGCGGCGGGCGGCCCGTGCTCATCCCGTTCGTGGAAGAAATCGTCCCCGAGGTGGACCTGGACGCGGGTGTCGTGCTGGTGAGCCCGCCCCCGGGCCTGCTCGAGCTCGCGGAAGCGGAGTAAACCGTGCGCATCGACGTGCTGAGCATCTTCCCCGAGTACCTGCAGCCCCTCAACCTGTCACTGATCGGTAAGGCCGTCACGGACGGGGTCCTCCACCTCGCGGTCACCGATCCCCGCGACTTCACCACCGACCGGCACCGCACCGTGGACGACACCCCCTACGGCGGGGGCGCGGGCATGGTCATGAAGCCCGAGCCATGGACGCTCGCCCTCGAGTCGGTGGTGCGCGCAGGGGGCGACGCCGCGGCGTCGTCGTCCGCTCGGACCGCACCGGAGGCCCCGGAGACCGCGGTACCGGCTGTCGTGACGAACCCTGCGCAGACCACAGAGCCGGGTGCCGCAACGTCGTCCTTCACCGTTGGGAAACACTCCGCGGCACCCGTGCTCGTGGTCCCGTCCCCGGCGGGGGAGGTGTTCACGCAGCGGATCGCGTACGAACTGGCAGCGGAGGAGCACCTGATCTTCGCGTGCGGGCGCTACGAGGGGATCGACGAGCGCTTCATCGACAACGCTCGGACCGAGGTGCGGGTGCGCCCCCTGAGTCTGGGCGACTACGTGCTCAACGGGGGAGAGGTCGCAGTGCTCGCCATGGTCGAGGCCGTGACGCGGTTGATCCCCGGCGTGATCGGCAATCCGGAATCACTGGCCGAGGAGTCCCACACGGGCGGGCTGCTCGAGTACCCCGTGTACACGAAACCCGCGGTGTGGCGGGAGCGGGCCGTGCCCGAGATCCTGCTGTCCGGTCACCACGGGCGGATCGAACGGTGGCGGCGGGACCAGCAACTCTCGCGCACCGCGCAGCGCCGCCCGGACATGATCCTGGCCCTGGACCCCGCACAGCTGGACAGGGCGGACCTCGCGGTGCTCGCCGAGACCGGCTTCCACGTGACGGGTGGATCGTGGCGCCGTGACGGCGGGCACGCGGCCGCGGAAGGCACGCCGGATATGGCATAATAGAGCGCTGTGTGTGCGTCGGGCACGCCCCTGCCGCAGGGGGGAGAGCGACCAACGACGCACCACCCGGCACGGCCATCCCAAGTTCCGTCCCGGATCCTGGAGCGATGCCACCCCGCGCGGGGTGACACGCGGACCACACGTGGGAGACCTGCGGCGATCACGAGGAGTTATGTCATGAACATTCTTGACCAGCTTGATGCCAAGTCGCTGCGCAACGACGTCCCGGACTTCCGTGCCGGTGACACCCTCAACGTGCACGTGAACATCGTGGAAGGCAACCGCTCCCGTGTTCAGGTGTTCAAGGGCTTCGTCGTGGGCCGTCAGGGCTCCGGCGTGCGCGAGACCTTCACCGTGCGCAAGGTCAGCTTCGGTGTGGGCGTGGAGCGTACCTTCCCGGTGCACTCCCCGATCATCGAGAAGATCGAGCTCGTGAGCCGCGGCGACGTGCGCCGTGCCAAGTTGTACTACATGCGCGATCGTCACGGTAAGGCTGCTCGCATCCGCGAGAAGCGCGACTCGAGCGCATCGAGCAAGTAAGACTCACCGGGTGCCACAGCACACGGAACACGCGGAGGGCCCGGCATCTGCCGGGTCCTCCGCCGTGAAACGGCCCGTTTCCACGCGCCGGTGGTGGTTGTGGGTCGTGGCCATCGCCCTGCTCACGGCCTTCGTCCTGGCCTCGGTCGTGCGCGGTTTCGTGGCGGACGTCTACTGGGTCGGTTCCGATTCCATGGAGCCCACGCTCCAGGGCGGGGACCGGGTGCTGGTGGACAAACTCGTCTCGGGGAACGACGTCGCTCGGGGCGAGCTGGTGGTCTTCGACGGCCGCGGTTCCCTGGACCCGCTGCACTCGACGGACCCGTGGCACCAGCAGGTCGCCCACACCCTGGGCCGCTGGCTGGGCGTCACCGGTTCAGACACCGCGTACGTCAAGCGGGTCATCGGGGTCGCAGGGGACACAGTGTCCTGCTGCACCGCGGGCGGACTGGTCACCGTCAACGGCCGGCCACAACACGAGGACTACGTTTTCCGCGGGGACGAGCCGTCCCGAATCCCGTTCACGGTGCACGTGCCCGAAGGACGGGTGTGGCTCATGGGTGACCACCGCAGCGTGTCCGTGGACTCCCGATCGCTGCTGGGCTCGCCGGGCGGCGGCCTGATCCGCACCGAACGCATCGTGGGCACCGCCGAGCGTGTCGTGTGGCCCCCGGAGCGTGCCCGTACACTGCGGGAGTGACGGTCTCGGTGCTCCGCCCCGCCCCGCGCACCCCCGCGCGGACGGCATCCCGGGCGCGAGCGACGTCGCCGAGCAAACTCCCACGCGCGAACACGCAACCGTGTCCGTGGGACCCGAGAAGAGGAATGCGTAGTGGCTGAGCAGCATGGATCAGGTGTCGAGGGCGTTCGCGGACCGGGTGAGCCCGCACCCCAGCGCGACCCCGGCGGCGCGGCGGCACCCCGGGACGCGCGGGCGAGCGAATCCGGCGCACGGCGCCGCGGCCGCCGGGACGCCAAGGAGCCCACGACCGGGTGGGGCGCGGTCAAGGAGATCCTGATCGTGGTGGCCCTCGCGCTCCTCATCGCGTTCCTGGTCAAGACCTTCCTGATCCGCGGCTTCTTCATCCCCTCCGGGTCCATGGAACAGACCCTGGAACTCAACGACCGGATCTTCGTCAACGTGCTGGACGGCCGCACGGGCAACATCGACCGCGGCGACATCGTGGTCTTCGAGGACACCCAGGGTTGGCTGCCCGAGGCGCCCCGGACCGCGGCCAACCCCGTGCGCGGCGCGCTCGAGTTCGTGGGCCTG
>NZ_DDIY01000010.1:9150-14179 GCF_002338785.1 Kocuria sp. UBA1838 | reverse complement strand
CACGTGACGTGCTGCGACGCGTCCGGGCGGGTCACGGTCAACGGCGAGGCGCTCGATGAGCCCTATTTGTACCCCGGGGCAGCGCCGTCCGACATCCCGTTCGACGTCACCGTGCCCGACGGCAAGCTGTTCGTGCTGGGTGACCACCGCAACGCCTCCGCCGATTCCCGCTACCACATCGCCACCGGCACCGGGTTCGTGAGCGAGGACGACGTCGTGGGCACCGCGTTCGTGATCGCGTGGCCGCTCGATCGCTTCCAGTTCCTGCACAACCCCGCCGAGGTGTTCCAGGACGTCCCCGCGGCCGGCGGGCAGTGAGCTCCGCGACGCCGCGCACCGTGCCCACGCTCGAACTGGAAACGGAACTCGCGCGCGCCGGGCACCGCTTCGTGGCCGGAATGGACGAGGTGGGCCGGGGAGCCCTCGCGGGTCCCGCGAGCGTGGGCCTCGCGGTCCTGGACCTCGAACGGATGGCCGGGGGAGCGCCGTCTGACCCGCCGCCGTGGCACGGCGTGCGTGACTCCAAGGCCCTGAGTCCAGCGCGGCGTGCGGCCCTCGCGGGCACGATCGCGGCATGGGCCGCGGGCACCGCGGTGGGGCACGCGCAACCGCGCGAGATCGACCAGTTCGGTGTCACCGACGCGCTGCGCTTGGCCGGGCTCCGGGCACTGGCCACCGTGGCCGCACACGGCACGCGCGTCGATGCCTTGATCCTGGACGGTTCCCACAACTGGCTGGACGCACCCCCGGTGCTGGGGCAGGACGCCGACGACGCCGCGTTGCCGCCGGTCGTGCGCACATTCGTCCGGGCCGATGCGCACTGTGTCAGCGTGGCGGCCGCGTCGATCCTGGCGAAAGTGGAGCGCGACGAACTCATGGTCTCGCTCGGCCGCGAGTTCCCCGCGTACGCGTGGGAGTCCAACAAGGGCTACGGCAGTGCTGTGCATCGCGCGGCGCTGCTCGAACACGGCACCACGCCGCAGCACCGGCTCAGCTGGAACCTGGGCGCGCGGTAGTCCGCTGCTCACCCGCCTTCCTTCGCAGGTGAGGTGGGGGCCTGGTACTCGAGGGCCCATAGCGCGTCCTGGGCGGATCCGCCCTGCACAGGCGCGCCCCGGCCATGGCCAGGAGTGTCGTCGCGCATCACAGTGGGTCCATGACGACTTCCACATCTGCCCATGTGCCACGCAATTCCGGTCGCCCGGGCGCCGCTCCGCCCGACACCGCCCCGCCCGACGCCCAGGTCGCGGCCCATGTGAGCGTGGGGAGGGCGGGGGAGGAACTGATCGCGGACCTGTTGCAGCGTTCGGGCTGGCGGATCCTGGACCGGAACTGGCGCCCCGCCGTTGGGCCCGGGGCACCCCGCGGTGAGCTGGACGTCGTCGCCGAGCGACAGGGAACCGTGACCGTGTTCGAGGTCAAGACGCGCTCGGGCGGGGACTTCGGACATCCCGCGGAGGCCGTGGGGTGGGAGAAGCTGCGGCGACTGCATGTCCTCGCGCGTGCCTGGGCCAGGGAACACAGGGCTGTCGCGATCCCCGGCGTGGACGTCGTGGCGGTCCACTGGCCCCGCGGCGGTACCCCGCGCGTGGAACACATGGGCTCCCTCGGCTGGTTGTGAGGCATCCGCGCGATCCGTGCCACGGGGCCCGTTCGCCGCCGACCTCCACCGGGGAGTCACACTCCGGGTCGTCACCGAGAGCATTATGAATTTCCCCCTCCCCGTGCCACGGTATTTTGTGGGATGAGTACAAAGGCTCGGCGATCGGGGGACGCATGAAGAGTCCGGCGTGGCTTCCTCACGTATTGTCGGCCACGGCATTGGCCGCGGCCGCCTCGCTGATGCTCGTCTCGTGCGCGGACGAGGAGCCGCCCGCCGGATCCGACGCCTCCGCGTGTGCCACCTCAGCCGCGGGTGACCGGGGTCTGCATGCCGGGATCTTCCGGGCGAACCTCCCCAACGGGGCGTCCGTGCGCATCACGCTCCCCGCGCGGGAGATTCCCGATCCTGAACTCGACGAACTGCGCAAGGATGCCCGCGTCAAACGCGCGACGTACGCCACCGTGGAGATCGACAACGAACGGGGAGATTCCCCCGTGTCGGTGAGTCGCATGATCCTCAAGGCCTCCGACGGCGGGTCCTACCAACTGGAGAACGTCTCACGGGCCCTGGACCGGTGGCGGCCCCGGACGTCCGGGGACCAGTACCGCGCCCATGACGGGTCGCCACTGACCGAGCACGAGGCCCGGCACCTCAAGAATCGCATCGAGGTGGCGGACCGGACCGCCGCGGGGGACATCGCCGTGGGCGAGCGCGGTACGAACATCCTCGTGGGCGACATCTCCCGTGTTCCGGAGAGCTTCGAGAGCCTCGAGCTGATCCCCTCCATCGGTAACCGGGAAGTTACCGCCGTGCGTGCCCAGCCCGAGGACACCGATGACACCCCGAGCGGCAACGGGCCCGCGGGCGGCGGACAATCGGGCAGCGGGAATGGATCGGACGGCGCCAGGGAGAGTGCGAGCCCCGATGCCCCCGCGGAATCGGCTGCTCCCGGTGTCCCCGCTCCGGACGTCCCCGAACCCTCGGCACCGCCCACCGCGGACACCCCTGAGGCGCCCGGGGATCCGGGTGCGCCCGCGGTTCCGGACCCAGGAGCGCCCGTTCTCCCGGATCCGGGAGGGATCCCGCCGGTGAATCCCGATCCGGGCGGTCCCGTGCCTCCGAGCCCGGCGCCCACGATCCCGATCCCGCCGGTACCCGCGCCCGACACCTCCGTCTCGCCCCACCCGGCGGTGACCGATCCCATCGTCTCGGTGCCCACGGTGCCAGCACCGGTGATCCCGGACCCCGTGGACCCGGATCCGGGGATTCCGGGCCCGGGATCCCTGGAGCCCGCAGCCCCGGCGGAGTCGCAGGACCTACAGCTCGGTCCCATGAACCTGGAACTGCGGGCCGGAGCCCCGGTCACGGAGCGTCCCGACAGCGCCGTCTCCGTGGTGCCGGTGTCGGTTCCTACTGACGTGCTGCCCGTCGAGGACACGGACCCGGCAATTGCCGTCCCCGTGCCCCTGGAGGACCCCGCGCCCGCTGCTCTCTAGTGGGCCGTTCGTTGGGATTCGCCCCGGTACACGGTTCTGTTCAGGGGCGCCTCGCGACGTAGTCTGCTGCGCCCGGCCGGGTCACGGGTCCGCCGTGCCGGCGCTGTTAGGGGCCTCCGCGGGTGATCGTGTTCCACCGGGTCTCTCGAGTCGTGCCTCGCCCGTCTGGCCAGTTCATGTCCGCATTAGGGCCGCGGCATCTGGGCTGCACACTGCTGGGCTGTGCTAGGGCCCGGCGGCCCGGGCGGGAACGCTGGACCCATGATTCGAGATTCGGTGACGTGCAGCGCCAACCCATGGTCCGGACGTGGCTCGTGAACGGGTTCGCGCGCAGCCGCAGTGTGGCGCTGGTCGGGTTGGCGGGGCACGTGGTGGAGGTTGAGGCGGACATCGGCCAGTCACTGCCGGCGTTCACGATCATCGGCCTGCCCGATCAAGCGGTGAACGAGTCCAAGGAGCGGATCCGTTCGGCCGCGCGCCATGCCGGGGCCGCCCTCGCACCGCGCAAGATCACGGTGAACCTCTCCCCGGCCACGCTCCCCAAGCGGGGGTCGCACTTCGACGTCGCGGTCGTGATGGCGGTGCTCAGCGCCCAGGGAGTGGTGCGGGTGCCGCCGGACACGGTGTTCTACGCCGAGCTCGGTCTGGACGGTTCCCTGCGTCCGGTGCGCGGTGTCCTGCCCGCCGTGTTGGCAGCGGTGCGGGCGGGGTATCCCCGAGTGGTCGTCGCCGAAGCCAATCGGGCGGAGGCCGAGCTGGTGGCCGGCGCGGACGTGAGTTCCGCCGCCCACCTGTCGCAGCTGCTCGTCGCCCACGGAGCGGATCCTACGTTGCTGGCCCGTGCGACGTCGTCACGGGCCGAGAGCGCGCCGGACGGCGGGAACCCGCAGGAGCCGGACGGAACGGCCGTGCCAGACCTGCGGGACGTGGTGGGGCAGGTCGAAGGGCGTCAAGCGCTCGAGATCGCCGCCGCCGGTGGACATCATCTCCTGATGGTGGGACCACCGGGAGCGGGCAAGACGATGCTCGCGGAACGGTTGCCGGGGATCCTGCCGGACCTCGCGGACGATGACTCCCTGGAGGTCACGTCCGTGCATTCGCTGCGAGGCGACGACGTGTGTTCGTCCCTCATACGGCGGCCCCCGTTCCAGGCCCCACACCACAGCATCACCATGCCCGCGCTGTGTGGCGGAGGCAGCGGGATGCCACGGCCCGGGGCCATTTCCCTGGCGCATCGGGGCGTATTGTTCCTGGACGAGGCCCCTGAGTTCGACCGCCGGGTGCTGGACGCCCTGCGGCAACCGCTCGAATCGGGAACGGTCACGATCGCCCGGGCACAATCCGTGGCCCACTATCCCGCGCATTTCCAATTGGTCCTGGCGGCGAATCCGTGTGCGTGTGGCAACGCGGGCGGCACGGACCAGGCATGCACATGCACGGCGGTGCAGCGCCGCAGGTATTTCGGCAAACTGTCCGGGCCCCTGCTCGACCGTGTGGATCTGCAATTGCGGGTCCCCGCCGTGACCTACCACGAGCTCAGCGGGGGCCACGGCCGGACCCCCGAGGACAGCGCAGCCGTCGCGGAGCGGGTTGCGACCGCCCGGGCCGCCCAGGAGGAGCGGCTGCGCCGCTGGGGGTGCCGACTGAACAGCGCGGTTCCGGGTTCACTGTTGCATCGCACCCTGTCACCGGGCACTCGATCCGTGCTACCGCTCAAGGCCGCCATGGACAACAAGACCCTGACGGCCCGTGGATTCGTGAAGGTGTTGCGTGTTGCCTGGACCCTGGCGGATCTGGCCGGGGCCACGGTTCCCAGCCCCGAGCACGTGCAGCTGGCCCTCTACTTCAAGACGACGGTGACGACATGACGGAACACCACCCCGCCGGGTCTGAAAGCTACGGCAGCTCGACAGAGCACCACCCCGCCGGG
>NZ_DDIY01000010.1:0-8963 GCF_002338785.1 Kocuria sp. UBA1838 | reverse complement strand
TCGAACCCGGCGACACCGCGGGCTTGATCCTGCTGGCAGCCCTAGGCCCTGAACTGTTGTGGCGCAGCATCGTGGAATTGCAGGCCCCCAGTCCCGCTCTGTGTTCCGTTTATCGCAAGGCCACCGAGGAGCTGGCCCCGGACTCGTCGGTCCCGAATCTCCTCAAACGGTTCGCGGCCTGGCGCTCGCGGCTGCCCGTCCCGGAGCCCCGCGTGGATGCCCGGCACGCCGAACAGATCGGTGCGTGGACACTCATCCCGGAGGATCCGGAGTGGCCCGCGCAGCTCGACGACCTGGGCCTGCAGCGCCCGGTGGTCCTGTGGGGCCGGGGTCATCGTGATGCGCTGTCCCGGCTGGATCGCAGCGT
Source organism: Kocuria sp. UBA1838 (assembly GCF_002338785.1). Classification (NCBI taxonomy): domain Bacteria; kingdom Bacillati; phylum Actinomycetota; class Actinomycetes; order Micrococcales; family Micrococcaceae; genus Kocuria; species Kocuria sp. UBA1838. The sequence continues at coordinate 8,596 of NZ_DDIY01000010.1, read as the reverse complement.
GGCCGTGGTGGGCGCGCGCAACGCGAGCGGTTACGGGGCCGCGGTGACCCGTCAGATGGCCCATGAACTGGCCGCTGCCCATTGGTGTGTGGTCTCGGGCGGCGCGTACGGGATCGACGCCGTGGCGCACACGGCCGCCCTTGAGGCAGGCACCGAGGACGGGGCCACGATCGCCGTTCTGGCGTGCGGTGTGGATCGGTTCTACCCGGCGGGCAACGCGGACCTGCTGCATCACATCACGCAGCGTTCAGTGGTGCTGAGTGAGGTCCCCCTGGGCTGTGCTCCCGCGCGCTACCGGTTCCTGCAGCGCAACCGCATCATCGCGGCCCTCACGCGAGCCACGGTGGTCACGGAGGCGGCGTGGCGTTCCGGATCGCTCAACACCGCACGCCACGCAGCGGGGCTCTCGCGGGAGGTCGCCGCGGTCCCGGGGGACGTTCTCGTGGGAGGATCGGCGGGCTGCCATCGCCTCATCCGCGACGATCACGCGGTGCTCGTGAGCAATGCCGCCGAGCTCCTGGAACTCGTGGAGCCCCTGGGCAATGCGGTGGCCCAGGATGCACACCGGGCGGCGAGTACCCGTGACGAGCGCCCCGAGGACGGCCTGGATCCCACGTTGTTGCGCTTGTTCGACGCGCTGCCCCTGCGCACCGACGCGGACCCGTCCCACCTGTGCGCGGTGTCCGGGTTGAGCCCGGGGGAGGTGCTCACGGGTCTCGTAAGGCTCCGTGACGCCGGACTGGCCGCGGACTCGCTGCTCGGATGGCGGCGGGTAGGCTCGCCGCATGGGCGCAGTAAAAGACCGGAAGGTCGAACGGGAACCTGAGCACGCGGCGTCGTCGGGCGCGCAGGGGGCACCGGCAGCAGGGGCGAAGGATGCCCCGCCCGGGCCGCTCGAGGCCTACCTCCCGCAGTTCCGGGCGTACCTGAGCCTCGAGCGGTCCCGCAGCGACCACACCGTGCGCTCCTACGTCAACGACGTCTCGGACCTCTCGCACTGGATGCGGGACCACGGGATCGACGCCATGGACCTGCTGGACCGGGACACCCTGCGCGGCTGGCTCGCCCAGCGCCACCACCGAGGACTCGCCCGTAGTTCCCTGTCCCGGGGGATCGCGGCCGTGCACACGTTCTTCCGCTGGGCCGTGGACACCCAGGGGCTGCGTCACGACCCGGCCGCGGGGTTGCGCGGGCCGCGCCCCGCCAAGCACCTCCCGGACGTCGTGGGCGCCACGGCACTCAACGACATGCTCGACGACCTCGGGGACGTCGCCCTCGGTGAGCACGACGACGCTCACGCGGCAGCGCTCGCGGCGCGCGACTGGGCACTGCTCGAACTGCTCTACGCCACGGGCGCTCGGATCAGCGAGCTCGTGTCCCTCGACGGGTTCCACGTGGACGCCGTGAACCACGTCCTCACGGTCACGGGCAAGGGCAACAAACAACGCCGGGTCCCGTACGGGGAGAGCGCGGGGGAGGCGCTGGCCCTGTGGGGACATCGGCGCGCGGAGCTCGCGGCACCCGACGCGGGTGACGCCGTCTTCGTCGGGGCCCGCGGTGCCCGGATCGACGCCCGGGTGGCCCGCAGGGTCGTGGCCCGTGCGTTGGAGACCATTCCGAACACCACCGCCCGTGGGCCGCACAGCCTGCGGCACAGCGCTGCGACCCACTTGCTGGATGGGGGAGCGGACCTGCGCACCGTGCAGGAAGTGCTGGGGCACGCGAGCGTGGCCACCACCCAGATCTACACCCATGTGTCCGTGGAGCGGCTCAAACGTGCCTACTCCCAAGCGCATCCGCGAGCTTGACATTTCAGCGCGAGCAGTGATTCGGGTTGACCGGTGAGTAGCCCTGCTGGACAATGAAACGGAATGAGCCACCCCGCGGCCTCGAATCCGCGAGGGTGTGTACATCAGGTCGCCGAACACCGACCAGACAACTTCATACGGGCGCCGAAACACATAGGCCGGGGCCTCCGAGCAGGACGTTGGGGAAGACGTACCTACACAACGGAGGAACAGGCTATGTCTTCACCTACCACGCGGGGTGTGCTGTACGTGCACTCCGCGCCGCAGGCGCTGTGCCCTCACATCCAGTGGGCTCTGGAATCCGTCTCGCGACAGCGCACGGATCTACAGTGGACACCGCAGAACGCCGAGCCCGGTTGCGTGCGCACCGAACTCGAGTGGTCCGGCCGCGCAGGCACGGGGGCGCTGCTCGCCTCCGCGCTCCGGACCCTGGGGCGGGTGAGGTTCGAGGTGACCGAGAACGCGAGCCGCGGTAACGACGGCTCCCGGTGGTCCTTCACGCCGGATCTGGGGATTTTCCACGCGACCACGGACGTCGCCGGGAACATCTGCGTGAGCGAGGACCGGATCCGGTTCGCGTTCGAGGCCTCCGGTGGGGACCCCTCCGCCGTGGTCGCGGAGCTCTCCCTGGCGCTGGGGGAGGCTTGGGACGAGGAGTTGGAACCGTTCCGTCACGCCGCCGAGGGCGCACCCGTGCGGTGGCTGCATCGCGTCGGATGACCCCCGCCAGATAGCCGCCCGCCGGTAGACCCGCCGGATGACGCGGCTCGCCCCGGAAAGGCGTTACCGATGCGGCGTGACGTGGTGGGTGATCTACCCGGGGACCCCCGATGGGTGCCACCCGTACCTACAAGTTTCCGACCTCAGAACTCTCGCTCCGAATCCGTTGCGGAGCACGAACGAACCCCGGTGTCCCACCTCCACAGGGTGGGCCACCGGGGTTCGTCGCTGGGGTGGGCGCCCGCTACAGGGAGCGGAACGCCGCCACCGAGTTGTGCCCGCCGAAACCGAACGAGTTGGAGATCGCGACCATGTCCCCACCGGGGAGATTCCGGGCGGTGGTCACCACGTCCAGATCGATCCGGGGGTCCTGGTTCTCCAGGTTGATGGTGCACGGGGCCTTGCGCTCGGATAGGGCCAGGACGGTGAGCACACCCTCCACGGCTCCGGAACCACCGAGCAGGTGACCCATCATGGACTTGGTCGCGGACACGGCCATGTCGTCCACGGCGGACCCGAATGCGCAGCGCAGTGCGCCGGCCTCGGGGATGTCGCCCACGGGGGTAGAGGTCGCGTGCGCGTTGACGTGCTTGATGTCCGAGGGGGCGATGTCCCCGGACTCCATGGCCTCACGCAGCGCGCGGGCGGGTCCGCCCTCATCCCCGGTGGCGGGAGCGGTGATGTGGTGGGCATCGGCACTGAGACCCGCACCCGCCAGTTCGGCGTAGATCCGCGCGCCGCGGGCCTTCGCGTGCTCCTCGGACTCGAGCACCACGGCACCGGCACCCTCACCCATGACGAACCCGTCGCGGTCCACGTCGAACGGGCGGGAGGCGCGCTGCGGATCGTCGTTGCGCCGGGACAGGGCCTGCATGGAGTTGAACGCGGCAATGGTCATGGGGTGGATCGCACTCTCGGCGCCGCCCACGATCACCACGTCCGCCTTGCCCGAGCGGATCAGATTCAGACCCTGGAAGAACGCCTCGGTGCCGGATGCACACGCGGAGACCGGGGTGATCGCGCACGCGCGGGCCTTGAACTCCATGCTCACCGAGGACGCATTGCCGTTGGGCATGAGCATGGGCACGGTCATGGGCTTGACGCGGCGGGGCCCCTTGGCGAGCAGGGTGTCCCACGCATCCAGGAGGGTCCACACACCGCCGATACCGGTACCGAACGCCACACCCACGCGGGTGGGGTCCAACTCGTCGCTCGAGTCGGCGTCGGCGCCGGAGAAACCGGCGTCCGTCCACGCCTCACGAGCCGCTGCCACGGACAGCTGACCGGAGGGGTCCAGACGCTTGGCCTGCACCCGGGACACGGCATCCTCAGACGGCTTGGGGGAGGTGGCGCCGATGCGCACAGGGAGGTCGTACTTCTCCACCCACTCCTGTTCCAGAGCGTGGACACCGGAGACACCCTTGAGGGCGTTCTGCCAGGTCTCCTGGACGTTCTCACCGATGGGAGTGATGGCACCCAGGCCGGTGACGACTACTTTGCGGGACATGTTGTGCACTTCCTCGTGTCCGGGGTCGCAGATGTTCCAGGGCTTGCTCGGTCGGCCGCCTGGTGTGACGTGAGGTGACGTGCCCCGCTCACGCTGGAGGGCACGCCACCTGACACCCGGGGATCAGTCCTGGGCGTTGTCGATGAAGTTGACGGCGTCCTCGACGGTCTTCAGGTTCTTGACCTCTTCGTCCGGGATAGTGACGTCGAACTTCTCCTCGGCGTTGACCACGATGGTCATCATGGAGATGGAGTCGATGTCCAGATCCTCGGTGAAAGACTTGTCGAGCTGCACGGCGTCGGTCTCGAGGCCGGTCTCTTCGTTCACGATTTCTGCCAGGCCGGCCAGGATTTCGTCTTTGCTCGCCATATCGGCTTCCTTTCCTTATAGTCGCGGTGCGCGACCTTACTGGGTGAGCACGGGGTTCGGGAGAACTACCGTGCGGACCGCCCGAGTGCTCGAACGGCCCGTGGACAAGAGGTGTGCGGTCTAACCCTACGGCACGCCACGGGTGGGATCAGGGCAACAGCACCACTTGGGCGCCGTACACGAGACCCGCCCCGAAACCGATCTGCAGGGAGGGCTTCCCGGACAGTTCCGGGTGCTCCGCGAGCAAGCGGTGGGTGGCCAGCGGGATGGACGCCGCGGAGGTGTTACCAGCCTCCGCGATGTCCCGGGCGATGATCACGGAGTCGGGCAGCTTGAGCACCTTGGCCATCTGATCGATGATGCGCATGTTCGCCTGATGGGGCACGAATGCCGCGAGGTCCTCGGGCTCGAGCCCGGAGGCCTCGAGGGCTTCCTTGGCCACGCGGGCTCCCTCCCACGAGGCCCACCGGAAGACCGTGGGTCCGTCCTGGCGCAGGGTGGGCCACATGGTGGCGTCCGGGCGCATCTCACCGGTCTCTGGGTCCGCGAGGTCCTTGGCGAAGGTCCGCTCGCCACCCTTCTCGACCGTGCGGATGTCGGTGAGCGGGTGGGTCATACGGATCGCATCCCACTTGGATCCGTCCGAACCCCACACGGACGGGCCGATCCCCGGCACGTCGGACGGGCCGATGACCACGGCGCCGGCGCCGTCGCCGAGCAGGAAGGAGATGGAACGCTCGGTGTTGTCGATGACGTCGGAGAGCTTTTCCACGCCGATCACCAGCACGTTGGTGGAATCCCCGGAGCGCACGAGCGCGTCCGCCTGGGCGATGCCGTAGCAGTAGCCCGCGCACGCCGCGGAGATGTCGTAGGCCGCCGCAGGTGTGGCCCCCAGGCGGTCCGCGAGCTGGGCGGCGAGGGACGGGGTGAGGTACGGGAAGGACACGGTGGACACGATGATGGTGTCCAGCTGCTCACCCGTGAGACCGGCGCTCTCGAGTGCCTCGCGGGCCGAGTGCTCGGCCATCTCCAGGACGGTGACGTCCGCCGGGGCACGGTGGCGGGTGTGGATGCCCGTGCGCTTGACGATCCACTCGTCGGAGGATTCGATCCACTGACAGACGTCGTCATTGGTCACGATCTCGGACGGGCGGTAGGCGCCGATACCCAGGATGCGTGTGTGGGCGTTGGGGGTGTTCTGTTTGATGGTCGCCACGGGAGGCCGACTCCTTACCTGGTGCAGTTCACGAGTTGTCCGGGTGCGTGCGCACACTTGTCAGCTCAGAATACTCCGCACCGTCTCCAGGTCCTCCGGTGTGTTGACCGCGGTTGCGGGCACGCCCTTGAGCCCGCGCTTGGCCAGACCCACGAGGGTCCCGGCCGGCGGCAGTTCCACGATGTGCTCGACCTGCAGCTCGGCCAGGGTCTCCATGCACGCGTCCCACCGCACCGGGCGGCAGACCTGCTCCACGAGCGAGTCCACGGCCGCTGCACCGCCGTCGACCCGGGCACCGTCGAAGTTGCTCAGCAGGGGGTGCGTCGGATCGTTCGGGGACAGCTGCGGCACGAGCTCACGCAGCGGCTCCAGCGCGGGCGCCATGTGCTCGGTGTGGAACGCGCCGGCGACCTTGAGCTTGATGACCTTTGCCCGCGCCGGAGGGTTCTCCGCGAGGGCGTCGAGCTGCTCGATCGTCCCGGCGGCGACCACCTGGCCACCGCCGTTCGCGTTCGCGGCGGTGGCGCCGACGGCGGCGATGGCCTGAGCAACGTCGTCTGGCTTACCGCCCAGCACCGCGGCCATCCCCGTGGGGGAGACGGCGGCTGCGCGGGCCATTTCCGTGGCGCGCACGCGCACGAACCGCATGGCGTCCGCCTCGCTCAGCACGCCGGACAGCGCGGCGGCGGTGATCTCACCGACGGAGTGCCCCGCGAAGACGACGTCGGAGCGGTCCTCCAAGCTCGGCGCGAGCAGCCGCCCGGCCACGAGACCCGCGGCCACGATGAGGGGCTGGGCCACCGCGGTGTCCTTGATTGTCTCCTCATCCGCCTGGGTGCCGTAGTGCGTGAGATCTAGCCCGGCGGCGTCGGACAGCTCGCTCAGGTGGTCGGACACTCCGGGAACGGACAACCACTCGGTGAGGAAACCTGGCTTCTGGGACCCCTGACCGGGGCAGACAACTGCAATCACCCGTTCATTCCACCAAGAGTGGACCGCGCCATGGACTGGTCGGTGTCACCAACCTGGGGGACGAGCTTTGTGGGAGGTCTACAAGACCATGTCATGGCTGACTGTTCAGCCGGCCCGCGAGCACGGCGCAGTGCAGCACGAACGCGTCCCGCGGCAGCAGGGGGTCCCACCCGGTGATGTCGCTGACGCGGCGCAACCGGTAGCGCACGGTGTTGGCGTGGACGAACAGCTCGCGCGCGGTGGCCTCGAGCGAGTGCCCCACGCACAGGTAGGTGGTGAGGGTGTCCACGAGTCCGGTGGAGGACGCCGAGAGCGGTTCCCACACGGCCTCCACCATGGAGCGCAGCGCGAGCGGGTCCCCGCTGATGGCGCGTTCGGGCCACAGGTCCTCGGAGTAGACGGGATGCGGTGCCTGGGGCCAGGCCGCGGCGGCGCGCAATCCTGCCTGGGCGCGATCCGCCGATTCCTTGACCTCGAACACGGAGGACACCGCGGGCCCGTGGACCACCGGCCCCTCACCGAACACCGCCGCGAGCTTGGTCAGGGAACGCATGCGGTCTCGGAGCCCGCCGAGCACGAGTACGAGCCGGTCGGTCTGGATGGCCACGAGGCATTCCGTGGCATGGCGGCCGGCCGCGCGCCGGATGCGTTCCACACCGGCGGGTCCGGTGGTGGCGGGCGCGGGGCCCACCATGACCGTGACGTCCCCCTGGTCGGTCCAGCCGAGCGCGGAGACCCTGGAGCGCATGGAGTCGGAGTGGTCGCCGCGCAGGATCCCGTCCACCACGAGCGATTCCAGCCTCGCATCCCACGAGCCTCGGTTCTCGGCGGCCTTGGCATAGACGTCCGCGGCGGCGAAGGCGACCTCGCGCGAAAAGCGCAGCACGGCCTCGCGCAGTGCCACCTCGTCGTTGTGCTGGGCGAGCTCGGGGACCTTCTCCTCGACCACGTCCACGACGATGCGCAGCACCTGCAGTGCGTTCTGCAGCGTGATGGAGCGGGTCAGTTCCGTGGGGGCCTGCTTGAAGATCTCCGTCAGCACCCACACGGGTTCCTGCGGGTTCTCGTACCACCGCACGAAGGACGCGATACCGCGCTGGGCGAGCAGCCCGAGTTCCGAGCGTTCGTCCGCGCGCAGCTGGGAGAACCACGGCAGGGACGTGCTTAACCGCTGCACTGCCACGGTCGAGACCTGCCCTAGATTGGCCGTGAGGTTGTCCAGCGTCTTGGGGTGCGGTGTGCCCTGTTGTCGACTGCGGAGCGGCCAGGTCACCCGGCGCGTGGAGCGTGCTTTGCGGGCGGCGGAGCCGGAGGTGTCGGAGGGCATGAGTCGAGGGTAGTCCATGCCGTTCGCCCGTCCGGGGGGATGTCCCCGGACGACGACGCCGCACGCCGGGGCGGGTGCCCCGCGTCGAGTTGCAGGCGGGGTGCGCGCGTCCGCGAATACGGGTCAGGGCGAGCCCGCCGCGGGTTCGGTCTTCGAGGTTTAACGCGTTTGCATGGTACGACGGCGCCCCCGTACCGTGCCGTTCGTGTGTGGGGTGGGTGGTGCGGGGGCGTCGTGGTGGTGGGTTGGTGGGTTAGGCGTCGCCTCCGGTGTTACCGCTGGTGCCGGCGGCGGGGTTGGTGAGGTCGTAGCGGGTGATGGCTTCTGCGGGGGCGGACCAGTCGATCTCTCCGCGTTTGGCCAGCATTTCCAGGGTGCGTACGACCATTGAGTGCGCATCGATGGTGAAGTACCGGCGTGCTCCGGCGCGGGTGTCAGCGAACCCGAACCCGTCAGCGCCCAACGAGGCCCAGTCGTTGGGTACGTACTGACGCACCGAGTCCGGCAACTGCGAGGTGTAATCACTGGTAGCGATCACCGGTCCCGTTGCCCCTGCTAGTGCTTGGGTGATGTAGGGGGTGCGTGTCCCTTCACCGGGGTTGAGGAACGCCTCATGTTCGGCGGCGTGAGCATCCCGGCGTAGGTTCGTCCACGACGTCACCGACCACACGTCGGCG
>NZ_DDIY01000012.1:44122-62671 GCF_002338785.1 Kocuria sp. UBA1838 | reverse complement strand
CGCGCGGACCAGGATCTGCTGTCCCTTGAGGGGCTGCATGCGTCCCGCGGACAGGACGGTGAAGGGCCCGTTCCGTAACTCGTCCCGTTCGTCCGGGACCGGCGGGTGGAAGACCTCGGGGTCCACCCCGGGCGGGATCACGACCACGCTCGCCGGATCCGCGCCGTACAGCTCCACGACCTGCCGCTGTTCCGCGGGGGTGTTCACCACGGTGCGGCAGGCGTGGGCGATCAGTTCTCGTTCGGCGGCCTCCCGCTCGGCCGGTTCGGGGGACTCGTCCGATCCGGCGCGCAGGTTCTTGGCGGCGGCGGAGGTGTGCAGGGTCAGGACGAGGGGAGCCCGGAGGAAGCTGGCCACGTGGAGCCCGGCCACGCCGGAGAGCCAGTAGTGGGCGTGCACGACGGGCGCGGCGTCGTCGGCGTAATGCTGTGCGAGGGCCTCGCCGAAGGCACGAGCAAACCGGGGCAGGCCCTCCTTGGGGACCTCTGCGGCGCCCGCGAGCGCCACGGTGAGCAGCCGCACGCCCGGGGCGAGGTCCGTCGTGCGGATGCCGGGGGAATGGGACGGATCGCGATCGAGGGTGGCCATGTCCACGGCCCAGCCCGCGTGGGCGAGCGCGTGGGCTAGGTGCCACACGTACACGTTCATGCCACCGGCGTCCCCGGTCCCGGGCTGGTCCACGGGGGACGTGTGCATGCTCAGCAGCAGGACACGGGGCCGATCGGGAGAGGACACGCGACCAGCCTACTGGGGCGGCGTACCGGGACCGCCCGCCCGGGAACGAGTGCGCGTGACTCGGGCGGCGCCGGGCGCGCCGGCGGCGCAGGGCACAATGGAATGGTGAGTGCGATGACAGACCGACAGCCCCGGCAACCCAGCGAACGCAGCGCGGTGGTGGACCTCTCCGCCGTGCAGCACAACGTGCGGCGCCTCGCGGAACTCGCCCGGGGGCGCACGCTGATCGCCGTGGTCAAGGCAGATGCGTACGGCCACGGGGCGGTTCCGGTGGCGCGCGCGGTGCTCGCCGCCGGCGCCCATATGCTCGGCACGGCGCACGCGTCCGAGGCGGTGGCCCTGCGCGACGCGGGCATCACCGCCCCCGTGCTCGCGTGGCTGCACACCCCTGCCACGGACTTCGAACAGGCGCTGCGACGCGACGTCCGCCTGGGTCTCAACGGGTGGGAGCTCGACGCCGTTCTGGCCGCCGCCCGCGACACGGGCACCCCGGCCACGGTGCACCTGAAACTCGATTCCGGGCTCGGCCGCAACGGTGCCACGGTGGAGGAGTGGCCCGGGTTCGTCGAGCGCGTGGTGGCCGCTCAGAACGCCGGTCTGCTGAGCGTGGAAGGGATCTTCACGCACCTCGCCGTCGCGGACGAACCGCAGCGCGAGGCCGAGACCGTTGCGCAATTACACGCACTCAGCGATGCGGTGCGGATCGCGCGCGACGCGGGCCTGGACCCCACCCTGATCCACGCGGCCAACACCCCCGGATTATTCGGGGCACAGGACATGGCGGACCCCGATCTCGTGCTCCGCGACGCCGTGCGGGTGGGGCTGGGCCTGTACGGGCTGAGCCCGTTCGCGGATCGCACCCCCGAGGACTTCGGCCTGCGCCCGGTCATGACCCTGCGGACCCGTGTGGCCAACGTCAAAGCCGTGCCCGCGGGCCACGGGGTCTCGTACGGTTTCGCGTACCGCACCACCGGGCCCACGCACCTTGCGCTGATCCCGCTGGGCTACGCCGACGGCGTTCCCCGGGTAGCCACGGGCGCCCCCGTGCGGATCGGGGACCGGGTGTACCCCGTGGTGGGGCGGATCGCGATGGACCAGTGCGTCGTGGACCTGTCGCGGGGCGGGGAGCCCGCGGCGTCGTCGTCCGGATCGGAACCGCCCGGAGTGGACTCGTCCGCGGCGGAACCGCCCGTGCGCGTGGGGGACGAGGCCGTGCTGTTCGGGGCGGGGGAGGACCCGTCCGCTACGCGGTGGGCGGATGCCGCGGGGACGATCAACTACGAGATCGTCACGAGGATCTCGCCGCGCGTACCCCGGGAGTACGTGAACGCTCCCGATGCCGACGGCGTCGGAACAGCCGGGAGCGCGGCGGACGGTGCCGCCTGGACCGTGACTCGGCATCCCGACACCGCTCATGACACCCGGGTGCTCGCCGAGCGGGTGGCCGAGCACCTGCGGGCCGGGGACCTGGTCATGCTCAACGGTGACCTCGGCGCCGGGAAGACCACGTTCACCCAGGGGCTCGGCCGGGGCCTCGGCGTGCGCGACGGGATCATATCCCCCACGTTCGTGTTGAGCCGCGTGCACCCCAACGATCCGGACGGGCCCCGCCCGGGCGGACCCGATCTCGTGCACGTGGACGCCTATCGCTTGGACTCCGCGGCGGACGTGGACGACATCGACCTCGAGGACACCGTGGACACGTGCGTGACCGTCGTGGAGTGGGGGACCGGCAAGGTGGAACACCTCAGCGATTCCCGGTTGGTGATCGACATCGTCCGGGCGCGGGGCACGCAGGACGGGCCCGGCTCGGCGGATCCGGTGTCGGACGCGACGGGTGCGGAGTCCACCGTGGGGACCACGGACGGTGAGGACCCCGCGGATCTCAGTGGGGCGGTGCTCTCCGGCGGATCAGGTTCCGACGGAGAGGGCGATTCCCCCTCCGCGGCGGACGTGATCCGCGCCCTCAACGACGAGTGGAAATCCGCGGAGCAACTCAGCGATGAACCGCGCGCGGTGATCGTGCGCGGCTACGGACCCCGTTGGGCGGACCCCCTCCAGTTGTGACCTCGCCACGCAGTGCCGGGGCGAGGGGCGGCCGGAGCCCGGAGTGATGGCGGCGGGCGGTCGCCGGGGCCCGGAGCGGTCGCGGGGCCGGGCTTAGACTGTTCGGGTGCTTGTGCTGAGTCTGGATTCCTCGTCGATTGCGTCCGTGGCACTGTCCCGGGACGGTGAGGTCTTGAGCAGGTTCGACACCGTCGACACCCGATCCCACGCCGAGGCCCTGGCTCCCGCCGTGCACGACCTCATGGCGGAGGCGGGCCTCACCGGCACCGACCTGGACGCCGTTCTCGTGGGCACCGGTCCCGGACCGTTCACGGGTCTGCGCGCGGGACTTGTGACCGGTCGCACCTTGGGCTTTGCATGGGCCCTGCCTGTCCATGGGGTGTGTTCCCTGGACGCGGCGGCGTTCCACGTGGCCCCGGAGGCGCTCGCCGCGGGTCATGCGGAGTTCGTGGTGGTCACCGATGCGCGCCGCAAGGAGCTCTACCGCCGCGACTACCGGGTGCACGAGGACGAGCTCGGACCCGTGATCACCCCGCTGGGCGATCCCCGGGTTGGCCCCCCGGAGGACGTTCCCGCGCTGCCGTGCTACGGCTCCGGTGCGGGGCTCTACCCCGATCGGTTGTCGCACGCGGTCCCGGGATTCTCGGACCTGCACCCCTCCGCCGCAGATCTCGCCCGGGCGGCGTGGGCGATCACGAGCCGCGGCCAGGAACTGAGCACTGACACGTCCCCCCTGTACCTGCGCGATTCCGACGCCAAGGTGCCCGCATCCCCCAAGCGAGCCACCCGATGACGGGCCACCCCATGACGGGAGGGCACGCGGCTGCGGTGGGAGCGGCGTCGTCGTTACCGGCGGGCTACGCGCTGCGCCCCATGCAACCCGGGGACCTCGAGGACGTGTACGCGCTGGAGACCGTCCTGTTCCCCGAGGACGCCTGGCCCCGGCACATGTTCCACGAGGAACTGACCCACCCCACACGGCAGTACTGGGTGCTCACCCGGGACCGGGAGATCGTGGGCTACGCGGGGATGATGAGCATCCCACCGGTCGCGGATGTGCAGACCATCGCGGTCGCGAAGGACCACGAGGGCAAGGGCCTGGGCAGTGCCCTGCTGCGCGTGCTGCACGAGGCCGCGATTCGCAGCGGCGCCACCGAGATAATGCTCGAGGTGCGGGCGGACAATCCGCGGGCACAAGAGCTGTACCGCCACTTCGGCTATCACCACATCCACACCCGGGCGCACTACTACGGGCCCGGCCACGACGCGCTGATCATGCGCTGCGAACTGGTCCCCGCGAAGGAGCCCACCCGCAGCGCGGACGGAAGGACCATTCATGAACACCGCTGAACCGCTCGTCATGGGCATCGAGTCCTCGTGCGACGAGACGGGTATCGGGATCGTGCGGGGCACCGAGCTGCTCACCAACACGGTGTCCTCGTCCATGGCCGAACACGTGCGCTTCGGCGGCGTGATCCCCGAGATCGCCTCGCGCGCGCACCTCGAGGCGTTCGTCCCCGCGGTGCGTGCTGCGCTCGACGACGCCGGTGTGACCCTGGACCAGCTCGACGCGATCGCCGTGACCTCCGGGCCCGGGCTCGCCGGGGCGCTCATGGTAGGCGTCGCGGCGGCCAAGGCACTCGCGGTGGCCACGGGCAAACCCCTGTACGCGATCAACCACCTCGTGGCCCACGTGGGGGTGGGTCTGCTCGACGACCGCGGTGAGCTGCCCGACGGCCTGGGCGCGCTGCTCGTCTCCGGGGGCCACACCGAGATCCTGGCCGTCCCCGACATCACGAGCGACGTGCGGCTCCTGGGCGCCACGATCGACGACGCCGCCGGCGAGGCCTACGACAAGGTCGCCCGCCTGCTCGGCCTCTCCTACCCCGGTGGGCCAGCGATCGACAAGGCCGCGAAGGACGGCGACCCGACGGCTTTCGCGTTCCCCCGGGGGCTGACGGCGGGCAAGTACATGGGGTCGGCCGAGAATCCCGGTCCGCACCGTTACGACATGTCCTTCTCCGGCTTGAAGACGGCCGTGGCCCGCGTGGTCGAGGCGTTCGACGCCGCCGATCAACCCGTCCCCGTGGCGGACGTGGCCGCAAGCTTCCAGGAGTCGGTCGTGGACGTGATCGCGCGCAAGACCGTGCTGGCGTGCACCGAACACGGGATCACCACGCTTCTCATGGGCGGGGGCGTGGCCGCCAATTCCCGGTTGCGAGAGGTCGTGACCGCGCGGTGCGGTGAGCACGGGATTCCCGTGGTGATCCCGCCGCTGTCCCTGTGCACCGACAACGGGGCGATGGTCGCGGCCCTGGGCTCCCGGCTGGTGGCGCAGGGCCGTCAGCCCACCGGGATCTCGTTCACCGCGGACCCCGGCCTGCCGGTGTCCACGGTGTCGATGCCCGCGGCGTAGTCCTGCCGGGCCGTATCCGGATCAGCGTTCCGAGCGGTTGCGCTCCACGATGTCCATGACCACGGCGCGCAGGTCCCCGCCGTTCTCCCGGGCCACGCGCCGTTGGCGCTGATAGCCCACAGCCCCGCTCATCATGGTCTCCACGTGCGCGAGCTCGCGGGCGCAGCCGAGCTCGTCCGCGAGGGGTTCCAGATCGGTGAGCAGATCCGCGAGGTCCTCCGTGACCAGGCGCTCGCGGTTGCGGGTGTCCCGGATCACCACGGCCTCGAGACCGTAGCGCGCGGCGCGCCACTTGTTCTCCTGGTGGTGCCACGGGGGCATCACGGGGATCGTCCCGCCGTCGTTGAGGGAACGGGAGAAGGACTCCACCAGGCACTGCGTCAGTGCGGCGATCGCGCCCACCTCCCGCAGGGTCGAGGGACCGTCGCACACGCGCATCTCCACGGTCCCGAAGCGGGGGACGGGGCGGATGTCCCAGCGGTTCTCGGAGATCTCCTCGATCACGCCGGTCTCGATGAGGTCGTTGACGTAGGACTCGTACTCGCCCCACGTGTCGAAGTGGAAGGGCAGCCCCGCCGTGGACAGCTGCTGGAAGATCAGTGCCCGGTGGGACGCGTACCCCGTGTCCTGGCCGCACCAGTACGGCGAGTTCGCGGACAACGCGAGCAGGTGGGGGTAGTAGTTGAGCAGGCCCTCCAGGACGGGCAGGGCCTTGTCCCGGTGGTCGATGCCCACGTGCACGTGGGCCCCGAAGATCACCATCTGCCGGCCCCAGTACTGCGCGCGGTCCAGGACCTTGAAGTAGCGTTCCTTGTCCACCACGGGCTGGTCCGCCCACTGGGAGAACGGGTGGGTCCCCGCGCCGAAGATCTCGAGGGACCGAGGATCCGTGATTTCCCGGATCCGGTCCTGGGTGTCCGCGAGCTGGTCCACGGCCTCGCCCACGGTGTCGCACACACCGGTCACCATCTCCACGGTGTTCTGCAGGAACTCGCCCGTGACATGGGGGTGGTCCCCCTCCTCACCGAACTGCGGGTGCTGCGCCACGAGGGCATCGAGGACCTCCTGGCCGCGCGGGGCGAGCTCGCCGCTCTCGCGCTCGACCAGGGCGACCTCCCACTCCACACCCAGGGTGGAACGTTCGGAGCTGTGGAAATCAATCTGCACGGCGTGGTCCTCTCATGGGTGCACCGGGATCGGCGGTCGTGACCTGAACCGGGACGTCGTTGCCGACCACCGGGGTGTCGCGCGCGGTCCGAACACAGGGGTATCAGTGTACGAGGTTTACGGCGAGCACCACGCGCCGTTCCTTCCCCGCCTGTTCGAGTCGCGTCATGACCAGGGTCGCTCGCTGCGAACCCCGGGGTGCAAGTTGCTTACGCAGTTGCTCGGGGGTCACGTCCGTGCCGCGTTTCTTGATCTCCAGGGTCCCCACGTCCTGCTCCCGCACCCACTTCTTGAGGGTCTTCACGGTGTGGGGCAGCACCTCGCGCACCTCGTACGCGGTGGCCAGCGGGGTGTGCACGAGCGTGTCCGAGCTCAGGTACGCGATCGCGGGATGGATCAGACGCGCTCCGATGCGCTGCGCGAGATCGGTCACGAGCCCCGCGCGGATCACCGCGCCGTCGGGCTCGTAGAAGTACTGCCCCACCGCGCCCAGCAGTTCCCCTTCCGCCGCGGGCGACTCCCACGTCGCGGAGGTCAGTTCGGCCGCCGACGACGCCGCGGCACCGTCCCGGGATGCGTCACCGCTCCGGCCGTCCCCGGCACCCGGCGCGTCGTCACCCGGCACGAGCGCGTCGTCGGCGGCGCCGGGAAGGCGGGGTGCGCCGTCGTGTCCGAGGACCAGGGCGGCGCGTGCGACGTCCGGGCGGCGCACGGCGTTGAACCACAGCGCGGCCTCCACCACGTCACCGTGCTGTGAGATCCACTGGGCCTCCGCGGCGCGCGGGACGTGCTCGTGGGGGATGCCGGGACCGAGCTTGGCGCCCACGGAGAGCCCCCGGTCCGCGAGGTCCGTAACGAAGGACAGGGGAGGGGAGAAGGCCTCCGGGTCGAACAACCGCCGCGTGCGCCCATGACCCGAGACCCGGCGCGCGGGGTCCAACCACACGCCCTGCGCGGGACCGGACTCAAGGGCGTCCAGGTCCAAGGACTGCGCGTCCGCGCACACGACGCGAGCGCGCGGCCACCCCGTGAGGTTGACGGTCGCCACGGCCGCGGTGACCGGGTCCCGCTCGACCGCGGTGACCGTGCGCTCGAGCGCGGCCAGGGCCAGCGAGTCCGCGCCGATCCCACATCCCAGGTCCACCACGTGCTCGATCCCCGCTTGCGCGAACCGCTGGGCGTGCAGGGCGGCCACCGACCACCGGGTGGCCTGCTCCACACCGTCGCGCGTGAAGACCATATGACGGGCGAAGTCCCCGAACTTGGCGTGGGCCTTGGCGCGCAACCGGGACTGGGTGAGGACCGCGGCCACGAGCTCCGGGTCATGGCCCTGTGCTCGCAGGGACTGGGAGAGCGCGAACGTGGCGTCCGGGTCGTAGGGGCCCAGCGAATCCAGCAGCCGCATCCCCCGCGGGGTCAGCAGCTGGGCGAGGCTGCGGGTCTCGGCGTCGTCGGGGGCGGTGGAGGCGTTCACACGTCCATCACATCACGGCGCGGGGAAGCCGCGGCGAACGCGCGGGCCGCGACGCCCGTCACAGAGCCATTTACATTACGATCCGCATCCCTAATTAGGTTAGGCTCACCTAGTGGCTGGCCGCCCGTAACAGACGACCCCGCGAGATTGCGAGAAGATCCATGTCCATGAACCGATTGATCCCCGGTGTGGCGCTGAGTGCCGTGGCGGCACTGGCCCTCGTGGGATGCGGTGCCAACGCCCAGAACGCCTCCGACACCCAGGCGTCCTCGGCCACCGTGACCGTCACGGACAACAAGGGCGAGCAGACCGTTCCCGCACCGCCGCAGTCCGTGGTGGCCACCGACAACCGGGTGTTCGAGACGCTCGCGGACTGGGGCGTACAGCTCAAGGCCGCCCCCAAGCAGCTGATCCCGAACGGCATCTCCTATGCGAACGACGACGCCGTGGTGGACCTGGGTTCGCACCGTGAACCGAATCTCGAGGCGATCGCCGGGGTGGACCCGGACCTCGTGATCAACGGGCAGCGCTTCGCGCAGTACTACGACGACATCAAAAAGCTCGTCCCGGACGCCGCCATGCTGGAACTGGATCCGCGCGACGATCAGGCGCTGGACGAGGAACTCAAGCGCCAGACCACGGCCCTGGGTGAGGTCTTCGGCAAGCAGGAGGAAGCCCGCCGACTCACCGACGGGCTCGACCAGGCCGCCCAGCGCGCCAAGGACGCCTACGACGGCCAGTCCACGATGGGCGTGATCGTCTCCGGTGGTGACATCGGGTACGTGGCACCGAGCAAGGGACGCACGATCGGCCCGCTGTTCGACATGGTGGGGCTGCAGCCTGCGCTGAAGGTCGAGGGCTCCGACAACCACCAGGGGGACGACATCTCCGTGGAGGCCATCGCCCAGTCCCGCCCGGAACTGCTCATCGTGCTGGACCGTGACGCGGGCGTGAAGACCTCCGAGGGTGCCAGCCCGGCGTCCGAGGTGATCGAGAAGTCCGAGGCCCTCAAGGACGTCCCCGCGGTGAAGAACGGCAACGTGGTCTACCTGCCCGCGGACACCTACACGAACGAGGGGATCCAGACCTACACCGAGATCCTCGACGACATCGCGGAGAAACTGGGAGGCCGGAGCAACTGATCCCTCCCACCCCGCACGACCACCGACGCCCCGCGGGAGCCTCCCGCGGGGCTTCGGCATGATCCAGGAAGCACACGTGATGGTCTCCACTGCACAACGTCCGACCCGCACGGGGGTGGCCCGGGACTGGAAGTTCTGGCTCGCCCTGCTGGTGGTCCTGGGACTGCTCTGGCTGTCCCTGGTCACGGGGATGGCGGACCTTTCGGACGCCCAGGGTGAGCAGTTCCTGGGTCTGACCCGGATTCCCCGCACGGTGGCCCTGGTCCTGGCCGGTGCCGCGATGGCCATGTCCGGGCTGGTCATGCAGTTGCTCACCCAGAACCGGTTCGTGGAACCCACGACCACGGGCACCACCGAGTGGGCCGGGCTGGGGTTGTTGCTCATGATGATCCTGGCCCCGGACGCCGGGTTGAGCGCGCGGATGATCGGCGCGATCGTGGCCGCGTTCGTGGGGACCATGGTGTTCTTCGCGTTCCTGCGCCGGGTTACGCTGCGTTCCTCCCTGATCGTGCCGATCGTGGGGATCATGCTCGGGGCCGTCGTGGGGTCGATCTCCACCTACCTGGCGCTCGTCACGGACCGGTTGCAGAACCTGGGCGTGTGGTTCGCCGGCAGTTTCACGTCCGTGCTGCGCGGCCAGTACGAGACCCTCTGGGTCGTGGCACTCGTGGCGGTGCTCGTGGTCATCACTGCGGACCGGCTCACCGTGGCGGGACTCGGCGAGGACATCGCGACCAACGTGGGATTGAACTACAACCGGATCATCCTGATCGGCACCGGACTCGTGGCCGCGGCCACCGGCGTGGTCACGGTGGTCGTGGGCAATCTGCCGTTCCTGGGGTTGATGGTGCCCAACGTGGTGTCCCTGTTCCGGGGCGACGACCTGCGCTCCAACCTGCCGTGGGTGTGCCTGCTCGGGATCGGCCTGGTCACGGTGTGTGACCTGATCGGGCGCACGATCATCGCGCCGTTCGAGGTCCCCGTGTCCCTGATCCTGGGCATCGTGGGCGCTGCGGTGTTCATCGCCCTGTTGCTGCGAAGCCGGCGCCATGTCTGAGGTGACCGCGCTGCGCCACGACCGGGCGCGCACTGGATCGGGGGCCTTCGTCTCCCCGGCCCACCGCCGCCGCTACTGGATCACCGCGCTGTCCCTGCTCGTGGCGGGACTCGTGTTCTGCGCGGGCATCCTCACGTGGGACAACCCCCTGCCGTTCGGCACCCCGGGGTTCTGGCGGATCGCCGAGTCCCGGGCCACGAGCGTGGTGGTGATCCTGATCGTGGCGGTGAGCCAAGCCATGGCCACGGTCGCGTTCCAGACCGCCGCGAACAACCGGATCATCACGCCGTCGATCATGGGTTTCGAGTCCCTGTACGTGCTCATCCAGACCTCGGCGGTCTACTTCCTGGGTGCGGTGGGGGTCAGTGCGGTGCAGGGGCTGCCGCAGTACGCCCTGCAGGTGAGCCTCATGATCGTGTTCGCGCTGGGGCTCTACGGCTGGTTGCTCTCGGGCAAGTACGCCAACGTGCAGGTGATGCTGCTGATCGGCATCGTCCTGGGCGGCGGGCTCGGCGCGGTGTCCACCTTCATGCAGCGCTTGCTCTCACCGAGCGAGTTCGACGTGCTCAGCGCCCGCTTGTTCGGCTCGGTGGCCAACGCGGATCCCGGGTACTTCCCGCTGGCCGTGCCGCTGTGCGTGGTGGCCACGGTGGCCCTGTACGTGCACTCCCGCACGCTCAACGTCATGGCTATGGGGCGGGACGTGGCCACGAACCTGGGCATGGACCACCGCCGGGAGCTGCTGCTCACCCTGTTCTGGGTGTCCATTCTGATGGCGGTCTCCACGTCCCTGATCGGGCCCATGACGTTCCTGGGGTTCCTCGTGGCGATCCTGGCGTACCAGTTCGCGGACACCCACGACCACCGCTACGTGTTCCCCATGGCCGCGCTGATCGGTTTCGCGGTGCTGTCCGGGGCCTATTTCGTCCTGAAGAACGTCTTCTACGCGGAGGGCGCTGTGTCCATCATCATCGAGCTGGTGGGTGGCAGTGTCTTCCTCTTCGTGATCCTGAGGAGGGGCAGACTGTGATCCAGTTGACCGGACTGGTCAAGGAGTACGGCACGGACTTGGCGATCGGGCCGGTGGATCTGCAGATCCCCGCCGGTGGCGTGACCGCGCTCGTGGGGCCCAACGGCGCGGGGAAGTCCACGCTGTTGACCATGATGGGTCACCTGCTGGGTCCCGAGGCCGGCACCGTGGAGATCGGCGGTCACGACGTGAGCAGGACGCCGCCGCGTGAACTCGCCAAGGTCGTCTCCACGCTGCGCCAGGAGAACCACTTCACCGCGCGGCTCACCGTGCGCCAGCTCGTGGCGCTGGGTCGCTTCCCCTACACGCGTGGGCGGATCACCCGGGACGACGAGCGGATCATCTCCGAGTCGATCGAATTCTTCGACCTGGGACCCCTGCAGAACCGCTACCTGGACCAGCTCTCGGGCGGTCAGCGCCAGCGCGCCTACGTGGCCATGGTGCTGTGCCAGGACACCGAGTACCTCCTGCTGGACGAGCCCCTGAACAACCTGGACATGCGCCACTCGGTGCACATGATGCATCACTTGCGCCGCGTCGCGGACGAGCTCGGACGCACCGTGCTGATCGTGCTGCACGACATCAACTTCGCGAGCCACTACTCGGACTGGATCTGCGCCGTGAAGGACGGTCGCGTGGTGGAGTTCGGCCCGCCCGAGCAGATCATGACGGACGAGACCCTCACGCGCGTGTTCGACACCCCGGTCACGTGCCACGACGGTCCCCACGGGCGGCTCGCGGTCTACTACTGACGCGGCACGGACGGCTCGCCGGCCTCGACTGACGCGGCCGCGGGGACGGCGGCGTCGTACCCGCGGATTGTGCCCAGAGACGAGCGCGGCGGGCGCGCCTTGACCGCGCGCGGCCCGTCTCCCTACAGTGATGATTAGCACTCTCATGGTGAGGGTGCTAAAGGCCAGGCGCTCAATCGGCACCGCGACGACGGTTGGCACGCCAACTGGCCTGTGGCGGACGCGGTCATGGGACCCCATGACACGGCGCGTTCGCACACCGTCTCACACGCCTAGAAGAAAGGGAGAGATCGTGTCGGTCTCCATCAAGCCTCTCGAGGATCGCATCGTGGTTCAGCCGCTGGCCGCTGAACAGACCACCGCTTCCGGTCTGGTCATCCCGGACACCGCCAAGGAGAAGCCGCAGGAAGGCACCGTCCTGGCCGTGGGCCCGGGCCGCGTGGACGACAAGGGCAACCGCATCCCCGTGGACGTCAAGGAGGGTGACGTGGTCATCTTCTCCAAGTACGGCGGGACCGAGGTCAAGTACAACGGCGAGGAGTACCTGGTGCTCCCGGCGCGGGACGTGCTGGCCGTCATCGAGAAGTAATCCCCGCAACGACTTTCGTGCGCGGTGCCCGGACGTTCGCCCGAGAACGGGCCACGCGGGCACCGCGCCGTCATTTCCACACCCTTCTCGTTTCGTAAGGAGCACACATGCCCAAGCAGTTGGTGTTCAACGACGCCGCTCGCAAAGCGCTCGAATCCGGTGTCAACCGACTGGCCGACACCGTCAAGGTCACGCTGGGCCCCCGCGGGCGCAACGTGGTCCTGGACAAGAAGTGGGGCGCACCCACCATCACCAACGACGGCGTGACCATCGCCCGTGAGGTGGAGCTCGAGGATCCGTACGAGAACCTCGGCGCCCAGCTGGCCAAGGAAGTGGCCACCAAGACCAATGACGTCGCCGGTGACGGCACCACCACGGCGACCGTCCTCGCGCAGGCCATCGTCAAGGAGGGTCTGCGCAACGTGGCCGCCGGAGCGGCCCCGGGCGACATCAAGCGCGGCGTGGAAGCGGCCGTGGCCACCGTGGCCCAGCGTCTGCTCGACAACGCCCGCCCCGTGGAGGGCAAGGACGTGGCCCACGTGGCCGCGATCTCCGCGCAGTCCATGGAGATCGGCGAACTGATCGCCCGCGCCTTCGAGACCGTGGGCACGGACGGTGTGATTACCATCGAGGACGGTTCCTCCACCGAGGTGGAGCTGGACGTCACCGAGGGCATGCAGTTCGACAAGGGCTACCTGTCCCCGTCCTTCGTCACGGACCCGGAGCGCCAGGAAGCCGTCCTGGACGACACCTTCGTGCTGCTGTTCCAGGGCAAGATCTCCTCGGTCCAGGACCTCATGCCCGTGCTCGAGAAGGTGCTGCAGGCCAAGAAGCCGCTGACCATCATCGCCGAGGACGTCGAGGGCGAGGCCCTGTCCACCCTGGTGGTCAACAAGCTGCGCGGCACGCTCGACGTCGTGGCCCTGAAGGCCCCCGGTTTCGGTGACCGCCGCAAGGCGATCATGCAGGACCTGGCCGTGCTCACGGATGCGACCGTGATCACCCCCGAGCTCGGCATCTCGCTCGAGGGCGTGGACGTGTCCCAGCTGGGCAACGCCCGCCGGATCACCGTGACCAAGAACCAGACCACGCTCGTGGACGGTGCGGGCTCCTCGGAGGCCGTGGCCGAGCGCGTGGCGGAGATCAAGGCGGAGATCGCCCGCACGGACTCCGAGTGGGACCGTGAGAAGCTCCAGGAGCGCCTCGCGCGCCTGGCCGGTGGCATCTCGGTGATCAAGGTCGGTGCCGCGACCGAGGTCGAGCAGAAGGAACGCAAGCACCGCATCGAGGACGCCGTGTCCTCGACCCGCGCGGCCCTCGAGGAGGGCATCGTGGCCGGCGGCGGTTCCGCGCTGGTCCACGCTTCCAAGGCGCTCGACGGCACGGACCTCGGTCTGACCGGGGACGCGGCTACGGCCGTGACCATCGTGCGGCGCGCACTGACCCAGCCCCTGCGCTGGATCGCGGAGAACGCGGGCCAGGACGGCAACGTCGTCGCGGCGCGTGTGGCGGACCTCGAGCCCGGCAACGGCTACAACGCCCTGACGGACGAGTACGAGGACCTGCTCGCCGCGGGCATCATCGACCCCGTCAAGGTCACCCGTTCCGCTCTGCAGAACGCGGCGTCCATCGCCGCGCTCGTGCTCACCACGGAGACCCTCGTGGCGGAGAAGCAGGACGACGAGGACTGAGTCCTCCCGATCCTTCCGGCAATCGCTGAATGGCCGGCGGCCCGCCCCTTTCGGGGGGTGGGCCGCCGGTCGTCTGTGGTGCTGCGACCGGCGACGGTGCTCGACGTCTGCCCCCGCGCGACCGGGTGGCTCAACCCGCAGGCCGTGCGCGCTGCCCACCCACGGAGACGGGTCGGGGCGGAACCGGGTGCGATGTGATCGGTGCGCCCCGCTGCGTTTAGGCTGACCAGATGCGCATTCCCCCAGCCTTGGATCCCGTTGCCGGTTCATCCCCGCTCCCGGTGGGGCAGCGACCCCGGTGGGCTGCCGGATCCTCCTCCGCGCAACGGGTGCAGCGGTACTCGGGGTTCCGCCCGGAGGTGCAGGGGTTGCGGGCGATCGCGGTGCTGCTCGTGGTCGTCTATCACGTGTTCATGGGCCGGGTGTCCGGTGGTGTGGACGTCTTCCTGCTGATCTCCGCATTCTTCATGACGCTGTCGTTCGTGCGCCGGATCGAGGGCGGCCGACCGCTGGGGCTGGGTCGGTACTGGCTGCACACGTTCAAACGCCTGCTGCCCCTGGCCACGGTGATCATCCTGTTCACCCTGGTGCTCATCTGGCTCGTGTTCCCGCGCACGGACGTCGCGGAGTTCCGGTCCCAGGGCGTGGCCTCGATCCTCTACGTGGAGAACTGGGCGCTCGCGGCGAACGAAGTCAACTACTACGCCGCGGATCATTCGACCGCTTCCCCGTTCCAGCACTTCTGGTCCCTGTCCGTCCAGGGCCAGGTCTTCCTGGTGTGGCCGCTGATCTTCGCGCTCGCGTGGTTCGTCAAACGGCGCACGGGGCGTAACAGCATCCCCGTGCTGGCCGTGTGCTTCGGTCTCGTCTTCGCCGCGTCCCTCACGTTCTCGGTGGTGACGACGGCGACCCAGCAGGAATTCGCGTACTTCGACACCCGTGCCCGACTGTGGGAGTTCGCGCTGGGGTCGCTCATCGCGCTCGCGATCCCGTACCTGCACCCAGGCCGCGTGCTGCGTGTGGTGCTGGGCTGGCTCGGTTTCGTGAGCATGGTCTCGGTCGGTGTGCTCGTGGACGTGCAGGGCGCGTTCCCGGGATGGATCGCGTTGTGGCCGTTGCTGTCGGCGGCGGCGATCATCGTGGCCGGGCAGTCCGGTTCCAGCATCGGTTTCGACCGGTTCCTCTCGTGGGGCCCCATCGTGCGACTGGGGGATGCCGCGTACGCGCTGTACCTCGTCCACTGGCCGCTGCTCATCACCTACCTGGTGATCCGTGAGCGCCCCGAAGCGGGGCCCCGGTCCGGTGTGGCACTCGTGGTGCTCTCGGTCGTACTGGCAATGCTGTTGACCCGGTGGATCGAGACCCCGTTGAAGCGGTGGGCGTGGCCCGAGGCCCGGACATGGCGCATGGGCCTCGTGATCGTGGTGTGCATGGGGCTGGTCACCGCGACCGCCGCGAGTTGGGCCGCCATCGACCGGCACCGCGAGGCACAACTCGAGGCGCAGGCGGAACGGAACAACCCGGGGGCGCGCGTGCTCGACCCAGCGTTCGAGTTCACGGGGGACCCGAACGCCCCCGTCCTGCCACAGTCCATGGGGGACCAGTGGGTGGGACTGCCGCAGGAGTGCAGCGGGCTCTACCGCAGCCTCAACGCCACGGCCCAGGGGTTCTGCCGCCAGATGCCGGAGGTGCGGGACCCGGACAAGGTCGTGGCCGTGGTGGGCAACTCCCACATGGAGCAGTACATGGGCGCGCTGATCCCCGTGGCGGAGGAGGAGAACTGGCAGTTGATCTCCGTGCTGCAACCGGGGTGCGGCTTCGGTGTGGAGGGCCAGTCCGCGGCGTGCCGTGAGGGCAACGAGGCCGCCCTGGAGTACCTCAAGGCCATGCAACCGGACGTGGTGGTCACCACGTCCACACGGTCCGAGCTCATGTCCGGGGAGGACGAGCACGTGGTGACCGGTCTCGAACAGATCGTCCAGGAGCTCACAGCTGACGACATCACGGTCGTGGGGTTCCGGGACAACCCCCGGCTGGACTTCGACCCGACCCGGTGCGCGCAGGAACGCAGCCCCGACGACCCGTTGTGCTCGGTCTCGAGCGACGTTGTGCTCGGGGACCACAACCCCGCCGAGGCGCTCGAGACCATCCCCGGGTTCGTGGGAGTGGACCCCACGCCGCTGGTCTGCCCGCGGGGCGAGTGCGTCCCGGTGATCGGCAACGTGGCGGTGTGGTTGGACTCCCACCACCTCACGTGGGACTACACGCGCAGCATGGCCCCGCTGTTGCACGACACCCTGGTCCGCGCGGTCCAGGTCACACCGGGGGTGGACGCGGAGTGAGCCCTCGGCGGGCGCCGTAGACTGGTGGGGACATTCTCGCGTGAAAGGGATTATTCGTGTCTGAACCCGTGCCCACGGCCCTCATGGACGACCCGTTCGGCTTCACCGGACTGACCTACGACGACGTGCTGTTGCTTCCCGGCAACACGGACGTGATCCCGTCGGAGGCCTCCACCAGGACCCGCTTGTCTCGCAGGATCACGCTGGAGGCTCCCGTGCTCTCCGCCGCGATGGACACCGTCACGGAATCGGCCATGGCCATCTCCATGGCCCGCCAGGGCGGGATCGGCGTGATCCACCGCAACCTGTCCATCCAGGACCAGGCGGACCACGTGGACCGCGTGAAGCGCAGCGAGTCAGGGATGATCACCAATCCCGTGACGGTCTCCCCGGACGCCACTTTGGCCGATCTGGACCGGCTCTGCGGCTACTTCAAGGTCTCCGGCCTGCCCGTGGTGGACGAGAACCAGAAGCTGCTGGGCATCATCACCAACCGTGACACCCGCTACCTGCCCGAGAGCGATTTCGAGACCCGGCTCGTCCGCGACGTCATGACCCCCATGCCGCTGGTCACCGGCAAGGTGGGGATGAGCAAGGACGAGGCGCACGCGCTGCTCGCGAAGCACAAGATCGAGAAGCTGCCCCTGGTGGACGAGCAGGACCGGCTGACCGGGCTGATCACCGTCAAGGACTTCACCAAGGCGGAGCAGTACCCCCTGGCCACCAAGGACGACGAGGGCCGGCTGCGCGTGGGCGCGGCCGTGGGCTTCTTCGGCGACGGCTTCGAGCGCGCCATGGCGCTCGTGGACGCGGGCGTGGACGCCCTGTTCATCGACACTGCCAACGGTCACTCCCAGGGCGTGCTGGACATGATCGCCCGGCTCAAGAAGGACTCCGCCGCCGCCCAGGTGGACATCATCGGCGGGCAGGCCGCGACCCGCGCGGGTGCCCAGGCGATCGTGGATGCCGGCGCGGACGCCGTGAAGGTGGGTGTGGGTCCGGGTTCCATCTGCACGACCCGCGTGATCGCGGGCGTGGGCGTCCCGCAGATCACCGCGATCAACGAGGCCGCCCAGGTCACCATCCCCGCGGGCGTGCCGCTGATCGCCGACGGCGGGCTGCAGTTCTCCGGCGACATCGGCAAGGCGCTCGTGGCCGGTGCGGACTCCGTGATGCTCGGCTCCCTGCTGGCCGGTTGCGACGAGTCCCCCGGGGAACTCGTGTTCGTGGGCGGCAAGCAGTTCAAGGCGTACCGCGGTATGGGCTCGCTCGGGGCCATGCAGTCGCGCGGCAAGAACACGTCCTACTCCAAGGACCGCTACTTCCAGGCGGACGTGGCCGACGACGAGAAGCTCATCCCCGAGGGCATCGAGGGCCAGGTGCCCTATCGCGGGCCGCTCGCGTCCGTGCTGCACCAGTTGGACGGTGGGCTGCGCCAGACCATGTTCTACGTGGGCGCGCACAGCATCGAGGAGCTCAAGCACAAGGGGCGGTTCGTGCGGATCACGCCGGCCGGGCTCAAGGAGTCCCACCCGCACGACATCACCATGACGGTGGAAGCCCCCAACTACAAGCGCTGATCGCGCCAGCCCCCGCGCTCTCCGCGCGGTGAAAGGATCCCTCGTGAGTTACGACATCGAAATCGGGCGCTCCAAGCGGGCACGCCGCACGTTCAGCCTGGACGAGATCGCCCTGGTTCCCTCCCGACGCACGCGCGACCCGCAGGACGTGAGCACCTCGTGGCAGATCGACGCCTACAACTTCGACATCCCCGTGGTGGGTGCGCCCATGGACTCCGTGATGTCCCCGGCCACGGCGATCGCCCTGGGCCGCTGCGGCGGTCTGGGCGTGCTGGACCTCGAGGGCCTGTGGACCCGCTACGAGGACCCGCAGCCCGTCCTGGACGAGATCGCGGACCTCAGCTCTGAAAACCTGCCGCAGTCCACGCGGCGGATGCAGGAGCTGTACTCCGCCCCGATCCAGCCCGAGTTGATCAAGGCCCGGTTGGCCGAGATCCGCGAGTCCGGGGTGATCGTCTCCGGCTCCCTGTCCCCGCAGCGCGTCGTGGAGCACTACCGCACCGTGCT
>NZ_DDIY01000012.1:19739-43831 GCF_002338785.1 Kocuria sp. UBA1838 | reverse complement strand
GTCTCGCGCACCCAGGAGCCCCTGGACCTCAAGAAGTTCATCTATGACCTGGACGTTCCCGTGATCGTGGGCGGCGCCGCGGGCTACACCCCGGCCCTGCACCTCATGCGCACGGGTGCGGCGGGCGTGCTCGTGGGCTTCGGGGGCGGCGCGTCCCTGCGCACCGAATCCATCCTGGGCATCCACGCGGCCATGGCCTCGGCCATCTCCGACGTCGCCGCGGCCCGCCGCGACTACCTCGACGAGTCGGGCGGCCGGTACGTCCACGTGATCGCCGACGGCGGTCTGGGCACCTCGGGTGACATCGTCAAGGCCATCGCCATGGGCGCCGACGCCGTGATGCTCGGGACCCTGCTGGCCCGCGCGGAGGAGGCCCCGGGTCAGGGCTGGCTGTGGGGTCCCGAGGCCCACAACCCGCACTCACCGCGCGGTGTGCGCACCCACGTGGGGACCGTGGGTCCTCTGGGCGAGCTGCTCAACGGGCCCTCGCGCCACGTGGACGGCTCCTCTAACGTGATCGGTGCCCTGCGCCGGGCCATGTCCACTACCGGCTACTCCGAGCTCAAGGAGTTCCAGCGCGCGGACGTGGTGATCCGCAGCTGATCCCCCCCCCGCGCCGGGCCGCGGGTACGCCCGCGCTTCCGGCCCGGAAACCGGTGGCCGTGACGGACCCGTGACCCGTGGCCGTCCCGTGATCGGGGCTGCCCATACCCCCGCTGATTTGGGAAACGTCCAGCCCGGAGCACTAGGGTTGAGGGGTGCTCAAGACCGCCCTGCGCCCCCGCTCCCTGGCTTTCCTGGCGGTCGCGCTGATTGTGGCGGCACTGTTCGTAGTGTTGAGCATGTGGCAGTTGAACGCTTCCCTGCAGTCTTCCACGGTGGTGGATCCCGCCAAGGACCGGGTCTCGACCCTGGAAGACGTGGTCTCCCCGGGGGAAGCCACGACCGCTCAGCAAGCCGATCACATGGTATCCGCGGTCGGGCGCTACGTCCCCGATTCCACGGTGCTGGTCCCGGGGCGGTTGCAGGACGGCAACCCTGGGTACTGGGTGGTCACCCAACTCGCGATCCCCGATTCGCAACAGCGCTGGGACGCCGCCGATAACGACGTCTCGATCGCGGTGGCCCGGGGCTGGGTCGCTTCCGCCGACCGGGTGCCGCGAGCGCCGTCGGACGAGATCCGGGTGATCGGCAGACTCCTGCCCACGGACTCCCCGCTACCGAGCGAGAACGCGCCGGCCGGGCAGGTCGCTTCCGTGGCGTCCGCGCAGCTGAGCAATCTGTGGGACGCGCCCCTGTACTCGGGGTACGTGGCCGCGTTCGCGGAGAACCCCGCGGCGGAACCGGCGCCCGTGACCCGGGAGGGTGCGCTCGCGGTGTCGGCCGGGCTCATGGGGGAGGGGCTGGAACCCCTGCAGATCCAGCAGCAACCCGCGGACACCTCCGTGCACGCCCTGAACCTGTTCTACGCGATCGAGTGGGTCGTGTTCGCGGGCTTCGCGTTCTTCATGTGGTGGCGTTTCGTGCGGGACGACTACCTGCGCCGGCAGGACCCCGAGAAGTACTTCTACTTCGACGGCGACTACTTCTGGGACGAGGCCGAGCAGTCCTACTACTACTGGGACGCCCAGGACCAGTGCTACTACTACTTCGACGACCAACCCGCGGTGCGCACGGAATCGCGCACCCCGCCCACGAGTTCCACCCCGCGATCCCACGGAGCCAGTCATGAGTGATCACACGCCGCAGCCCGATTCCCAGCCCCGCCCGGTGCGTCGCACCGACGGCGTGCGGGTCACCGCGCCCGAGGACGCGAGCCCCGAGCGCGCGACCGTCCCGGACAGCGTGCGCGCCAAGGCCGCCGCGCTGAAACCACGACGGCGCTTCGGCGGGACCGAGGCGCAGATCCGCGGCGCGCTGACCTTCTACAAGGTGTGCGCGTGGATCTCGGGTACCTTCCTGCTGCTGCTCGTCGCGGAGATGATCACCCGCTACGGCTTCGGCTACGACCTGATCGCGGGCGGCACGGACAAGGCCACGGGGCAGAGCGTGGCCCTGGGCTGGCAGGACCTCGAGCTCGAGAACCTGGCCGGGGGCGTGAACATCTCCACGTGGATCCTGATCATCCACGGTTGGTTCTACGTGATCTACCTGCTCTCATGCCTGCGCGTGTGGTCGCTCATGCGCTGGCCGTTCGCGCAGCTGGTCGTGATGGCCCTGGGCGGTGTGGTGCCGTTCCTCTCGTTCATCGTGGAACGCAAGATCCACCGCTCCACGGAGGCCGAACTCGTGGCCAATCCGCGCGCCGCCCGGCGCTATTGAGACCGGGCGAGGGTGTCCGAGCGGTGTTCTAGACTTGTCCGCGTGAGTGAATCCCCTGACACCCTGAGCGAACTGGAGCAACGTCCGGTACTCGTGGTCGACTACGGCGCGCAGTACGCGCAGCTGATCGCCCGCCGGGTACGCGAGGCGAACGTCTACTCCGAGATCGTCCCGCACACCTGGTCCACCGAGAAGATCCTGCAGCGCAACCCCGCCGCGCTGATCCTCTCCGGCGGCCCGGCGTCCGTGTACGCGCCCGGTGCGCCGCAACGGGACGCCGAACTGTTCGAAGCCGGCGTGCCCGTGCTGGGGATCTGCTACGGCTTTCAGATCATGGCCAACGCCCTGGGCGGGACCGTTGAGCGCACGGGTGTGCGCGAGTACGGGGCCACCGCCGCCTCGACCTCCGGGGACGGCGTGGGCACCATCCTGGACGGCACCCCGGACGTGCAGACAGTGTGGATGAGTCACGGTGACTCGGTCACCGCCGCGCCCGAGGGTTTCACGACCCTGGCTACTACGGAGGGCGTCCCGGTGGCGGCCTTCGAGAACCGCGAGCGTAGGCTCTACGGCGTGCAGTGGCACCCCGAGGTCAAGCACTCCGCGTACGGGCAGAAGATCCTGGAGAACTTCCTCTTCGAGGGGGCCCAGCTCACGCCCACGTGGTCCACGGGCAACATCATCGAGGAGCAGGTGGCCGCGATCCGCGCCCAGGTGGGTGACGGCAAGGCCTTGTGCGGGCTCTCCGGCGGTGTGGACTCCGCGGTGGCTGCAGCCCTCGTGCAGCGCGCGATCGGGGACCGTCTCACGTGCGTGCTGGTAGATCACGGTCTGATGCGCCAGGACGAAGTCGCGCAGGTCGAGAAGGACTACGTGGCCGCCACGGGCATCAAGCTCCACGTGGCCCGCGAGCAGGACCGCTTCCTCGCCGCGCTCAAGGGTGTCACCGACCCCGAGACCAAGCGCAAGAACATCGGCCGGGAATTCATTCGCGCGTTCGAGGCCGCCGAGCAAAAGGTGCTCAGCGACGAGGCCCAGGACGGCCAGCCCGTCCGGTTCCTCGTGCAGGGCACGCTGTACCCGGACGTCGTGGAATCCGGCGGCGGTGAGGGTGCCGCCAACATCAAGAGTCATCACAACGTGGGCGGGCTGCCCGAGGACCTGCAGTTCGAACTCGTGGAACCGCTGCGCGCCCTGTTCAAGGACGAGGTCCGCGCCGTGGGCCGCGAACTGGGACTGCCCGAGAACATCGTGGGCCGCCAGCCATTCCCCGGTCCGGGTCTGGGGATCCGGATCATCGGTGAGGTCACCGAGGAGCGCCTGGACATCCTGCGCCGCGCGGACGCGATCGCCCGCGAGGAGCTCACGCGCGCCGGTCTCGACGACGACGTGTGGCAGATGCCCGTGGTGCTGCTCGCGGATGTGCACTCGGTGGGCGTCCAGGGGGACGGTCGCACGTACGGCCACCCCGTGGTGCTGCGCCCGGTCAGCTCCGAGGACGCCATGACCGCTGACTGGTCCCGCTTGCCCTCCGAGCTGCTCGCCCGGATGTCCAACCGCATCACCAACGAGGTCGAGGAGATCAACCGGGTGGTCCTGGACGTCACGTCCAAGCCGCCGGGAACCATCGAGTGGGAGTGAACCCCACCGCGTAGAGAGCCATCGTCAGTTGCGGTGCGCCGGTCCGCCCCATCCCCCGTGGTGAGCAGACCGGCGCACTCGTGAGTAGGAGCACCATGTCGACACCCGCCCCGGACCGTTCCCGAACAACCCCCCAGGACACGGGCGCCACGGGCGAGCGCGAACACCCCCGCGTGTCCCTGCGTTCCTGGACCCAACAGATGGACGCCTACACGGGCCCGGACACCCTGCTGGACTTCAACCAGGTGGACAACGTCTGCATCGATCTCACCGAGGCCAACTCCTCGGGGCAGGCACAGTTGCTCATGGGCCGTCCCACCCGGCTGTCCACGATGATCCACCAGGACAGCCCCGCGTACGAGCGCGCCGTGCGCTCGGCCCGGGCGCTGCGCACCAAGGTCCACGAGCTGTCGGTGATGCACGGTCTGGACGCCTCCTACCTGGCCGCGGGCACGGCGTCGTGGCTCGCCGATCCCGTGGCGGACGGGTTGCGCCGGTTCATCGCCCCGGTCCTGCTCGCCCCGGTCACGGTCAAGTTGCGCCCGGACCACAAGGACTTCGAATTGCACATCGTGGGTCCCGCCCACCTCAACCCGGCACTCGTGCGTCGGCTGCGCGAGGACCACGGCGTGGAACTGGCCACGGCGGAGATGTCCCGGCTCGCGTACGGCACCCGCAAGTTGGACCCCGCGCCCGTGCTGGAGACCCTGCGCCAGCTCGCGGCCCATGTCCCGGGCATGCACGTGGAACACGAGTTGCTGGTCTCCACGTTCGCGGATCTGCACGAACGTCCCGCGGACGAGCACGTGGTCGCGCACACCCAGTTGATCGAGGACCTCGCCCGGCTCAAGAACCCCGAGGTCGGCAAACTGCCAGTCGTGCGCCCCCTGACCGATCAGGCACCCGGTCTCGACGAGCGCGACCCCGCCCAGGAGCTGCTGCTCACGGACCTGGACGCCAATCAGCAGGAGATCGTGGACCTCGCCGAACAGGGTGAGAGCTTCGTGGTCGCTACACCCGTGGGCACCGCCGCGGTGGACACCGTGGTCTCCACGGTCGGCGCGCTCGTGCACCGCGGCCGCAGCGTCCTGGTGCTCGGCGAGTCCCGCACCACGCTCGCCGCGTTCAACCGCGCGTGGAACCGCACCGGCCTGGACTCCCTCGTCCTGCCGCTGGGCTCCCACCTGAGTCCGGACGACGTCGCGGAGCGGCTCGTGCGCGCCGTCGCCCGCAACGAACGCGCCGAGCAGCCGCAGCTGGAACAGCACCTGGACGCCCTGCAGCGCAGCCGCGAACAGCTGCGGGTGCACGAGGAATCCCTGCACGCACTGCGTCCCCGCTGGCAGGCCTCGCCCTACGAGGCCATGCAGGCGCTCGCGGAACTGACCGCGCGCACCCCCGGACCGCAGACCGCCGTGCGGTTCCGCCGTTCCGTGCTGGACGCCGTGTCCCACCGCAGCGAGGTGCAGCGTCAGCTCCAGCGCGCCGCGACCCTCGGCGCGTTCGACGCTGCGGCGCTCGCGAGCCCGTGGCACGGTGCGCGGCTCGTCAACGACGACGAGGCCCGTGAGGCCCACGACCTCGCCAAGTCCCTGCTGCTCGAACTGACCACCCTCAAGACGGCCCTGCGCAACGTCCTGGGGGTCTCGGGGCTGCGCGTGGGCTCGACCATCGGCGAATGGGAGCAACAGCTCGAACTCGTGATCGAGGTCGGGGAGTCGCTCGAGTACCTCACACCGGACATCTACGACCGGCCCGTGACGGACCTGATCGCCGCGACGGCCTCCGCGTCCTGGCGGCGGGACCACGAGATCGAGCTGAGTGGGCTGCAGCGCTCCCGCCTGCGCAAGGCCGCCAAGGAATACCTCCGACCCGGCGTGCACCTCTCGGACCTGCACTCGGCGCTCGTGAAAGTGCAGTCCGAACGGGACAGGTGGCGCCAATGGGCCACCACGCTCGAACAGCCCGCCGTCTCGGACCGCGCCGGGGAGACCCTGCAGATCCATCGCCGGTTCCGAGAGGACCTCGAGGGGCTCGCGATCGCACTCGAGGGCTCGCGCACTGCCGCGCGCCTGGAGACGGCCGGGGTGGACGAACTCCAGGAAATCCTGGACGAACTGATCAACGACGAGGCCCACCTCGCGACCCTGCCCGAACGCACCGTGTTGCTCGACGACCTGCGGGCGCGCGGGCTCGGGGAGTTCCTGCAAGACCTCGAGACCCGCGCGGTACCCGCCGAGCGCGTGGGCGAGGAACTCGACCTCGCGTGGTGGCAGTCCGTGCTCGAGGCCATGATCAGCGGTGATGACTTCGTGGCCATGCCGGACGGTTCCGAGCTGCGCCGCACGGAATCCGTGTTCCGCCGCGCCGATTCCGCCCACATCGCGGCCGCACCGGCGCGACTCGAGTACGCGCTGGCCGAGCGCTGGGCGCGGGACACCAAGCGCAACCCCCGGGAGGCTCGCGCGCTGCGGAACATGCTGCGCAGCGGTCACGTGCGCACCGAGGAGCTGGACCGGGTCCAGCACCTCACGCCGTCGCTCGTGCCCGTGTGGACCGCGAGTCCGCTCGTGCTCACCGCCACGCTGGGGGAGGAGCAGTCCGTGGACACCGTGGTGGTCCTGGACGCCGAGTCCACCCCGCTCGCGGCCACGCTGCCCGCGCTCGTGCGGGCGGATCAGGTCATCGCGTTCGGTGACCGCAACGCCGCGGGTCCTCAGCCCTTCACGGTGGCCCCGCACGTCGCGGCCCGGGACACTCCGCAACCCGTCGCGGACATCGACTCGGCGTACGACGCACTGACCCGCGTGGTGGACTCCCGGTCCCTGACCTCGGTGCGCCGGCCCATGGACCCCCGCTTGTTCGACTACCTCAACGACGCGTTCTACGACGGCACCCTGACCCGCGTGCCGCAGGCCTCGGAACTGACGAGCGTGAGCACGGGGATGTCCGCCGAGTACGTCGTGAACGGCGTGGGCATGCTCACCGCGGGCAGCGAAGGGGTGCAGGCACCCACCGCAGAGGTCCACCGCACCGTGGACCTGGTCTTCGCCCACGCCGAGCGGCACCCCGAGCGGTCCTTGGCCGTGGTCACCGCGAGTGCGATGCATGCCGCCCGCGTGGCCCAGGCCGTGCAACGTCGACTGCGGGAGACCGGTGAGTCCGCCGAGTTCTTCGCCCCGGGGCGGGAGTCCTTCCGCGTGGTCGAGTTGCACCGGGCCGCGGGGATCGAACGGGACACCGTGATCTTCTCGCTCGGCTTCGGGCGCACCACGTCCGGGCGCAGCACCCCGCAGTTGGGTGCACTGTCCGAGCGGGACGGGCGCCAGGCGTTCGTGCGCGGGATGACCCGCTCGCGTCGCCATACGCACATCGTCACGTCCATCCACCCCAAGGACACCGAGCCGCGGCGGCTGCAGAACGGCGCCAGGGACATGTACCACATGCTCGAGATCCTCTTTGGGGAGGACACCACGTCGGAGCGCGCGGTGGCTCCCGCCGAGGACACCGACGCCGCCCCGGATGCTTTGGTCGCTGATCTCGCCCGACGGCTGCGGGGCGCCGGAGCCACGGTCCACACCGGCTACGCCCACATGATCGACATGGCCGCGTACGCGGAGACCGAGTCCTTGTCCGCGGGGGCTGTCACCCAGCGTGCGGCCACGGGCGAGCCCGTACGCATCCCGGTGGCGCTGCGCTCCGACGGGTCCGAGCGCAGCCGCGCGCTGAGCGTGCGCGAACGCTCGCGGCTCATCCCGCAACAGCTCGAACGCGCGGGGTGGAACTACGTGAGCCTGTGGTCCGTGGAGGTCTTCACGGACCCGCAGACCGTGGCCGGTCTCGTCCAGCGCTACCTCGGCCTGGGGCCCGATGCGGGGTCCGACTCGGAGACCGACGCGCGGAGAGTGAGCGGTTCGTGTGACGACTAATCGCCCGGCGGGCCGTCCTGAGTCCTCGCGGGACGGCTCGGACGCCGGGGACGGGCGCTCGCGGGACGAGGCGGCGCCGAAGGAGGTGGCTCCGGATCCTGCGTGGGGCCCAAGGCCCACGGATGGCGAGGACGCCCCGGGCGCAGCGGTCACCTCGTCCGAGGGCGCCCCGGATGGCGCCACTTCCGCCCAGCCCGGGGGACGACGCCGCCGCGGCCACCGCCGCGCGACGGGCGGAACCGCGCCGGACGCGGAGTGCGCGCTGCGCACCACTGAGTGGGGTGCGGGCTCCGACGAGCTGGGCGGCGACGCCCCGGACCCCCGGGAGGCTGCCGCGGAGAGCGGCCACGCGCAGTGGTTGAAACAGCAGCGCCCGCCCCACTGGGGGTGAACCGGCTGCCGGATGGATCCGGTGGTGATTCCACCCGAGTCCGTATGACCTCGACCCGGGGCAGGGTTTTGCATGATCCCGCGTTCCCTCACGACGACACCAGGACGAGGGACACCCGACCCGTCCCGTCGAGCGTGGCCAGTTCCGCGGCGGTCTCACGGGACGCCGCCAGGACCACGAGCCCGGCATCCCCGTCGGTGCTCGACGCGGAGAGCAGGGACGAGGTGTCGGGGGAGCGTGCGGTCGCGGCCCACAGCACGGTGACCGATTGGGCCACGGTGCGACCGCGCCCGTTCGAGGCATCGTCGGTGTGGTGCACCACGTCCACCACGTCACCCGGTCGGACATGTCGTAGCACCGCGGGATCGCTCACCCGCACCGTCGCAGCGGTGGTCCCCTGGGGCTGACC
The DNA here is from genome assembly GCF_002338785.1 of Kocuria sp. UBA1838. Taxonomy (NCBI): domain Bacteria; kingdom Bacillati; phylum Actinomycetota; class Actinomycetes; order Micrococcales; family Micrococcaceae; genus Kocuria; species Kocuria sp. UBA1838. The sequence goes on along the minus strand of NZ_DDIY01000012.1, from coordinate 35,139 downwards.
CGTGAGCACCCCGGGGCCCAGCACGGTGGACGGTGTCACGGGTTGCCCCGCGGTCAGGGCGATCGTGGTGGTCTGCCCCGCGGCGTCGTCGGGACTGCTGAAGGCTGACGCGGGGGTGAGGGCGGACGGGAACTCTGCGACCGTGAGGTCACCAGGCGCAAGGGACTGGCCCGCGGGGATCTCCCGGGCCGCCGTGACCACGGGTGTGGTCTGCGCGCTCGGCGGGGCGAGTCGCAGGATCACGAGCGTCAGGGCCAGGGCACACAGCGCGGCGGCCACGAGGCGGTGGCGGCGCCGCACCGCGGTGCGGACGCGCAAAGCCAGCGGATAGTGCGGACGGGATCGGGAGCGCATACCCGGACGCTAGGCGGGCGGCGTCGTCGTCCCGGAGCGGCGTGGTGGATCGGTGGAGACCGGGGGTGGGCTCAGCGCCGAACACTCACCCGTGCAGTGCGCTCGCCGCGGCGAGAGTCAGGCATGCGCCGGTCTGTCGACCCGGGTCCCGTCGTGCAGGGACGCCGCGCTGGTCCGGTCAGCAGCGGGCTCGGCGGAAGTGACCGTGGGAGCGACGTCGACTCAGGACGCGGAGGTCGACCCGCTCGCGGTCGAGGCGGAGGATGAGCTCGTGCCGCTGCCGGAGGTGGCGGACGCAGCGGTGCCGGAGTCCTTGCCTGCGCCCTTGTCCGCGGCCGGGGTCGCGGTGGCATCCGCCGATCCCGAGGGGCCGGAGGAACTCCCGCTCGAGGAGGAGTCCGAGCGCGAGTCGTTGCGGTAGAAACCGGAACCCTTGAACACCACGCCCACCGAGTTGAACTTCTTCCGCAACCGGCCGCCGCATTCCGGGCACACCGTCAGGGCGTCGTCGGAGAAGGACTGGCGGATGTCGAAAGCATGGCCGCAATCTTTGCAGGCATAGGCGTAAACGGGCACGGGTGTTCCTTCGAGGGGTGAGGGTGGTTTACCGACCTCACATCCTACTCGCCCGTCCACGGCTGCGATCACTGCCCGGAGGGCCCCAGGGGCACGACGCCGCGTTCCGTGAGGACGCTGCCGAGCACGGCATCGTGCGCTTCGCGGGGGACGGTCCCCGCCGGCAGCACCTCGTCCGCGTAGCAACAGGCCATGGCCTCCAGCCGGTGCTGGATCCCCGTAACGCGCGGCAGGAACCGGTCGTAGTACCCGCCCCCGAAGCCCAGCCGCACACCGGCCTCGTCCACCGCGACCACCGGCACGAGCAACACCCGCACCGCCGTGAACACCTCCGCCCCGTGCCGTAACCCGGCGGGTTCGAGCAGCCCGGGCAACGCCCCCTGGACCAGAGGGGCATCCGGATGCCACTGCACCCAGCTCAACTGCCGCAGGGGTTCCACCACGGGCAACCAGACCCGGTGGCCGCGGTGATGCGCCTGCGTGAGCGCGGACAGCAGGGGCGGCTCGTCCGGCAGCGGCAGGAACGCAGCCAGGTCACCCGTCCCGGTCCCGGCGAGGACGCGCGCCAGGTGCTCCGCGAACCCCGTCTCCGCCCGGTGCCGTGCGGCCGCCCCACGACGACGCCGCCGCGCCAGGATCCGTGCGCGCAATCGCGCCTTATCCTCGGGGACCGGGGATGCGTCCGCGGGGGATGCCGTGGGGTCCATGCGTCGTCGACCGTCCTTCCCTGTTCACCGTTGGGAGTACATTTCCCGAGAATTCTCGCATTTCCGGTATCACACGGGCGTTGGAACGCGGGCGCCCGTGTGCGGTCGTTTACCCTGATCCCATGAGTCGTGAAGAGACCAAGCGCGTACACAAGGCCGTCATCCCCGCCGCGGGGTTGGGCACCCGATTCCTGCCCGCCACCAAGGCCATGCCCAAGGAAATGCTGCCCGTGGTGGACCGCCCGGCCATCCAGTACGTGGTGCAGGAAGCCGTGGACGCCGGCCTGGACGACGTCCTCATGATCACCGGCCGCTCCAAGCGCGCCCTCGAGGACCACTTCGACCGCGTCCCCGCGCTCGAGGCGCAACTGGATGCGTCCGGTAAGAAGGCCCTGTTGGCCGAGGTCGAGCACGCGTCGGACCTGGGCGAGATCCACTACCTGCGGCAACAGGACCCCAAGGGGCTGGGACACGCGGTGTTGCGTGCCCAGACCCACGTGGGCGACGACCCGTTCGCGGTGCTGCTGGGCGACGACCTGATCGACGAGAAGGAAGACCTGCTCGCCCGGATGATCCGCGTGCAGGAGCGCACCGGCGGTTCCGTGGTGGCCCTCATGGAGGTGCCCCGCGAGAACATCAGCGCGTACGGCTGCGCGGACGTCACCGCCGTCGAGGGGGAGGACTACGTCCAGGTCAACGGCCTCGTGGAGAAGCCCGCGCCGGAGGACGCCCCGTCCAACCTCGCGATCATCGGCCGCTACGTGCTGCACCCGGAGATCTTCGAGATCCTTGAGAACACGGCCCCCGGCCGCGGTGACGAGATCCAGCTCACGGATGCCATGCAGACCATCGCGGACCGCGGGGATGCTGCCCACGGCATGTACGGCGTGGTCTTCAAGGGCCGCCGCTTCGACACCGGGGACAAGCTGTCCTACCTCAAGGCGAACATCGAGCTCGCGTGCGAACGCGAGGACCTCGGTCCGGGCCTGCGCGCCTGGATCAAGGACTACGCCCGCGACCTCGAAGGCTGAGGTCCCCACCTTCGTGAACACGGCTGCAGAATGGCCGGTCACCCTTCAGTGGGCGCAGCTCGTGCTGCGCCCACTGGCCATGAGTGACCGCGGTGAATGGGACCGGGTGCGCTACCGCAATAGGCAGTGGCTCGAACCATGGGAAGCGAGCAACCCCGAGGCGGACGGCGCGGCGCCGTCGTTTCGTGGTTTCGTGCGCTCCATGACCAAGCAGGCGCGGGAAGGGCAGACCCTGCCGTGGCTGATCACCGAGCAGGACCCCGGGACCCGGCGCCACGAACTCGTGGGGCAACTGACCGTCTCGGGCATCACCCTGGGGTCGTTCCGCTCCGCGACGTTGGGCTACTGGGTGGACGGCGCGCAAGCCGGGCGCGGGATCGCCCCCATGGCGGTGGCCATGGCCACCGACTACTGCTTCGAGCACCTGCGGTTGCACCGGATGGAGATCAACATCCGCCCGGAGAATGCCAAATCACTGCGGGTCGTGGAGAAGCTGGGTTTCCGGGACGAGGGGCTGCGCCCGCGGTTCCTGCACATCGCGGGTGACTGGGCGGACCACCGAAGCTTTGCGCTCACCGCGGAGGAGGTCCCGGAGGGGCTCGTTCGTCGGTTCACGGGCGAGGACCGGGGGATCACCGTCCGGCGCGCGTCTCGCTGACAGCCTTGTGAAAAGGCTCCGGACGGCGTCATAACTGCATCGAATTACATTGATGTGAGCAACACGCGTTTGCGTTCCGGGGGATCACGGCGCGGTGTCCTACGCTGAGACGGTGGGATTGTCGTGGGTGAGCAGTTCGGCCGTATTGGCCATTATCATCGTGCTGTGCGTCGTGCGGTTCGCACCGCGCGTGGCTCGGCGCACGAACGCTCCTGTTCGTGCCCAGGTGGAGGCCCCAGATCTGCAGACCGGTGCCGTGATCCACAGGCAGGAGCGCGTGGGCGCGGAGTCCACTACAGTGCACACAGTAGCCTCATCACACGTCCACGAACGGGAGACGAAAGCCATGGAGACAACGGCACCCGCGCCGGGCGCGACCACAGTCCAGCGCGGTTCCCTGGCGGGGCTGCGGATCAAGTGGGACCGCACCATCATCTTCCTCACCGGGGTGTTGCTGCTCCTGGCCGCCGTGGTGAGCGCTCTCGCCGCACCGCTGACCGCCGTGTCCTGGGCCGTACCAGTGGTCCTGTTCCTGCTGGGCGCCGGGTGCGTGGCCGGTCTGCGCTACCTCGCCGTCACCGACCGTGAACAGCGCGCCGCCGCCCGTCCCGTCACCGCGGACGTCGCCCCCGTGCAGTACGCGATCTTCGACAACGAGGACGAGGACCGCCAGGAAGCCGCTCAGCACGACCGCGAGCTGCACGCGTCCCTGGATCTGCCCGTGGACGGTGAACAGCCCGCCACCGGAACCGCCGAACGTCCCGCGGAACCCGTCTACACCGTCGCCGAGTTGCGCGCCGAGGCCCTCAAGGTCGCCCGCAGTGCGGCACCGGCCGCGTCGAGCGCCACCACGTGGCAGCCGGTCCCGGTGCCCAAGCCGCTCTACACGCAAGCGCCCGTGGTCGAGCGCAGCGAGCCGGAACCCCTCCGCGTGCCCGAGCGCCCGGCAGCCCGTTCAACGTCCCTCAAGGAAGCCGTGCGCGCCGGTGAGCAGGAGCCTGCGGCGCTGAACCTCGACGACGTGTTGAAGCGACGTCGGGCCTGAGAGCTCTGCAGAACATTCGTTGACAGCAACGCGCCGCGGCACCCGACCAGGGCCGCGGCGCGTTCCACACAGGGAGCACCATGGTCACCCAACAGGTCGAGATCGAACGCAAGTACGATGTCGCGGGGCAGCGCACCCCCAGGCTCAAGCTGCACAAGCTCAAGAACTTCACCGTGGGTGATCCCGTGGAGCACGAGATGAGCGCCACGTACTACGACACCGCCGATCTCGCGCTCGCGCACGCGAAGGTGGCCGTGCGGCGTCGTACGGGCGGCAGCGACGACGGCTGGCACGTCAAGTACCAGGCTGGGCAGGTGCGCGGGGAACTGCATTACGAGCCGCTGAAGACCTCGGCGCAGCGGATCCCCGCCGCGCTGCGCAGGGTCCTCACCGGCCTGACCCTGGGCGAGGAGCTCACCCCGGTCGCGACCATCAACACCCACCGCACGGTGTACCCGGTGCTCGGGGAGGACGGTCAGTACGCGGAGCTGTGCCTGGACGCGGTCAGCGCGCGCGACGAGCGCGGCCGGGTCACGCGGGAATGGTCCGAGTGCGAGGTCGAGCTCACGCGCGACGACCTCACCCAGAAGCAGGCGCGCACGGTGTTCGAGGCCGTGGAGTCCGTGCTGTACGCGGCGGGGGCGGCGCCGTCCTCGTCGGTCGCGAAGATCGCCCGCGCCCTGGGCCAGGACGGTGGCGACTCGGTGCGGGTCGTCGCCCCGGAGCACGCCGCAGAGGCCGGTGCCTCCGACGACGCCGCCCTCCCGGAGCGCGCAGGTTCCGGTGCCGTCGATGCTGCGTCCTCGGACGGGGCCGAGGGCGCGGACGGAGCCGACGGTGTGAAGGGCTCCGAGAAGAAGTCGGGCAAGAAGGCCAAGGCGGAGAAGTCCGGGAAGAAGTCGAAGAAAAAGACCGAGAAGAAATCGGGGAAGTCCTCGGACAAGGACTCGCAGGCCCCCGCTGCTGCGGAGCCGGAGCCCGAAACGGAGGCCGAGCCGACCGGAGCGGACGTTCTCGCGGCGATGATCGCCCGCCTGACCGGGGAGCTGCAGCGGTGGGACTTCGCCGTGCGGATCGACGCCCCGGACTCGGTGCACCAGTTGCGGGTGCGCTCACGGGCGTTGCGGGCCGTACTGCAGGCCGCGCGTGGGTTCGTGACCGAGGACGTCGTCGCGGATCTTGAACAGCGCCTCAAGGGTGTTGCCAGGGTCCTGGGTGATGCCCGCGATCAAGAGGTCGCCCGGCAGCGACTCGACGTGTTGCTCGAGGCCCAGCCCTCCGGCGTGGTGACGGAACAGGCCAAGCAGGAACTGCGTGCCGCGGCCGACCAGCTCGGCGTGGTGGCGGGCCGCACCGTGCGCCGGGAACTCGACGGTGCCGCCTACCTGCAACTCGTGCGGGACCTGCGAGCGCTCGCGGCGGGCCAGGACATCACCGAGGACGCGGCGCAACTTTCGGCCAAGGACTTCGCCAAGACCGTACTGGGTGCCGCGTTGAACCGTGTGCTCGTCTCCGCCAACGCCAAGGTCCCGGACGCCGATGTCGCGACCGACGTCAGCGACATGGCTGCCGAAGTGGGTCGACGCATCACCCTCCCGGGTCTGGACGCAATGCAGACCGCCGCGGCGTTCGACGTGGTCCACGAGACCCGCAAGGCCGCCAAGTCCGCGCGGTACGTGTCCGAGGCACTGGGGCACGCCCACGCCACGGCGGGCAAGAAGCGGGTCCGTGCGGCCGCGGTGGCCAAGGACTACCAGGACGATCTGGGCGTGATCACGGACGCCGCCGTCATGGAGGAGTGGTTGGCCCGGGCCAGCCGGTCCTTCCAGCGCACGGGCAAGGACCGCTACGCGGTGGGTCTGCTGCACGGGATGGAGTTGTCCAACCTGCGGGACGGGATGCTCGAGGCGCCGGAGATCCTCGAGGATCTGGTGGAGGACCTGTGCGAGGTACTGCCGTCGGAGGACTGACGAGCACCGCCCCGCCCCTGGGGTGGATCCCAGGGGCGGGGCGGTGCTGTCGCGCGGTTGCGGGCCCGTGATGTCGGGCACTGCATTCGTGGCGGGGCCGTCTCGCCTCAGCGCCCGCCCGGTCAACGCGGAGCGGCTGGTCCCGGGGTGCGAACGGCGTGCATCACTCGGATCCCGGAGCGCTCTTTCAGGCCCGGTGGCGCGGCGCCGGGCGGCCACCGCGTCGGCCTCTGCGCGGCGGGCGGGCCGCGGTCTGCGTGGCTGCCGACGCCTGCGAGGTCTCCCGGGTTCGTGGGGACTCAAAGGCGGCACTGTCCGTCACGGTCCCCGGCTGACGAGGGGATTCTGCGGGGCGGTCCGAGGCGCCCACTGCCGCCTGCGCCTCGGTGGCGGTGGCCTCGACCGTGGAGATCTCGCCCGTGCTCAGGTCCACGCGGGTGGCCAGGGGCTTCTCCTCCACGAACAGCAGCAGCACGAACGCGAGCACCGCGAGCGGGATCATGAACAGGAAGATGGGCAGCAGGGCGTCGTTGTAGGACTGGATCACCGGGTCGCGGAACATGGCCGGCAGCCCGTGCACGCTCTGCGGGGTGAAGGAGTTGGCGTCCATCGCCCCGGAGGACTTGCCCGGGATCTTGGGCAGGTTCTCCTCCAGCAGGTCCTTCAGCCGGGAGATGAACAGCGAGCCCACCACGGCGGAGCCCACGGTGGCTCCCACCTGGCGGAAGAAGTTGCTGGAGGCGGTGGCGGTGCCCACGATCCGGTTGGGCACCGAGTTCTGCACGATGAGCACCAGGATCTGCATGCTCAGCCCGATGCCCGCGCCGAACACGGCGAGGAACACGCACATCCGCACGGTGGAGTCCGAGACCTCCAGGGTGGACAGCAGCCACAGGCCGATGCCCATGATCACCATGCCCACCAGGGGGAACAGCTTGTACCGGCCCGTGCGGGAGACGATCTGGCCCGAGACGATCGAGGTGATCAGCAGGGACGCCATCATGGGGGTCATGAGCAGACCGGCCTGGGTGGCGTCCACGCCCTTGACCATCTGGATGTAGGTGGGCATGTAGCCGATCGCGCCGAACATGGCCACGCCCACCGCGAGCCCGGACACGGTGGTCAGGGTGAAGTTGCGGTCCTTGAACAGGGACAGGGGGATCACGGGGCTGCTCGCGCGGGTCTCGGCGATCACGAAGGCGATGGCCCCGGCCAGGGTGGTGGCGCACAGCAGCAGGATCTGCGGGGAGTTCCAGTCGTACTGGGTCCCGCCCCACGTGCACACCAGGATCAGGCACGTGGTGGCACCGGCCAGCAGGATCATGCCCAAATAGTCGATGCGTTCGCGCTCCTCGCGGGGCCGCCGGGGCAGCTTGAGGAACACGGCCACCGCGATGATGGCCAGGATGCCGAGCGGGATGTTGAAGGAGAACGCCCAGCGCCAGCCGGGACCCTCCGTGATCCAGCCGCCCAGCAGCGGCCCGGCCACCGAGGACACGGCGAACACGGCGCCCATCACGCCCATGTACTTGCCGCGCTCACGGGCGGGGACCACGTCCGCGATGGAGGTCTGGGCGAGGATCATCAGACCACCGCCGCCCAGGCCCTGCACCACGCGGGCGGTGATGAGCCAGCTCATGGTCCCGGCCGCCGCACCCAGGGCGGAGCCCGCGATGAACAGCACGATGGCCGCGATCAGCACGGGCTTGCGGCCGAGGAGATCGGAGATGCGGCCGTAGACCGGCATCATCACGGTGGAAGCCAGGATGAAGCCGGTGATGACCCAGCTCATGTGGTCCACACCGCCGAGGTCCCCCACGATGGTGGGCAGGGCGGTGGAGAGGATGGTCTGGCTGAGGGACGCGAGCAGCATGACGACCATGAGGCTCGCGAACAGCAGTCCGAGGTGGGGTGGTTTCTCGTCCACAGGAGGGCTGGATACAGCCCGGGTGGCGGTGGCGGTCATGAGATCTCCTTGAGAGCGGTGCGGAAGACGCCGATGGCGTGGTCGAGCGCGCGCTGGATGGCGGCGTCGTCGGGTGTGGTGGCCAGATGCGTGTTGGTACGGAACACGAACTTGATGACCGAGCCGGCCAGCAGGACGAACGCGTGGGTCGTCTCCTCCGAGCGGGGAGGGGTGTCGCGCGCGGAGTGTTCGGTGACGGTGGAGACCACGAGGTTCTCCACCGCGGTGATGTGCATCCCGATGCGCCGTTTGAGTTCGGGGTGGGCGCACATCAGTTCACGACGGCGCGTGGCGAGCTCCGGGGGGCCTGTGGCGTCCCGGAGGACGTCTACGAACAGGCGCACGGTGCGAGCGAACTCGTCCCCGGCGTCAGGATCCGTATAGCGCTCGCGAGCGGCCTCGGACAGTCGCGGCGGGGTGAGCCCCAGCATCGCGTCCTCCTTGGACGAGTAGTAGTTGAAGAACGTCCTGCGGGAGACCCCGGCACGTTCGGCAATGGCTTCCACGGCGGTGTCGGCGTAATTCCCCGACGTCGCGAGCTCCAGCGCGGCGCGATGGATCTCCGCGAGGGTGCGAACACGGTGGCGTTCACGCAGGGAGAGATGGGATTCAGGCACGACGAAAATCCTATGCACGAGTGCAAATTTGCACAAGTGCAACGAGTGCACGGGTGAAGTGAGTTCCGCCACGACGTGCGGGGTGTGACCGGCAGCCAACCCGGGTCCTTTAAGACGCATGCGATGCCCCCCCGGGCCCTCTCGGACGCACCCGGTACCCACCCACCCGCCCGCTCCTGGCCGCCGCGGCAGCCGGACTGCACAACACCTGGGGCCCGAAAATGCACGGATTCTCGAATCCACGTGTTGTTCCGGGACACAGATGTTGGGGCCGGATGGATGGCCGGGTCGATACAGTGGGGCGGTGACAGTTCCCCTCCTCGCCTGTGTGGGCCCGGCCCAGCACGGTGTCCGCATGCATGCCGAGGCACTCGCGCGGCACACCCCGGAAGCCCGATCGGTGTCCGGCACGGTCGACGAACTCCTGCCCGACCTGCTCCGCGACGACGCCCCCGTGCACCTGCACTTCACCGACCGCGTGTTCGGCGATTCCGCCACGGCCGCCGCGGACACGATCGCCCGGTTGGCTCGGGTCCGGCCCGTCTCGGTGACCCTGCACGACATTCCCCAGCCGTCGGACGGCTACGCCTTCGGGGCACGGCGTGCGGCCTACGAGCTCGTCACGGAACTCGCGCGCACCATTATCGTGAGCAGCGACTCGGAACGTCGCCAGCTCGAGCGGTTCGTCGCAGCCGATGTCACCGCCGTTTTCGTGGACCCGCTGCCCATCGATCCGCCGGAGCCGGGGGAGTGGGCGGCCGCGCGACGTCATCCGGCGAACGGCACTCCGAGCGTGGCGATGCTCGGCTTCCTGTATCCGGGCAAGGGCCACGACCGTGTAATCGCGGCCCTCGAAGGTGTGCGCACCCCGGTTGACGTCGTGGCACTGGGCCGCCCCTCGGACGGTCACGACGACCTCGTCCCGGCCCTGAACGCCGCGGCCCGCGCGCTCGGGCACTCGTTCAGCGCCACGGGATTCCTGCCCGACGCCGCCCTGACCCGCGCCGCGCGAGAGGTCACGGTCCCGGTGGTCGCACCGTCCCACGTGTCGGCCTCCGGATCGGTGGGCCGGTGGATCGCGAGCGGACGCAAACCCCTCGTGACGCCCCACCCGTTCTTCGAGGAACTCGCGGCGCGGGCCCCATGGGCGCTTACGCTCACCGATGACCTCCCGACGGCGCTTGCTCGCGCACTCGAGGATCCCGCCGCCACGTGGATCGATCCCGCCGCGTGGGATGCGACTCAGGTCCCCGGCACGGCTGCTGCCGCCGCAATGCAATGGGAGCGGATCACAGGGGATCGACTCACACCTCGGCGAGGTGCGCTGTGAGCGCGCCGTCGATGAGCGTCATTGTCCCGTATTTCGAGAACCAGCGCGGCCTGGACCGTCTGCTCGCCGCATTGGCGCAGCAGGACCACCCGGTAGAAGAGGTGGAGGTTGTGGTCGCCGACGACGGCTCCGCTGAGGCCCCCACGATCCCGCCCGTCCCGTTCACATGCACCATGGTGCGCCAGGAGGACCGGGGCTTCCGCGCGGGGGCGGCGCGCAATCTCGGGGCGCGCACTGCGCGGGGTGATGTGCTCGTGTTCCTGGACGGGGACATGATCCCCGAGCCGGGGTTCGTCTCCGCGATGCTCACCGGGCTCACCCGTGCGGATGACGGTCACGGCGCGCTCGCGGTGGGCGCTCGCCATCACGCGGCGCTCGACGGCCTCGACGTGCCCGCCGTGCTGCGCTGGGTCGCGGGCGAGGACGTCCCCGGCGCACGTCGGCTGCAGGATCCCGTGTGGCTCGCGGACGGCTACGCCCGCACGGCGGATCTGGCGGACGCGGGGACCGAGGACTTCCGGCTCGTGATCAGCGCGCTGCTCGCGATGGACCGCGCACTTTTCGAGCGCTGCGGTGGCTTCGACGAGACCCTCGTGGGCTACGGCGGCGAGGACTGGGACCTGGCGTACCGCTGCTGGCAAGCGGGGGCGCGCTTCACCCACGTACCGGGGGCCGGGGCGTGGCACGACGGTCCCGACCTCGCCGGCCGCAGTGCCACGCGCGCGGTCAAGGACGCCGAAACTCTCGCCCTCGCCCGGCGGATCCCACTGCGCAGCACGCGCGGGTCGGGTGTCGCGTTCGGCCAACCGTGGGCGGTCGTGCAAGTGCACGGGCACGACGACGCCGCCGAGGCCTACCTCACCGCCGCCCACGTCCTGCGCGACACGGATGCCGGGGTGTGGTTCGTGGACCGCGCGGAGGTCCCGGACGCGCTCGCCGAGGACCCCCGGATCCGGATCGGTGCCCCACCGCAGAACGTGCTCGACCGGGCCGTGGTCCTCGCCGATGTCCACGCGCCCCTCTCACTGGACGTGCCCCTGCGTCGGTGGAGCGAGCGCGGGGAGACTCATGTGCCGGGGCTGCTCACGGTGCGTTCCGTGCGTGCCGTGAACCGGGCAGAATCGAATCCGGTGGACGTGGACCCGGACGATCCGCAGGTCCCGGTCCACGCCGCGGACACCGCACGACGACTCGAGGACAGGGTGGGACATGACCACTGAACCGACGATCGACGCACACATCGCGGGCCGCCGGGTGCACTACGGGGACTTCTACGGGCTCAACGAGTTGCCCGATGTCCCGCTGTTCGCGGTGTACGGCAACTGTCAGGCCGAGTCCCTGCGCGTGCTGCTCCACGGCGCACTGGCCGGTGGGTGGTACGGCGTGCGCCTGCCACCCGTGCACGAGTTGACCGAGCAGGACCTGCCCCACCTGCACGCCCTGTTGCCGCGGCTCGCCCTGTTCGTGACCCAGCCGGTCGTGGCCGGATACCGCAGCCTGCCCCTGGGTAACAACGACGTCCTCCCGCGCTTGGCCGCCGACGCCCGGATCGTGCGCATCCCGGTGATGCGCTGGACCGCCCTCATGCCCACGCTCGCGATCGTGCGGGCCCCAGGCGTGGGGGACCCTCCCGTGGCCCCGTACCACGACCTGCGGGTGCTGACCGCCGCGGCCCGGGGTGAGTCCACGGTGGAGCTGACCCGCCCGACCCCGGAGGCAGTGTGGGCGGCACGGGAAGAGTCGCTGCGACAGCTGCGGGTGCGGCAGGACGTGCACCGTGCCCTCGATGCCGCCTCGATCCTGGATGCCGCCGGCCCCAATGCCGTGCACGTGATCAATCACCCGGGTAACGGGGTGCTCACGGAGGTCGCTGCGGCGATCCTGGCGGAGGCCGGCCTCAGCGCGACCGTCCCCGATCCCGGGCGGGTACTGCTGGGTGGGATCCGCGCACCGATCTACGCGAGCACGCTCGAAGCCCTCGGTCACGATCCCGACGACTTGATCGGGGGTCCGCACGACGACTGGATCATCCACGGGGAACACATCCCGGAACAGGACATCGCGGCCGAACACCTGCGCTGGTACGCCCGGAACCCTTCCGTGGTCACGGCCGGTCTGGCGCGCCACGAACTACTCATCTCCCGCCTGGGACTGGATGGGGGGCTGCGCCGATGAGCCCGGAAAAGAACGACGCGGCGACCGCGGCGTCGTCGGGCCCCGAACGCACTGCGGACGGGCACCACATCGTGGTCAACGGGCGCACATGGCGCGCCACGGACCCGTGCATCCCTGAGAAGTTCCGGGAGGAACTCGTCCGCGAACTCATGAGCGCCCGGAGAGCCGTGAAGTCCAAGGACGAACACGCGCGCGAGCGGGTCCAGGACGCGAAGGTCGCGCTGGGGGAGCGAGGTGACCCGTGGTGGGAGACCCCCTCGGAGTCCGGGCTGCGGGAACGGCGTGCGGCCACGATCCGTGCGTTGCTGCGGCACCGAGCGGGCACGACGATCTGCCCGTCCGACGTCGCCCGGACCCTGGGCGGGGACGAATGGCGGGACGACATGCCCGGGGTGCGGGCGGTGGCCCGGGAACTGGCGGACGTGGGGGAGATCACGGTGCAGCAAAAAGGTGAGACGGTGGACATCACCACAGCCCGTGGCCCGGTCCGGCTCGCGCCGGGGCCGGAACTCACGGGGATGCCCGCGGACGGGGACTGAAACCGCTCGTCCGGACCGAGGAGGTCGCGTGACGTTCCTGGACGACGCGACATCACTGCGGCCCGACCTGCACACCGCTGGTCTCGTGGGCGCGGCCACACTGCTGAGCGCTCGCCGGGACGACCTGGCGGGCCACGTCGTGTTCATGGTCCAGCCCGGCGAGGAGGGACCCGGCGGAGCAGCGCCCAGGCCGCGGCCCTCGCCGAACTCGCGTGGGAGCGTCTGGCGCGCGCCTGATGTTCCTGCCGGGGGCCGGGGCGGTGCGCCCCGCTCAGCGCACCCGTTCCCCGGCCTGCCACACCCCGCGGACCCGGCCGCGCAGTTGCGTGACGCCCTCGCGGTGGAGATCACCCTGGAGTAGGACCAGATCCGCCGTGGCGCCACGCTCGAGGTTGCCCAGGCACGGTTCCTCGATGAGCTGCGCGGCCGTGGATGTCGCGGCACGCAACGCGTGAGCCGTGGACATCCCGTTGGCCGCCATGAGCTCGATCTCCTCGAGGTTCTCGCCGTGGGCGCCCACGCCCGCATCCGTGCCCATGGCGATCTTCACGCCAGCGTCGTGGGCCTTGGCCACGGACGCGCTGTGGGCTTGCGCCACGCGGCGGGCCTTCTCGACCACGCCCGGGGGCATGGGCACGCCCGCCTCGTGGGCCGTGATCACCGCGAGCGGGGCCTGCAGCGTGGGGACCAGGAAGGCGTCGTTCTCCAGGAGCAGCTCGATGGCCTCGTCGTCCAGGAAGATCCCGTGTTCCACGGATCGTGCTCCGGCGCGCAGGGCGTTCTTGATCCCGGGGGCACCCTGCGCGTGGGACATCACGTAGGCACCCTGTGCGCGGGCCTCGGCCACGATGACCTCGATCTCGTCCGGGCCGAACTGCGAGTGCTGCGGATCGTCGTCGGGGGACAACACACCGCCCGTGGAGCAGATCTTGATCTGGTCTGCACCGGCCCGCAGGATCTCGCGGGCCTTGCGCCGCACGCCGTCGGGACCGTCGGCCACGCCGTCGGGGCGGCCGGTGTGCGGCGCGAGCATGGGTGAGCACGCACCTGAGAGCAACCAGCTGTCCCCATGGCCCCCGGTCTGGGACATGGTGCTCACCGAGAGTTTCACGCGTGGTCCGCGGACCAGCCCGGTGGCCAGGGAATGCTTGAGGCCGGCGTCCGCACCGCCGGCATCGCGCACGGTGGTCACACCGGCGTCGAGCGTGCGGCGCATGTTGTCCACCGAGCGGTAGAACTGCGTGGAGAACGGTTCCGCGAAACCCGCGAGGGACCCCGCGTTGCTCACGGTCAGGTGTACGTGGCAGTCGATGAACCCCGGGGTGAGCGTGTGTCCCGAACCGTTCACCGTGCGTGTGTCCTGCGAGGCCTGGATCTCACCGTGCGAGGCCAGCCGCTCGATGCGTCCTTCGCGCACCAGGACGTCCCTGGTCCCGGAGTGGAAGTCCGTGCCGTCGAAGACGACGACGTCCGTGAACAGCGTGCTGGTGGGTTCCTTCATGGTGTCCTCCCGGGGTGTGGGCGTTGCGGCGGAGTCAGGCGTGCAAAACCTCGTGGGATTCCGAATCGCGAATGTCCGCCGTTTCGATCTGGAACGTGGAGTGGTGTACCGACACGTCGAAGTGTTCCGCGACACACGTCTTCACGTCCCGGAGCAAGTCTGCCGCATGCCCATCCCGGAAGCACTCGTCCTCCACGACCACGTGCGCGCTGATGGTGGGAAGGCCCGTGGCGACCGTGGAGGCGTGAACGTCGTGCACGTCCACCACGTGGTGCAGGGCCATGATGTGCTCGCGGAACAGGTCCAGATCCAGGCCGCGCGGCGTGAACTCCATGAGCACCGCTGCGGTCTCGCGCATGATCCGCACGGCGCGGGGGAGGATGAGCGCGGCGATGAACAGTGCCGCCACGGTGTCCGCGCGCTGGAACCCGGTGGTCGCGATCACCACGGCGGCCACGATGACGCCCAGCGAGCCCAGGGCGTCGTTGACGACCTCCAGGAACGCGGCACGCATGTTGAAGTTGCTCTCCCGACTCGAGGACAGCACCAGGATGGCCACCACGTTGCACGCCAACCCCACGGCGCCGAAGACCAACAGCTCCGTGGGCGGTACCTCGCGCGGTTCCACGAGCCGCCGGACACCCTCCACAGCGGCGAAGATCCCCACGCCCAGCAGGAGGGTGGCCTGGCCGAGGGCCGCGATCACCTCCACGCGCCGGAACCCCCACGTGTGCTTGGAATTGGCCGGGCGCGTCATCAGGTGCGCCGCGACGAGCGCTACGAGCAGCCCGATCGCATCCGTCAAGGCGTGGACGGTGTCGGTCAGCAGGGCCAAGCTCCCCGTGATTACCGCCCCCGCCGCCTGGGCCACGACCATCCCCGCGGTCAACCCGAAGGCCACCCGCAGTCGCCCCGGGTGTCCCGTGGCCCC
>NZ_DDIY01000012.1:18367-19499 GCF_002338785.1 Kocuria sp. UBA1838 | reverse complement strand
GCGCACAGCACCGCGTCGGTGCCGGTGGCGTGCAGGATGCGTTCCGCGGCTGCGATCAGGGCCGCGAGTTCATGGGGGCGGGTGAGCGAGTACCACGTGGCGCGCCCCTCCGGCCGTGCCTGGATCAGGTGGCACTCCACGAGGAAGCTCAGGTGCTTGCTCACCGTGGACTGGGCCAGGCCCATGTGCTCCACGAGGTCCCGGACCCGGTGTTCCCCCGAGGCCAGGTGCTGCACCACGGCCAGCCGGGTCGGTTCACTCAGCGCCTGGAACAGGTGCGCGTACGCCGCGGTGGCTCGTGCATTCAACGTGGGGAGCTCACTTACTTCAATCGCCATAGAGCGATGATATCGCTGCACACCGCATGCGGGAAAGCGTGGGACGATGTGTCGCCCTGGCCGCCGGGAACGACGCCCACCCCGCGAGCCTGCCCGGCGTCGTCGAGCTCCAGAATCCTGGCTGAGTCGCGCTCGCTGACCAGGGGAGTGCCCCCGTGGAAGGCAACGGACCACGGCGCGTCCAAGTTTTCGGTCACGGTCCGGGGCTCACCCAACGACGACGCCGCCGCGACCGTTTCGCTCGGGCCGGCTCGGACGTCCGGCCGCCGTTGCACGAGGTCAGAAGGAAAAGGACGGACACAAGGAACGCGGTGGCTGCGGGACGTGATGTGGAAACCATGCTGAGGTCCTTTCGGGGCCGTGGCGTGGATCCGGCCTACCGGGGCTGTTCAGGCCGGCTGCGATCCCGACTCGAGTGCGACGGCGTGGACAGCGGCCGCCAGCGCGTGTGCGAGGTCATCGAAACTCAGCGCTGAATCCGCGGGGGTGTGATCCGGGTCGGTCTCGGCACCGATCCCCGCTGATCCTCTCGACCTGACCGCGGGTACGTGGATGAACGCGGCGGGCAGATCCGTGCGGTGCAGCGCGGTCCAGAAGACGGCGTTGCACAGGAAAGCGCCTGCGTCGTCGGAGACCTCGGCCGGGATGCCCGCGTCCCGGACGGCATGGGCGAGCGCGGAAGGGTCAATGCGGGACTCGAGGCGCTCGGGACCCTCGGCGAGGGGAGCGGCGTCGCGGACCTCGCCGTTGTTGTCCGGGATGCGCCCATGCCCCAGGTTCCTGGCCCACCGCTC
>NZ_DDIY01000012.1:0-18132 GCF_002338785.1 Kocuria sp. UBA1838 | reverse complement strand
GTCGCTCGGCGCGAACTCGCGGAGCATGTCGACGGCGACGCCGCTCGCGTTCTCCGTCTCTCCACCGAAGGGCTCGAAGCCGGTCACGAGGATCTTCATGGGCTCACAGTATCCGCGCGCGGCGGGTCAGCCTCGGAGGATCTTCTCCATGGCAGGGGCGTCGGTGAAGGAGGTCTGGAAATCGACGTCGTTTTCGAGCTGGCTCCGCAGCTTCTCGGGGGAGTATCCGGTGAGCCAGCAGATGATCTGGTCCACCTCGTCCTTGGTGCGGCTCTTCTTCCCCGCCTTGGTCACGTAGTGCGGGTACACGCTGGCGACGCTCGTCGTGTAGCTGCGGTGCTGGGGCATGGGGCCCTTCTGCCGGGGGCAATGGGTGGAGATGCACGTGTGTCCCGAAAAGACATGTCCTTGGCGAATCGCATGTCTTCACGGGGCACAGATGTTCGCGACGGTCCGGCGGCCGCGCTCCCGACTCCATCGATCGGGAGCGCGGCGCGCGGACAGCAAAGATCCCGTGCCCTTCCGGACACGGGATCTGAGAAAAATGTGGAGCTTAGGGGAATCGAACCCCTGACCTTTTCATTGCGAACGAAACGCTCTACCAACTGAGCTAAAGCCCCGAACAACAGGGAACACTCTAGCCCTCCGCGCCGGTTTTCGCACATCCGCGCGCCACGAAGCCGTACGTATCGCTCGGATGGGCCTGCACGCCCAGCTTGGACAGGCCCGGACATGGCGCACGCACGGGTGCACTTAGGGTGGGAGCATGGCCGCAGCGGACACCCCGACACCCCCCTCTGAGCCCGCGGAGCCGGGCGCGTTCACCGTGGGGTACGTCCCCGGTGTCATGCCCGGCAAGTGGTTCGGCCGGTGGCGCGAGCGCAGGATGCACCCCGAGCTGCGGGACGTCCTGGTCCCGGCCGCGGAATGGCGCTCGGCGCTCCACGGCGCCGCCGTCACTGCGTGCTTCGTCCGGCTCGGCTGGGCGCCGGGGGATCCTTCGCTCGAGGACTTGCGGGTCACCCACAATGCGGTGCACCTATACGACGAGCTGCAGGTGGCGGTGCTGAGCACCGACGACCTCCTGACCGTCCTCGACTCCCTCACCCTGGCGCAGCTCACCGAGGAGTCCACCCCGCAAGCGCACGCCGACATCGACGACGCCGCCATGGCCGTCGAACTCGCCGCCGCCGGCGTGGGCCCCGTGGTGCTGCCGATGTCCGTGGCGCGCCTGCATGCCCGCAAGGACGTGACCTTTAGAGAGCTCACGGACGCCCCCACCGTTCCCGTGGTCCTCGTGTGGCCTCGCGGCCTGGATGACGAGGGCGAGGACACGGTGCAGCGGTTCGTGGGGATCGTGCGTGGCCGTAAGGAGTCCAGTGGCAGGGAAGCGCCGCGAGACGGCGGCCGCACCAAGGATGGGGCCCGTGACAGGGACAGGCGAGCAGCGTCATCGGCGGGGAAGCGTAGTGCGGCGAAGCCGGGACGCGGGCGGCCCTCCCGGGGTGGGGGAGTCCGCCGGAAGCGGAGCTGACGGCCCGCGCTCAGCCGTCCCCGCGGCGTTCTGCGGACGTGGTTCCCTCGCCGGACTCGTCGCGGCTGGGGGTGCGGCCGTCCGGGGTGTGGCTGTCCACGTCCACGGGTTCGGGGCGCACCGGGGTGGTGCGCAGCTTGCCGGTCGTAGGCACACGCGGCACGGGGAAGGACGTGGTGGGTGCTTCTCCCTGTGTCTCGGGCTCGGCCCCCGTGCGCACCGTGACCTGGTTGGTCAGCGGGATGCGCAGCCCGTCCCGGTCGAGCATTTTTTTGATCCGCACCCGCATCACGCGGGCCACGTCCCACTGCTCGAGGGGAGCGGTTTTGACGGCCAACCGGATCGTGATGCTCTCACCCGAGATGTTCTCCACACCCCACACCTCGGGGTCCGCGACGATGCTGGGACCCACGTCCGGATCGTCACGCACGAGCCGGGCTTCGTGTTCGATCATGTCCGCGATCAGGTCGATGTTGGTGTCGTAGGGCACGGGGATGTCCAGAACACAGCGGGCCCAGCCCTGGGACTGATTGCCCACGCGCAGGATCTCGCCATTGCGCACGTGCCACAGGGTGCCCTTCACGTCCCGGACCTGGGTCACGCGCAACCCCACGTTCTCCACGGTGCCCACGGCCTCACCGAGATCCACGGAGTCACCGATGCCCAATTGGTCCTCCGCGACCATGAAGATCCCGGAGAGGTAGTCCTTGACCAGGGACTGCGCACCGAAGGACAGCGCCACGCCCGCGATGCCCGCGGAGGCGAGCACCGGGCCGATGTTGTACCCGAGTTCCGAGATGATCATGAGGATCGCGATCGCCCACACCGCCACGGTGGACACGGACGAGAGCACCGCTCCGATGGTCCTGGCCCGCAGGCTCTGGCGTTCGGATGCCAGCCCCGCGTCCTGCACCCAGCGGGCCTGGCCGTGGTCGAAGCGCTTGATGATCCGCGATTGGGTGCCGCGTGCAATCCCCCGGGTGATCTTGCGGATCAGTAGGCGCACGAGCGCGGAGACCACCACGGCGCCCAGCAACACGAGCACCACGCGGAACGGTTTGTCGAGCCAGAATTCCCAGTTGTCCATCCCCGCCAGGGTAATGGCCCGGGATGCGTGCCCGCTCAACGCGGAGCGGGAGCGGCCTCCGAGAGGGCCGCCGGACGACGTCGCCCGCGGACGTCACCCGCCGACGTCGCCCCCGGACCGTCCCACCGTGCGGCCCGTCCGCGCCCCAGCGAACCGACGCGTTGCGCGCGTCACAACCAGTTCTTGACCTTGAATACCGCGTAGAGCACCACGGCCACGAGCAGCATGAGGCCCAGGGACATGGGGTAACCCAGGCGCCAGTCGAGCTCGGGCATGTGGGTGAAGTTCATGCCGTAGATCGAGCCCACGATGGACGGCGCGAAGAGGATCGCCGCCCACGAGGAGATCTTCTTCATCTGTTCGTTCTGCTGCATGGCGGCCTCGTTCTGCCGCGCCGTGGTGAGGGTGGAATCCACGCTCATGGCATCGGTGAGCGAGGCCCGCATGGATTCGAGCTTCCCGCTGACCTGGATCACGTGATCCAGCACGTCCCGCAACCGGTGCTGCAGTTCCTCGTGCGTACCGTACTTGGTGAAGCCCGTGAAGTAACGCTGCATCACGTGGCTGAGCGGGGCCACCCCGCGGTGGAAGTCGTTGATCTCCCGGGCGAGCTCGTAGATCCGCTGCGAGACGTTCGGCTGCCCGGCGAACAGGGCGTCCTCGATCTCGTCGATGTCGTTCTCGAGACCGTCGAGCACGGGGAAGTAGTCGTCCACGATCTGGTCCAGCAACGCGTACAGCACGCCGTCCGGACCGAAGCACAACAGCTCCCGGTCCTCCTCGACCCGCTTACGAACCCGCCCCACGCCGCTGGACTCGGAGTGACGGATGGTGATCACGAAATGGGGTCCGGTGAAGATGTGGATCTCACCGATCTCCACGGTCTCGGTCGCGTCCTGGTAGACCGCCGGGCGGATCACGGTGAACAGCGTCTCGCCGTAGCGTTCCATCTTGGGGCGCTGGTGCGCCTGGACGGTGTCCTCGACGGCGAGCTCGTGCAGGTGGAAGTGCTCGGCGAGCGAGCGGACCTCGTCCGGTTCGGGCCGGTACAGCCCGATCCACGCCACGACCGCGTCCCCGCTCTCGGACGCGGAGGGCTCCCCGGGATGCTCCAGCATCCGCTGCAGCAGGTCGTACGTCTCCTCGAGGGACCGGGGCGACTCGACCCTGCGCCCGTTGCGGTAAATGGCGTTCTCCACGATGCTCACCCGGACATTATGGGCCCCGCCCGCGCGTCGCACCGACCGCACCCTGCCGTGCCCGCACCGCCCCGGGGAAACCGGTCCGCTGTCAGGGGTCACCCGGAACGCGTCAGTAGACTGGCGCTCATGAGCAAGCCGTTCGATTCCCGCGTGGGCGCCTATGCCCTGATCACCCGCGACGAGCACGTGCTGTTGACGCACTGGAACCCCCGCCACCCGGGGTTCGACGGCGCGTGGACCCTTCCCGGCGGCGGCATGGAACCGGGGGAGCAGCCGGAGCAGACCATGATCCGGGAGGTCTTCGAGGAGACCGGTTTCCACGTGGAATCGGATGGCCTGGTGGGCGTGCACAGCTACTGGATGACCCCCGAGCAGCGCCTGGACGGTCAGCCCCGTGGCAATCACGCGTGCCGCGTCCTGTACACCGCCCACGTCACGGGCGGTGACCTGGCGGTCGAGCAGAATGGTTCGTCCGACGACGCCGCGTGGTTCCCGATCGCACGCATCGACTCCCTCAAGCGCCTGGACCTCGTGGACCAGGGCCTGCGACTCTCCGGGCTCACGAGCGCCGTTGCGGACCCGGACACCCCACCCGAGGACATCCCCGAGCAGGACGTGGCCACCGAGCCCGGCCGGGACCGGTGAGTCACGGGGTGCGGCTGCGCGCCGTCGCCGCGCTCGCGAGCGGCGCCCTCCTGCTGAACGCGTGCGGCGCGGGTGGCGGGACCGGCGGGCCGGACACGGAGACGGCGAGCCAGGCGTCGCCGTCGAACGCCACGGGGGAGCCCACCGTGAAGATTGCGACCGGCGTGGACCTGCAGACCCGCGTGCTGGCGCACCTGTATCAACAGCAGCTGGCCGCGGACGGGATCACCGCGAGCGTGGTGGACGTGGGGACCACGCGCGAACAGATCGTGGACGCCCTGCAGGCCGGCCACGCGACCATGGTCCCCGACTTCACCGGGGATCTGTACGTGTACACGCGGCAGAACGAGCGGCCTGCCTCGCCGCAACCGAGTGCGAACCCCTCGTCCACACGTTCCCCCACCCCGGACACGGGCGCCCCGCGCGGGCTGCTGGACTCGCTCGGGCAGTTGCTCGGCATCACGGGGGAGACCGGGCCGTCCGACGACGACGTGTACCGCGCCCTGCCCGGGGCACTGCCGCGCGGGCTGACCGTGCTCGATTCGTCGTCCGCGCAACGTACGGACCGCGTGGTGGTCACGGCCGCGACGAACGCGCAGTTCAACCTGGAGGGCCTGAACACGATCGGGGAGCACTGCCCCGAGATGGCCGTGGGGATGGCCCGAGGCTACGCGGACAGCGCCCAGGGAGAGCGCGGGCTGAAGGCCTATTACGACTGCGCGCCCAAGGCGGCGCCGGAGTTCGCAACCACCGGTGAGCTCGTGAATGCTCTGCTGAGCGACGAGGTGCAGGCCGCGGTGCTGCGTTCCTCCGAACCCGCGATCGACGACGACGGGCTTGTGGAACTGGACGATCCGAACCGACTGTTCCGCCCGGAGCGCGCGGTGGTGCTCAGCTCCGAGGGCATGGACGACCGGGCGGTGGCCTCGGCGAACGCGGTCTCGGCAGATCTCACGTCGGAGGACCTGACGACCATCACCCGGCTCGCGGGCGGGTCCGATCCCGCGATGAGCCCCGAACAGACGGCGACGTTCCTACGCGAGCAGCCGCGCTGACGTGATCCGAGAAGTGCTGACGTGCGACGGGAGGCAGCGAGCGACGCCGTGGGCCCTTGAGCCGTGGAGCACCGCCGCGTGCCGACCGAATCGGGATGGGGGCGCCGAGTATGGTGACCCCATGGCTAAGGTGAAACAGTCCGACAAACTGAAGAACGTCCTCTACGACATCCGCGGGCCCGTGCTCGAGCAGGCGGAGAAGATGGAGGCCGCGGGTCAGCGCATCCTGCGCCTGAACATCGGCAACCCCGCACCCTTCGGCTTCGAGGCACCGGACGCCATCCTGGTGGACATGATCAAGAACCTGCCGAACGCGCAGGGCTACTCGGACTCCCGGGGCATCTACTCCGCGCGCACCGCGGTGGTGCAGTACTACCAGACGCGCGGGATCATGAACCTGGACACCGACGACGTCTACCTGGGCAACGGTGTCTCCGAGCTGATCACCATGACCCTGCAGGCACTGTGCAATCCGGGCGACGAGATCCTCATCCCCTCACCGGACTACCCCCTGTGGACGGCGTCGGTGGCGCTGTCCGGCGGCACGCCCGTGCATTACACGTGCGACGAGGAGAACGGGTGGAACCCGGATCTCGAGGACATGGAATCCAAGATCACCTCGCGCACCAAGGGCATCGTGATCATCAACCCCAACAACCCCACGGGTGCGGTCTACTCACGCGAGACCCTGCAGAAGATCGTGGACCTGGCCAAGGAACACGAGCTCATCCTGTTCTCGGACGAGATCTACGAGAAGATCACCTACGACGACGCCGAGATGATCAACACCGCGTCCCTCACTGGTGAGGACGTGCTGTGCCTGACGTTCTCGGGGCTGTCCAAGGCCTACCGGGTGGCCGGCTACCGCTCCGGGTGGCTCGCGATCACCGGACCGAACTGGCGCGCGGAGTCCTACCTGGAGGGCATCAAGCTGCTCGCCAACATGCGTATGTGCGCCAACGTGCCCGCACAGCACGCGATCCAGACGGCGCTGGGTGGATACCAGTCGATCAACGACCTCATCCTCCCCGGCGGGCGGCTCAAGGCCCAGCGGGACATCGCCCACCGCAAGCTCAACGAGATCGACGGCGTCACGTGCGAGCAGGCCCGCGGTGCGCTCTACCTCTTCCCCAAGCTGGACGTGGAGAAGTTCGGGATCGTGGACGACGAGCGGTTCGCCCTGGACCTGCTCAAGGAACAGAAGATCCTGCTCAGCCATGGCACCGCGTTCAACTGGGGCAAGCCGGACCACTTCCGTCTGGTCACGCTGCCCGCGGTGGACATGCTGGACACCGCACTGGATCGACTCGGCGAGTTCCTCTCCGGGTACCACCAGTAGCCGGTTCCTGACCCCGACCACGGTCCGGGCGACGTCCCGCCACGGGGTGACGTGGCCGGGCCGCTCCGCGGTTTACCGGTGACCGGACTCCACTGCGTCCGTCCGCCGACGGCGCGTCAGTCCTCCGACGCCGCCTGCTCCCGGTTCTCCTCGCGCCGGGCGCGGGCGGCGTCGAGGCGTTCGCGGGCGCCGTCGAGCCACTGCTCGCAGCGGGTGGCCAGGGCCTCGCCCCGTTCCCACAGGTGGAGGGACTCCTCGAGGGTGGTGCCCCCGGCTTCGAGCCGGGCCACGGTCTCCACGAGCTGCTCGCGGGCCTGCTCGTAGCTCAGACCGTCCACGTCCGAGAGATCGGGGCGGGTTCCGGCCGAGCCGCCGAGGCGGGAATCGTCCTGTCCGGTGCTGGGCTGCTCGCTGCTGTTCTGCTGTGCCACGGTGTGTCCTTCCGGTGGGGTCGAGGAGATCGAAGGGCGGGGTTCAGTGGTCCCCGGGCTGGCGGTTGGTGCGGGAGGTAACATTCACCCCGAGTTCCCCGGCGGCCAGGCGCACGGTGAGGTCCTGCCCCTCGGAGGCGTCGCGTGCATCGGTGAGGACCGAACCGTCCGGGGTCTGCACAACCGCGTAACCGCGCTCCAATGTCTGCTGCGGGGACAGAGCACGCACGCGGGCGCGCATCTGGGCCACCGTGTCCTGCGCTCGCACGGTCTGGGCGTTCACCGCGGACCACGCGCGCGAACGCCAGCGATCCAGGTCCTCCTCACGGACCAGGATCATGGAGTCCGGCTGGGCCAGGGAAGGCCGGGACCGCATGGTCTCGAGCCCCTGGTGTTCGCGCTCGATCATGGTGGCCACGGCACGGTCCAGGGCTCCGCGCGCCTGGGCAATGCGAAGGCGTTCCTCGTGCACGTCCGGGACGATGCGTTTGCCCGCATCCGTGGGAGTGGAGGCGCGCAGGTCTGCGACGTAATCCAGCAGCGGTTGGTCGTTCTCGTGACCGATCGCGCTGACGACCGGCGTGTGGGCGGCGAACACCGCGCGCAGCACGGATTCGTCGCTGAACGACAACAGGTCCTCGAACGCGCCCCCGCCGCGGGCGATCACGATCACGTCCACGGCGTCCATGGCGTCGAGTTCCGCGAGGGCTTGGACCACGGCGCGCGCCGAACCGGCTCCCTGGACCGGAACCTCGCGGATCTCGAATTGCACACCCGGCCACCGGTTGGTGGCGTTGCGCACCACGTCCTTCTCGGCATCGGAATTGCGCCCGGTGATCAACCCGACCCGGTGGGGCAGCACCGGGAGAGGTTTCTTGTGGGCGGGATCGAACAGACCCTCTTCCGCGAGCGCTCGCCGCAATCGTTCGAGGCGTTCCAGGAGGTCCCCCAGACCCACGGGGCGGATGTCCCGCCCGATCATGGACAGCCGCCCGGTCTTGACGTACAGATCCGCCTTGAGGTTAACGATCACCCGGGAGCCCCGTTCGAGGGGGCGCTCCAACCGGGACATCTCCGCCTTGAACATGGTGACGCTGACCGAGACCTCGTCGTGGAGGTCGCGCAGCGTCACGTAGGAGACGCGGGCGCGGTGGTTGACCTCGATCACCTGACCCTCGACCCAGGCCGCAGGTGCGCGTTCGATCCACCCATGCAGCCCGTGCGACAGCTTGCTGAGCGGCCACGGATTCTCCGGGGTGGTGTCCCGTGCCAACCGGGGCGTCTCGGCGGGGCGTTCCGGTGCGCCGGTGTCTTCGCTCGGGGGCCACGTACTCATGGGACATAAGTATCACCCGACGGGGACACGCACAGCCGGTTCTCCGTACATTGGAGTCGTGAGCTCATCTCCGTCATCCCGTCCCGCGGCGCTGCTGCGCAGCCTGTGCGCCGCCCTGTGCGCGATCCTGGCCGGTGCGGGGTTCGCCGCGTGGCTGGGGCTGACCTGGATCCAGGACCATCTGCTCTCGCCCTCGGGGTTCCAGGACACCGCGGCGGCCGTGGTTACCGAGACGACCTTCCAGGACGAACTCGTGCGCACCGTCCTGGACCGCGCGACGTTCAACGCCCTGAGCGACGTCGAGGTCGGGATCGAACCCGTGGACCAGGCCATCGAGCGGGTCCGGGAAACGGCGGTCACCGCCGCACAATCCTGGCTCACCGCCCCCGAGCAACAGGGGACGTGGATCCAGGTCCTGCAGGACACCCACGACGCGAACGTACCCCTGAGCGCCGATTCCGCGGACGCGCCCGAACACCTCGTGGTGGACGCCACCGCGTTGGGCGCCGCCGTGGATCACCAGGTCGAGGACGTCATCGGGATCTCCCCGGGGATCGCCCGCAACGATCTGACCATGACGGTCCCCGGTGCCGAGACCGGTCGCGTACTGGACGCCCTGGTGTGGCTCGCCCAATGGCGGTATGCGCTGCCGTGGCTCGTGGGGTTGCTCGCGGTGCTCGCCGTGGTGGTCAGCCCGCGGCGGTGGCTCGCGATCGCCGGGGTGGGCCTGGCCGGTGTGTTGTTTACCGGTGTCCTACTCGCCATGGTGCTGTGGGCCGCGAGCTCCGTGGTGGACGCGTCCGGTGTGGAACCCGTGGCGCACCTGGTCACGGAACAGATCATCACTCTGCTGCGAGAATCCTTCGTGGGACGCAGCGTCACGGGCATGATCGGTGCCGCGTGCGTGGCCCTGGTGGGTGTGATCGGCGCCGTGGTGCGCTCCCGTATGGTCACTTACCATTAAGGACATGTCCACTGTGGTTGACCTGTCCATGCCCACCGTTCCCCGGGTTCGTCGCACCCCCCAGGAAATTGCCGACGCCGCTCCGGTCACCGGAGAGCGCAAGGTCCTGTTGGCCGCGCCGCGCGGATACTGCGCGGGCGTGGATCGCGCGGTGATCGCCGTGGAGAAGGCGCTCGAGCACTACGGTGCCCCGGTGTACGTGCGCAAGGAGATCGTGCACAACAAGCACGTGGTCCAGACCCTCGAGGAGCGCGGTGCGATCTTCGTGGAGGAGACGGACGAGGTGCCCGAGGGCTCCCTGCTGGTGTTCTCCGCCCACGGGGTGTCTCCGGCCGTGGTGCAGTCCGCCCACGACCGCAACCTCCACACCATCGACGCCACGTGCCCGCTCGTGACCAAGGTGCACCGCGAGGCCGTGCGCTTCGCCAAGAGCGACTACGAGATCCTGCTCATCGGCCACGTGGGCCACGAAGAGGTCGAGGGCACGTTCGGGGAGGCCCCCGAACACATCCAGATCGTGAACTCCCCGGAGGACGTGGACAGCATCGAGGTCCAGGACCCGGACAAACTCGTGTGGCTGTCCCAGACCACGTTGAGCGTGGACGAGACCATGGAGACCGTGAACCGGTTGCGTGCCCGGTTCCCCAACATGATCGATCCCCCCAGCGACGACATCTGCTACGCGACCTCCAACCGCCAGGCGGCGATCAAGGAGATCGCCCCGCAAGCGGACCTGGTGATCGTGGTGGGCTCGGCTAACTCGTCGAACTCCGTGCGCCTCAAGGAGGTGGCCCTCGAGTACGGGGCCCGGCGCGCCGAACGCGTGGACTTCGCCCATCAGGTGGACGAGTCCTGGTTCGAGGGTGTCGCAACCGTCGGCGTGACCTCCGGTGCTTCGGTTCCCGAGGTTCTCGTCCGCCAGGTCCTGGACCTGCTCGCCGAGTACGGCTACAGATCTGTGAAGGAAGTGGAGACCGCCCAGGAGGACATCCTCTTCTCCCTGCCCAAGGAACTGCGCGCCAAGCTGGCCCAGGACGGGGACACGTCCCGTCGGTTGGGCGGCCGCGGGGCCAAGCCCACCCGCTGAGCCGCGTCAGTCCTCCACGAATTCCGTGGCCGTCAGCGGCCGGGGGACCGAGTCCACGGGTTTGGTGTCCAGGGCATCGGTTCCCGTGCTCGTGGGATCCAGTTCGGCGATCTTCCGGGCCGAGGGCAGCACCCGTGATTCCAGCGACCCCACGAGTTTGTTGTACCCGTCCACGGAGCGCCGCAGTGATCCGCCCATGTCGGACAGGTGCTTGCCCACCGAGCCCATCCGGTCGTAGAGCTCCCGGGACAGTCGGTACAGCTCTCGCGCGTTGTCCGTGAGGGTGGCCTGGCGCCAGCTAAATGCCACGGCTTTCAGGGACGCGAGCAGGGACACCGGTGACACCAGGGCCACGTTCTGCTGCGCGGCGTAGTCCAGCAGGGAGGCGTCCGCGTCCAGCGCGGCGGCGAGGGCGGACTCGACGGGCACGAAGCACATCACGAGTTCGGGGGAGCTCTCCTCCGCGGACCAGTACTTCTTGGAACCCAGCGTGCTCACGTGCGAGCGGAGAGCCTTGGCATGGGCCGCGAGTAGCTGGGCCCGACGAGTCCCGTTCTCGGGGGAGCCGTCCGCGGGGACGGCCTGGGCATCCAGGTAGGAGTTCATGGGGGCTTTTGCGTCTACCACCACGGACTGTGCACCCGGGAGGTTGATGACCATGTCCGGGCGCTGCACCCCCGAATCGGTGGTGCGGACGGCCTGCTCGGTGAAGTCCACGTGGCGGATCATCCCGGCGGCCTCCACCACGCGGCGCAGCTGCATCTCGCCCCACGCCCCGCGTGCCGTGGTGGAGCGCAGGGAGGACTCCAATGACCCGGTGGCCTGAAGCAGCTGCTGGTCCGTGGTGCGAGCGGCCTCCAGCGCCTGGGCCACGGCGCCGAACTGCGCGGCGCGGTCCCGCTCCAACTGGTTCACGTGGCGTCCCACGGAGGAGAGCTGCTCGTTGAGCGGCGCCAGGGCACGCATGACGTCCTGGTCCTGCACGGCTCGAGCCTCCAGGGACTCCACCCGCTGCTCGAGCTGCTCCGCGGCCGCCCGGGCGGAGGCGCCGTCCTGCAGCGCGGCAATCCGCTGCTCCTGGGCCTGTTCCAGCTCGGTCTCCAGCGCCGTGGACTTCTGATGGGCCAGCACGTACCCCAGCACCACACCCACCACGAGGGCGAACAGCGCCCACAACCACCACACCTGAGCCATCACCGAAGCGTCCATGCGCTCACCATGACAATTCCGTCTGACACGCATAAGCGCCCCGGCGGGGCTCGTCTCCGGATCCGGAGGGCTACAGCCACCCGTTGCGCGCGGCGACGGCCACCGCCTCGGTCCGGTTGGCGGTTCCGGTCTTGCCGATCGCCGAGGACAGGTGGTTGCGCACCGTCCCCGCGGAGAGGTGCAGGGCCCGCCCGATCTGCCCCGCCGAAGCCCCGTGGGACGCCTCGCGCAGCACGTCCTGCTCCCGCGGGGTCAGGGGGTTCGGCCCGGCCAGCAGGGACTTCTCGGCCAGCGCCGGGTCGACCACGCGCAGCCCCGCGTGCACCTTCCGGATGGCCTCCGCGAGCTCCGCCGCGGGGGTGTCCTTGACCACGAAACCGGACGCCCCGGCGTCGAACGCGCGCCGCAGGTAGCCGGGGCGGTCGAACGTGGTGACCATCAGGCACCGCGTCCCGCGCCCGGCGGCCACGATCCGCTCGGTGGCCTCCAGGCCGGTGAGGCCGGGCATCTCGATGTCCAGCAGGGCCACGTCCACGGGGAGCTCCCCGGCAAGAGCGACCGCCTCGGCGCCGTCGGCGGCCTGGGCCACCACGGTGATGTCCGGTTCCAGGTCTAGCAGGGCGGCCAGTCCGGCGCGCACGAGGGCCTGGTCGTCCGCGATCAGCACTCGGATCTCGGTCATGCCCGCCTCACCTCCACGATCGTGCCGCCCCGGGGATCCCGCGCGACGGTCACCTCGCATCCCGCCGCCCGTGCCCGCTCCTTTATGCCGCGGATGCCGTTGCCCTCTCGCAGCTCCGGTTCGGCGGCACCGCCCCCGGTGCTCGCCTCGGGTCCGGAGCGCGATGACGTCGCCTCACCGCGGGCCCCGGCACGCACCGGCCGCGGCGTGTCCGGGCCGACAGGCCCCACCCCGTTCCGATAGGGAGCATCCGCCGCGGCGTCGTCGGGGCGCGGGCGGCTCGTTGAGGGCGCCCCGCCGCCCGGACGAGCGGCGGTGTCGGTTCGCGCTGAGTGGTGAGTGGAGGCACCCGCGGCCCGTGCGCCGTCGTCCGCGATGCGAAGCGACGAACCGGTGAGCGTCACGCGGCAGTGAGCGGCGCCCGAGTGGCGAACCACATTGGTCACGGCCTCGCGCAGGATCCATGCGAACACGGAACGGGTGACGGCGTCCAGGGGCGGGACCGAGGACGGCAGGTGCGGGGTGATCCCGGCGGCGCGCAGGGCCGCGCGTGCCTGGACGAGCTCGACGCCCAGATCCAGGTCGCGCAGCCTGCCCACCGTGGAGCGCACGTCGGTGAGGGCTTCGCGAGACAGGGCCAGGACGTCGTCGAGTTCGGCGACGGCGCGGCGCGGGTCCGTCTCCACGAGACGCTGGGCGAGCTGGGTCTTGACGGTGATGACCGTGAGGGAGTGGCCCAGGATGTCGTGGACGTCCCGGCCCACGGCCTCGCGCTGGCGGGAGACCGCGAGCTCGCGGGCCAGGCGCTCGTGGGTCTCGGAGCGCTCCACGGCAAAGCGGGAGAGCAGGATGATCAGTCCGGACGGGACCAGGCCGAACAGCGGCCAGAACCACTGCTCCCGGGGGAGCAGCATGAGCAACGGCACCAGGGCCGCCACCTCGATCAGGAGCGAGGCCAGGATGCCCTGGCGCAGGGGCAGCCGGAACGCGCACACGGCCACGAAGAACGGTGCCGTGTAGGTCATGCCCCACGGCGAGGCCGGCAGCAGCAGGGTCAGCGGCACCAGCAGGACCGCGCACCACAGCACGGCGTTGCCCAGCACGCTCAGGTACGGAAGCAGAATCTGCCGGATCCAGGAGACCGTGTAGAGCCCGGCGAAGAGCGCCAGTCCGAGCAGTCCCAGGGCCCTGGCCCAGATCGGCTCGTCATTCTGCAGCAGTGCCGCGGCGGGAATGACGAGGAACACGAGCCAGACGGTGGCGAACAGCAGGTCGGACCAGTCGTGCTCGGGCTCCTCGGTGCGTGGGCGCGGGGCGGTCCCTGTGGGGGCGCTCATCGGCGGGCCGTGGAGGTCCGGGCGGCCAGCAGCGCGATGATCCCGAACACGGCGGCCCAGGCCACGGCGTTGACCACGAGCCACAGCAGGCTGTCGGTCTGCGGGGCACCGCCCATGGTGGCCACCTCACCTTCGGTCACGGGATAGCGGGCAATGCCCACGATTCCATACATGGGGGTGAAGCGGGCGACGGTCAGCATCCCGCCGGAGAGCGGCATGAACACGTTGCCGAAGAACGCGAACACCACCAGGGCGCCGGAGGCGGCCCCCACGGCGGTGTCCGAGCGGAAGATCAGGCCCGCGGCCAGCCCGTAGAACGCGAACACCACGGAGACCACCACGCACAGCACGGCAGCCAGTGCCCAGCGCCAGAGATCGTCCATCGAGGCATTGGTGAACGCCCCCGCCAGGAACACGATGACCACGGGCAGCACGGCGATCAGCAGAGCCACCGCCACCTTGGTGGCCGCGTAGCCGCCCGTGCCCATGGGGGTCAGGGCGAGCTGCCGGCCCCAGCCCTGCAACCGTTCCACGGCCGCGCCGGCGGAGATGGCGGTGGTGGCGGTGACGGCCCCGTAGACGGCCATCGACACCATCACGTACGCGGAGACGTTTCCCCCGGGCAGGCGGGCGTCGGACCAGCCCTGCACCGCGCCGAACAGGATGAACAGCACGGCGGGCAGCAGGGCCACGAACACCAGGTTGGGGATCGAGCGGAGGTTCCGCCGCACGTCGTGGGCGGTGTAGGTCAGGGACATGACGGTCTCCTCGGGGTCGGGGTGCGGTTCAGGGGATGTGAGCTACGGGCGTGCGGGCTCACGCGGCGTCGTCGTGCCGGACCAACGCCGCGAACGCCTCGTCCAGGCCGCCGCGGGAGATCTCCAGGGCGCTCGCGGGGGTGCGGGTCAGCAGCTCGCGCGCGAGGGCGTCCGCGTCCTCGGTGCGCAGGTGCACGCGGGACTCCGAGCGGCGCGAGACGGTGGCGCCCGCGAACTCGGGCACCGGCTCGCTGGCCGGCCACACGAAGGACACGGTGTGGTGCCGGGACGTGGAGCGCAGCTCGTCCACGGAGCCGTCGAACGTGACGCGCCCGGCATCCATCAGGACGATCCGCTCGGCAATGTCCTCCGCCTCCTGGAGGTAGTGCGTGGCGAACACGACCGTGAGTCCGCGCTCGGTCTCGGCGCGCATCGCGTCCCAGAACTCGGTGCGGGACTGCACGTCCATGCCCGCGGTCGGCTCGTCCAGCACGAGCAGCTCGGGGCGCGGGAGCAGGGCCAGGGCAAAGCGGACCCGCTGCTGCTGTCCGCCCGAGCACTTGGCCACCTTCCGGCGCGCGAACGACGCCGCCCCCGCCCGTTCCAGCGCCTCGTCTACGGGCAGGTGGTCCGGGTAGAGGGACGCGATCATGGTCACGGTCTCGCGCACGCTCAGGTCCGCGAGCAGCCCGCCCACCTGCTGCACCGCGCCCACCTTCCCGTGGGCCACGGCCGCGCGCGGGCGCTCGCCGCACACGCTCACCGCGCCGGAGGTGGGCTCGCTCATGCCGAGTACCATGTCCAGCAGGGTCGTCTTTCCGGCGCCGTTCGGCCCCAGCAGGGCGACGACGCCGCCGCGCGGGATCTCCAGCGAGACTCCCTGCACGGCGCGGACCGTCTCGGAGCGGGTGCGGAAGGTCTTGACGGCGCCCTGCACCTGGATGGCGGGGGAGTGGGGCTGCGGTGGGTGTGTGATGTTCATGGGTCCAGATTCCCGTGCGGCGGGTCGGCGCTGAACTGCTGATTGTCACGAGTGGGGCGTGACATGTGTCAGGGGTGGGGTGGGCCGCGGAGTCGCGTGGCGGCGTCGTCGGGCGGCCCCGGTAAGATGGCGGACCGTGGCTCTTACTATCGGAATCGTCGGTCTGCCGAACGTCGGAAAATCAACCCTGTTCAACGCGCTCACGCGCAACACGGTGCTCGCCGCGAACTATCCGTTCGCGACCATCGAGCCGAACGTGGGCGTGGTGAACCTGCCGGACGAGCGGCTGGAGAAGCTCGCGGAGCTGCACGACTCGCAGAAGATCGTGCCGGCCACGGTGTCCTTCGTGGACATCGCGGGCATCGTGAAGGGCGCGTCCGAGGGGGAGGGGCTGGGCAACCAGTTCCTGGCCAACATCCGTGAGGCGCACGCGATCGCCCAGGTGGTGCGCGCGTTCGACGACCCGGACGTGATCCACGTGGACGGCAAGATCGATCCCGCCTCCGACATGGAGACCATCAACACCGAGTTGATCCTGGCGGACCTGCAGACGCTGGAGAACGCGATCCCCAAGCTTGAGAAGCAGGTCAAGATCAAGAAGGGTTCGCCCGAGCAGCTCGCGGCGTACCAGGCTGCGGAGAAGGTGCTGGCGGAGGGGCGCACGATCTTCGAGGCCGCCGGGTCCGAGAAGTTGGACACTGACAACCTGCGTGAGCTGAATCTGCTCACCGCCAAGCCGTTCATCTACGTGTTCAACGCGGACGAGGGCGTGCTGTCCTCACCCGAGCGTCAGGCTGAGCTGGAGGCGCTGGTGGCGCCCGCGCAGTGCGTGTTCCTGGACGCGAAGCTCGAGGCCGATCTGGTGGAGCTCTCCGAGGAGGAGGCCCGCGAGATGCTGGAGATGGAGGGCCAGGACGAGTCCGGCCTGGACAAGCTGGCCCGCGTGGGCTTCTCCACCCTGGGCCTGCAGACCTACCTCACCGCCGGCCCCAAGGAGGCCCGCGCGTGGACCATCAACCAGGGCGACACCGCCCCCAAGGCCGCCGGGGTGATCCACTCGGACTTCGAGCGGGGCTTCATCAAGGCGGAGATCGTCTCCTACGACGACCTCATGGCCGCCGGGTCCATGGCCGATGCGAAGGCCGCGGGCAAGGTGCGCATGGAGGGCAAGGAGTATGTGATGCAGGATGGGGACGTGGTGGAGTTCCGTAGCGGATTAACCTCTGGGGCGAAGAAGTGACAGGCTGGCTGGCTGTCGCCGTTCCCCTCCTCTCCGCGACCCTCGGTGCCACCGTCGGCGGCCTTCTTGTGCACCGGCTGACGCTCCAGCGCGAAGCCCTGGGCACCAGGCGCACTCAGCGCGTGGACTTCCTACTGAGCGCTTACCGGCGTCTCATTCGGGCATCTAACCGGGATCGTCTGACCAGAGAGCATCGGGACGACCTGGAAGCGGCCTTCTCAGACATCATGCTGCTGGGCGGTAGGGAAGAGATCGATGCGGCTTCGAAGTTCATGGTCCAGTTCGTGGAGACTAGGGAAGGCTCGCTAGACCCCGTGATTTTCGCTCTGCGCATGAGCCTACGAAACGAAATCGGGTTGGATGACGTCCCAATGCCGCGCCCTTACAACCTGCGGCTCCACCTGGATGACGACTGAGGCCGCACGTCTACCCGACCATGCCTTGCGCCCGACGCCCGTGGTGCCAACTTTCAGGCGACTCCTGACGGAATGGCGTAAGCCCCGCGCGCCTTCACCGCGTCGCTCATGACGCTCCGGCTTACCCCTGCTTCACGGGCCACGCGAGAGAGCGGGTACCCCTGCGGCCACCCGCCGACGAGCCTCCTCCACCTCATCGGCAGTCAGCGCCTTGGGCCGACCTCGATAGACGCCGC
Source organism: Kocuria sp. UBA1838 (assembly GCF_002338785.1). Classification (NCBI taxonomy): domain Bacteria; kingdom Bacillati; phylum Actinomycetota; class Actinomycetes; order Micrococcales; family Micrococcaceae; genus Kocuria; species Kocuria sp. UBA1838. The sequence goes on along the minus strand of NZ_DDIY01000012.1, from coordinate 592 downwards.
GCGCCTTCGCCTGGGCGATGCCTTCAGCCTGGGGCTCACGAATCATCGAGCGTTCAAGTTGAGCCACGGCAGCAAGAATGGTGAGGGTGAACTCCCCGCACGAATCTGCGCTGTCGCCCGCTGTGATCCCTTCCTTGAGGAAGGGGCTGCCGCACGAACAGGTGACAGTTGGGGTGTTAGGCCGCGAGGCTCACGGCTGGGTTCATGATGGTCTCGTGTTCGATGGGGGTTAATCAGCCCAGGCGGGCCTCTGTCGGCGGCGTCGATGATAGGTGCGCTCGATCCAGGTGATGATCCCGATGCGGAGCTCCTCTCTCATCCTCCAGCGCTTGCGGTCCAAGACGTTCTTCTGCAGCAGTGCGAAGAACGATTCCATTGCGGCGTCGTCCCCGGCGGCGCCGACCCGGCCCATGGACCCGACGAGCTGGTGGTGCCGTAGGCGGTGGACGTATCGGCGGCTTCGGAATTGACCGGGTTCAACCGGTGGTTGCAACACCGGCTTGTTGGGTTGATTGTAGGTACTCGTTGAAGGCTTCGGCAGGGGTTCTCCCGCCGGGGGTCTTGCGGGGCCGGTCAAGCCCCGAGAAGTGGT
>NZ_DDIY01000018.1:0-148834 GCF_002338785.1 Kocuria sp. UBA1838 | reverse complement strand
CGCGAGCTGGCGGACGCGGGGGGCGTGGCGAGCGCCGTCGACTTCCGCGGCTCCCTGCCCCGCGAGGACCTCGCCCGACTCATGGGCCGGGTGGACGCGGTGGCCGTGGCGTCGTCGTCGGAGACGTTCGGGCTCGTGGCGGTCGAGGCCCAGGCGTGCGGGACGCCCGTCCTGGCCACGGACGTGGACGGACTGCGCTACGCCGTGCGCGACGGTGAGACCGGCCGGCTCGTCCCGGACCGCGAGCCCACGAGCTGGGCGGACGCACTGTACCGCGCGGCCCGGGACCCGGGCGCGTGGCGAGCAATGTCACACGCCGCTCGGCTGCGAGCGCGCGAGCTGACGTGGGACGACGTCGCCGCGCAGCACGCTGCGGCCTACCTCGCCTGTGCGGCGCGCGAGCACGACGCCTAAACTTTCCCGTGTGACCACCGCGTACCTGAGCCGTGATTCCCTTGCCCGTTACCTGGACCGCTCCCGGATCACCGGGGCCGTCGCGACCCCCCGTGAAGCCAACCTCCGCAACATCCGGGGTTTCCTGGACGGGGACCAGCACCAGCACATGGGGGTCGAGCGCACCAGGGACTGGGATTTCGACTCCGTCTTCGAGCTCATGCGTGACCGCGTGGGGATCAACGACGACCCCGAGTACGCCGAGGGCCAGGACTTCATTTCCGCGCAGCTGTGCGTGGCCGGACTCGACCGCTACGCCGAGCTGTTCAGCCGCGCGGTGCAGGGCCGCAAGCGGTTGTTGTTCGCGACCGGTCATCCCTCCGGCCTCGCGCCCGTGTACGCCCGGCTCGCGCGGGTGGCCCGCAAGTCCGGGGCGCGCGTGCTGCGCTTCGACGAGGCCCTGCCGTTCGAGGACGGGGACGTCCGCCAGATCGAGGACGTCGTGATGGTCGAGCAGTACGGCGGCCTGCGCCACACCCACTTCCCCGAGCCCATGCAGCTGGTCCTCGATCACCTGCGGGACCAGGGCCGCGAGGCGCCGGACCTCGTGATCGCCGATCACGGGATGGCCGGGTACGCGGGCTCGCGGGCGGGGCTGTCCACCATCGCGATGGGTGACTGCAACGACCCCGGGATCTTCGTCGCTGAGGCCCAGGGGCAGGTGGAGGTCGTGGTCCCGCTGGACGACAACGTCCCCCCGCACCTCTACGACCCCGTGGTGGACTACATCATTTCCCGTGCGGGGCTCGCGGGGCAGGAACGCGGCTGAGTTCGGCGATCCCGTCCAACCAGTCGCACGCCTGCCGCGCGGGCGGTCGGCCCTCGGCGGCGTCGTGCCGACCCGCGTCCCCGAACCGGGACGCGCCCGCTGCCGCGAGGGTCTCGTCCAGCACGACGACGCCGCGCGAGAACGTCTCCCCGTACGTGCGGTCCCCGAGGCCGAACGCCGCGTAGCGCATGCTGCTCAGATCCGCGGCTCCTTCGGCCACCGCCGTCGCGAAGGCCCGCGCGGACGTGGGCAGCTCGCCGTCCCCGTACGTGGAACACACCACGACGTGCGGGTGGGAGGTGTCCAGCGCGGCGGGATCCGTTCCTGGGCGTGGGGACGGAGCTGAGTCGGGAGGGACTACCCGTGGTGTGCCGCCCGGTGTCCCCGGGGAACGAACGGGAATCGGTCGTGCTGGCCTGGCCGCGGGGTGTGACCGTGCCCCGGCGGGTCCGGGCGGCCGCGGACCTGGCTCGCGCGTCCGCCGAGGGCTCGGCGATCTTTCGCTGCACCGCGCGAGGGCCGGGCCGCACCCCCCCCCAGGGACCCGGGCCGCCGCACCCGCGGGCCCGGGCCAGCGGCAGGACGCGCGCCCCCGGACGCAACCGAGGGCCGCCCGGTACGTGCCGGACGGCCCTCGCGGCGTCGTCGTGCGGTGCTACGAGACGATCAGCGCTCGACCTCGCCGCGGATGAACTTCTCCACGTTCTCGCGGGCGGTGTCGTCGTCGAACTGCTCGGGCGGGGACTTCATGAAGTAGGAGGACGCCGAGGTCAGCGGTCCCCCGATGCCGCGGTCCAGGCCGATCTTCGCAGCGCGGATCGCGTCGATGATCACACCGGCGGAGTTGGGCGAGTCCCACACCTCGAGCTTGTACTCGAGCGAGATCGGGGCGTTGCCGAAGCCGTGGCCCTCGAGGCGGACGAAGGCGAACTTGCGGTCGTCAAGCCACCCCACGTAGTCCGAGGGGCCGATGTGCACGTCCTTGGCCCGCATCTCGTGCGGCACGTTGGACGTCACGGCCTGGGTCTTGGAGATCTTCTTGGACTCGAGCCGCGAGCGCTCGAGCATGTTCTTGAAGTCCATGTTCCCGCCCACGTTGAGCTGGTACGTGCGGTCCAGGACGTAGCCGCGGTCCTCGAGCAGCTTGGCCAGCACGCGGTGGGTGATGGTCGCGCCCACCTGGGACTTGATGTCGTCGCCCACGATCGGCACGCCGGCGTCCGTGAACTTCTGCGCCCACTCGTCGGTCCCGGCAATGAACACGGGCAGGGCATTGACGAACGCCACACCGGCGTCGATCGCGGCCTGCGCGTAGTAGCGGTCGGCCTCCTCGGAACCCACCGGGAGGTAGGAGACGAGCACGTCCACCTCGCGTTCGCGCAGCACCTGCGCGACGTCCACGGGCTCGGCGTCCGATTCCGTGATGGTCTCGCGGTAGTACTGGCCCAGCCCGTCCAGGGTGGGTCCGCGCTGCACGTTCACGTCCAGGTTGGGGACCTTTGCGATCTCCATGGTGTTGTTCTCGGAGGCCAGGATCGCCTGGGAGAGGTCCAAGCCCACCTTGGCGGCGTCCACGTCGAACGCGGCCACGAACTGCACGTCCCCCACGTGGTAGTCACCGAAGCGCACGTGCATGAGCCCGGGCACGGTCTCGGAGGGGTCTGCGTCCCGGTAGAAGTGGACGCCCTGGATGAGCGATGTGGCGCAGTTGCCCACACCGGCAATGGCCACTCGGATGGGATTTTCGGACACGGTTCTCCTCAGCTCGGGTGATGACGGCCACGCGCACCTCGCGCGTTCGTGCGTGGGCACCGCATCCTGCCGTGCCACGCCGCACGCAACCGACTCCACAGTCTAGCCACGCGCTCGGACGTGCCTCGCCCGGGCACCGCCGTGACGACGACGCCGCTGCCGCCCTCACGCTGCACGGTCACCCGGCCAGGACGACCTCCACGAGCAACAACACCGCGACCAGCAGGAACACGACCCCGGCCGCGATCTCGACCTCGGCCGAACGCGCTTGGAACCGCCGCGCCAGCGCGGGGACGGAACCGAACCACGCGACGGCCAGGAACCATGCCAGGCCCACGGCCATGAGGAGCGCCAGGGTGATCAATCCCTCCCACCACAGGATGTCCGCGGGGACAACGGTCGCGAACAGGGCGATGAAGAAGACGATCGCCTTGGCGTTGGCCAGGTTGGTGATCGTCCCCTGGAGCAGGGCCTTGCCCGATGTGAGGTGGCGGGTCCCGAGCAGACCTCCGGCCTTGGAGAACGCGGGACCCCCGATTGTGCCCGTGGGTGCGGCGGGGCTCGCGGCGACGTCGGGGTCCACTGGTCCGCTGAATCCGGCCGAACCGCCGGGGCCGTCCTGCCCGTCGGTGCAGACCCGTGCGGCGAGGCCCGCTCGTGCATCGGGATCCGAGGTCTCCGCGTGACCCGTTCCACCGCGATTCAGCGCGCGCGTGGCCAGCCCGGCGCGCAGGGATCCGTAGCCCATGCGCGCCAGGAACAGGGCACCAGCGATCTGGATCACGAGTTTGAGCACGTGATTGCTGTTGATCACCAGCGTCACGCCCGTGAGCGAGAGCGTGATCCACATGAGGTTGCCGACCATCACCCCCGCCGCCGTGAGCATGGCCTTGCCACGTGTGGTGAGGAACGCATTGCGCAGAATCACCAGGACGTCCGGACCCGGGGAGATGATCCCCGCGATCCACAGTCCCAGCAGCGCGGCGTACTGCGCCGCGGTCATACGTGCTTGGACTCGGTGGCCGCCCCCCAGATGTTGATGTCCGCGTCCGAGACCAGCTCGTCGATCCGCTGCAGTTCATCGTCGGAGAAGTCCAGGTTCTGCACGGCGCGGGCGGAATCGGCGATCTGCTCGGGCGAGGACGCGCCCACGAGCGCCGTCGTGACCTGTCCCTCCGCCTGCGGACGCAACACCCACGCGATCGCCATCTGGGCCAACGTCTGCCCGCGCTCCCGGGCCATCGCGTTCAGTTCCCGAATCTGATCCAGGGTGTTCTCGCTCAACCAGTCCGGGTTGAGTGACTTCCCAGCGGCCGCGCGGGAGTGCTCGGGTACACCGTTCAGGTACTTGTCGGTGAGCATGCCCTGGGCCAGCGGGGAGAAGCTGATAGAGCCCATGCCCGCTTCCGTGAGCGCGCCCAGCAGGTTCTTCCCGTCCGCGTGCTCGTCCGGCTGCTCGATCCAGCGGTTGAGCATGGAGTACGAGGGCTGGTGGATGAGCAGTGGAGTGCCCAGCTCCCGCATGATCCCCTGCGCGGCGAGCGTGAGGTCCGCGCTGTAGGACGAGATCCCCACGTAGCTCGCGCGGCCCGAGCGCACGATATGGTGCAGGGCACCCATGGTCTCCTCGAGGGGAGTGTCCGGGTCCGGGCGGTGGTGGTAGAAGATGTCCACGCGGTCCAGGCCCATGCGTTCGAGCGACTGGTCGATGGAATCGAGCAGGTACTTGCGTGAACCGCCCACACCGCCGTACGGGCCGGGCCACATCTGCCACCCGGCCTTCGTGGAGATCACGAGTTCCTGGCGGTACCGGGCGAAGTCCTCCCGTAGGATGCGCCCGAAGTTCAGCTCCGCGGAGCCCGCGGGCGGGCCGTAGTTGTTGGCCAAGTCGAAGTGCGTGATCCCCAGGTCGAACGCCCGGCGCAGCGTGGCCCGCATGGTCGCGAGCGGGGTGTCATCGCCGAAGTTATGCCACAACCCCAGGGACAGCGCGGGCAGCTTCAGCCCGGAGTTGCCCACCCGCCGGTACGGCATGGTCTCGTAGCGGTCCTCGGCCGCGGTCCAGACAGTGTCATCACCGAAAGTCAGCATGGGAACTAGTCTGCCACCTGACTCAAAGCGACCTGTTATTTGCCTCATAAGCTTTCTCTCGAACACGTCAGGGATACTTGGGGAGGCGGATTTCCGCCACCCCGTTAGTCCGTGTCTGACCACCAAATCTAGGAGATCGCACCGTGTCCCTCACCAATACCGCCATGGCCAAGTTGCGCGCCATGATCCTCAACGGTGAGCTGGGTCCCGGCGACAGGCTGCCCCCAGAGAAGGAACTGGCAGATCGCCTGGGCCTGTCACGTAGTTCGCTACGCGAAGCAGTCAAGGCGCTCGAAGTGGTGCGGATCCTGGACATCAGGCAGGGCGACGGCACCTACGTGACGGAGTTGAACACCCAGCACCTCTCCGAGGCCATCTCTTTTGTAGTGGAGTTGCATCAGAACTCATCAGTCCTGGAGCTGCTGGAAACCCGCCGCGTTCTGGAAGCTGCCGCGGTCGAATTAGCCGCAGCACGGATCTCGGAGGAGCAGCTCGAGAAAATCCAACGGACTCTGGACGACACGGATGTGGAGACCATCGACTCGCTCGTGGACCAGGACCTGGCCTTTCACGGCATCATCGGAGATGCCGCCGGCAATGGCTATCTGAGCTCCCTGACGGCCAGCCTTAACTCCCGAACTGTTCGGGCCCGCGCCTGGCGCGGTATGACGCAGCAGGGCTCGGCCGAACGCACCATGGAAGAGCACCAGGAGATTCTGGACGCCCTCCGCCGCAGGGACCCCGCACTGGCCCGCGCCGCCATGATCCACCACCTTCAGGGCGTGGAGCGCTGGCTGCGCATAGCCCTGACCGAAACCCCCCTCTTAGACATCCCGGAAGACCTCAACGGCCCGGCCGATTGAGCATGTCAACCGGCCGGGCCGTTCTGGGTCATTAACATCGATCACTCGGCAGGGCGCAGGCGCAGAGCCTCCATGCCACCGTCCACGGCAAGATCGACGCCACTGCTCGATGCATTGAGTGGGCTGGCCAGATAGCAAATCGCGGAGGCCACCTCATCCGGTTCCACGAGCCGCCCGTGCGGCTGACGAGCGTTCAGGGCTGTACGTTCAGCTTCGGGGTCCGGCGCCTTGGACAGCAAATTGCCGATCCAGGGGGTGTTGGCGGTTCCTGGATTCACACAGTTCACCCGGATTCCCTCACGCAGGTGATCGGCCGCCATGGCCCGGGTCATCGCGAGAATCGCACCCTTGGTAGCCGAGTACAGCACTCGTTCGGGCAGACCCGCGGTCGCCGCGATGGAGCACGTGTTGACCACGGAAGCATGCGCGGATTTCCGCAGATGAGGCAGTGCTGCGCGGGTCACTCGGACCATACCGACCACGTTGATGTCCCACACGCGGTGCCATTCATCGTCGTCGTTGGCGGCGACGTCACCCTGGGCCCCGATTCCGGCATTGTTAATCACCACGTCGATCCCGCCCAGCTCGGCCACGACCTTGTCGATCGCGTTCTGGACCGAGGCGTCGTCGGCGACGTCGCACTGGACCTGTACCGCACCCGTGGCAGCATTCGCGGGGTTGAGATCGAGAACGGCCACTTTGGCACCTTTAGCCTGCAAAGCCCGGGTCGCGGAATCTCCGATCCCCGAAGCGCCTCCGGTGACAACGGCCACCAGTCCATCGAATTCTTGTGAGCTCATAAAAGTCTCTCCTCGTTACTTCGGTGCTGGACGGTTCAGGAACGGGCAACCATGCGGTGATGCTGTTGACCGATACCCTCGATCTCCACCTCCACCACGTCGCCGTCCTTCAAATACGGGAACTTTCCGGAGAGCGCCACGCCCTTGGGCGTGCCGGTGGAGATGATGTCCCCCGGTTCCAACTGCATGTAATGGGACAGGTGCTTCACGATGTACTCGACCGAGAAGATCATGTCCGAGGTCCGTGATCCCTGCCGCGGCTCACCGTTGACCGAGGAGCCCAGTGACACGTCGTGCGGGTCGAACTCATCCGCGGTCACAACCACCGGGCCCAGTGGCATGTAGTCCTTGATGCACTTGCCCTTGGACCACTGGCCCCCCGAGTCTTCGATCTGATAGGCACGCTCGGACAGATCGTCCGCCAGGGTATAGCCGGCAATACATTCCGCAGCTGCCGCTTCGGTCTCCAAATAGGCCGCTTGCTTGCCTATCACGATGACCAGCTCCACTTCCCAGTCGCTCTTCTTCGATCCTGGAGGCAACGCGATGTTGTCGTTGGGGCCGGTCAAGGTGTTGGGAGTCTTGAAGAAAATGATGGGCAGCTCGGGCGGCGCGTCACCCGACTCGGCAGCGTGCTCTACATAGTTCTGGCCGATGCAGATCACCGCAGAAGGCCTTGTGAGTGGCGCACCGATGCGCTGACCGGTAATGTCCGCGGTCGGCAGCTCGCCGCGTTCCAGGGCGGACCGCAGGGATTCGATCCCCCCGGTCGCGAAAAACTCCGGGTCGAAATCCTTCACCGCTGCGGAAGCATCGTAATGCGCACCCTGATATTCGACGACCGGGATTTCTTGTCCCTTTTCGCCCACTCGCATCAGTTTCATGTGTTCCTCCGTGTATCTCGTTAAGCAGTAAGGTCTTTGGATCAGTGATTGGTGATGAGCCCCGCATCCGCGGCTGCGGACCAGAACTCATCCGGGACGGGTGTCTCGAAGAGCTCCACATTGCGGCGCACGTGATCCGGAGTCCTCATCCCCACCACGCTGGTCACGATCGCAGAATGGCGCATCGGGAAGGCCAGAGCTGCGGCAGGCAAGGTGGTGCCGTACTCTGCCGCGAGATCCGCCAGTTTCCTGGCCCGCGCGATGAGCTCCGGCGGAGCGGCGTCGTAGTTGTAATGCGCGTCGTCCGGGACGTCCTGGCGGGCCAGGAGACCCGAGTTGAAAACTCCCACCGCATTGACTTTCACATTGTGGTCTACGCACGCGGGCAGCAACGATTGGGCCGCCTCCTGTTCCAGGAGCGTGTACCGGCCGGCCAACATGATGATGTCCGGTTGAGTTTCCCTCACGAACCGTTCCAGCATTTGCCACTGGTTCATTCCAGCACCCCAGGCTTGGATCACGCCTTGCTCGCGCAGCTCTGAAAAAGCGGGTACTGCTCCGTGCAGCGCCTGATCCCAGTACCCATCCGGGTCGTGGATATAGGCGATGTCCACCTGGTCCAGCCCCAGGCGTTCCAAGGATTCCTCGAGGGACCGCTTCACGCCGTCCGAGGAGTAATCCCGCACGCGGTACAGGTCATCAGGAACTTCGAATCCCTCGGTGTCCTTTCCCTGAGGATGTGGGTTGTCCCGGAGCAAACGCCCCACCTTGGTGGAGAGAATGAACTCATCGCGAGGCTTGGTCTGTAGAAATGCGCCGAGCCTCCGTTCCGAGAGTCCCAACCCGTAGTGCGGTGCGGTATCGAAGTGGCGAATTCCCAAGTCCCACGCCGTTTCGAGCGCCTCACGGGCCGTGGCGTCATCGACCGTGCGGTATAGGTTTCCGAGCTGTGCCGCCCCGTAACCCAGTCGACCGTGACGGGCGATTGCTTCTTCGAGTGATGGCTTCATAACGGTTGTCCTCTTGACGTTCACAAGTTGTTCTGGTGGTTGCTGCGCGGATCGCTCCCCGCGTTGGTAGCCGTCGCTGTCTGCTCACTCAGGCCGTAGATGCGCTGCGCGGTCAAGGATGCGATTGATTCGAGCGCTGGTCCGGTCAAGTCGGGTTTCAGCAGCTGGATCTGGAACTGGATGCAGTCCCGTGTTCGAACCCATCCCTTCCCCGATACCGGTGCGTCAGAACCGAGCATGACGCGTTCGTGGCCGAAGTTCCTGAGCGCGAATCGCAGCGGTGCGCTGCACAATTCAGCGGCCTCAGGTGTCAGCACTGTTCGCGAGGTCTGCTCGGTTGCCGGCTCCGATCTGGCTCTCTGCGGCTGATGCGGCGGGGGCATTTCGGCGACCAGGCCCGAACACTTCACAACCACCCGGGGGTCGGCGGCCAGCGTTGTAATGTCGTCACGCCATCGCGTCAGGTCCTGCCCCAGCGGGGGCTTTCCCAGGTGATCAAGCACCAGGATTCCGTCCGTGTCGAGCATCCGCAGCATGTGCGTCATCTCCACGAGCTGGTGGGCCCGCACACACACGTCGAACGGCAATCCGGCCGAATGCACTGCAGCAATGACGCCGACGACGTCGCGAGACGCCAATTCTCCCGGGCCAAGTTCTTGCAGGTTGTGTCTGACTCCAACCACGCGTGGTGTGTCTGCGAGCGCGCTCATCGTGTCCTGAGTGGCACCCATTCCATGGGGTAATGCAGCGATGATGCCCAGGACCTTGTCGTTCCGGTCGGCAATGTCGAGCAGCCATTTCAGCTCAGCTTTCTCGTAGCCGACGTCGACCCCCGCCTCCACCAGCACCGAGGGCAGAGGTTCCGATTCCTCGAACAGGTCCTCCGTGGGAAGGCCTGCTCCTCGCACCCAGTTCCAGGGCAGGTGGTGCAGATCCCACAGGTGACGGTGGGAATCCACCATGGGCACCAGGGTTTGTTCGGGGGCCGACGTCGTCTGATTCATTACTAAGCAGCCCTCCCTGCGCCGGTGGTGTTCACCAAGGGATCACGCCTACCGTGAGCAGGAGATTGGCGTACTGGCGCTGCTCACCGGTGGCGATGACCACAGCCACGTCATTCTCGCGAGCGCGGTCGTAGAACGTGAACCGTTCCAATCCCGTCAATTCGGCCTGGGATCCGAGGGTCTCGCCGTAGCCCTCGACGGCCGGCGAAGCGGCGCCCTCGGCGTTCTCCATGTACTCGGCGGCCTCTACCGGAACCGTGGTAATTAGGAGCTCCAGAACCTGGTCCGCCGTCAGCAACCCCGGTGCCACGTTGAGTGGGATCCGTGTGGCGCGATGGCCCACCCCCGTGACGTGGGGGTAGTTGCCATCGGCGATGAGGATCTTGGTTCCGTGACCGCACCGGGCCAATGCGGCCAACAACTCAGGATGGGTGATCGGTGTTCGCATCATGAGTTACTGCCCGCGGTCTGCTTGTCGGTTAGGGACTTGACCTCACCGAAAATCTCTTCTTCGATCTCCTCGAGGGAACGCCCCTTGGTCTCCGGCACCCGCAGAACCGTGTAAGCCGTTCCTGCCACTGACAGGACAGCGAAGACCATGAAGATCCACGGACCCATGCCTGCGAGCAGCATGGGGAACACCAGGGCGAAAGTCGCGTTGAGCAGGTACTGCGTAAAGGTGATGGCGCCAGTACCGATAGCGCGAGTCTGCAGCGGCAGGATCTCCGGAACGTACAGCCAGAACACCGGGCCCAGTCCGAAGCCGAAGGAGAAGGTGTAGACGAACACCGCCGCCACGGCGATCCACCCGGATTCCGCGAAGAAGGTCAAGACGACCATCGCCACTGCCTGACCAGCCATGGAAATGGCGAGCATTTTCACACGGCCCATCTTGTCGATCAGCGGTAGAGCAATGGCTGTGGAGATCACTAGGGCCGTGCCCACGCCGTAGTTGGCCACGGCACCGGGGTTGTTACCAAGCCCCTCCACGTCCTTGAAGATGATGGGCGCGTAGTAGACCACCGCGTTGATGCCGGTCCACACCTGGAAGAACGTCAGGATGGCAAGAATGGTGAGCGGTTTCCGCGCGTCGGACAGGACACCGCCCAGGCCCTTGGTGGGGCGGTCCAGGACCTCTTCGATTTCCTGGATTTCCTTGGCCGCGAATTCCTCACCACCGCGCATGGTCCGCAGAACATGGAGCGCGTCTCGGGAACGACCACGCATCATCAACCAGCGAGGTGAGGGCGGAGCGATGAACATACCCACGAAGAAGATCACGGCAGGAATTACGCCCAAACCGAGCATCCAGCGCCAGCCGTCGGGGGTGCTGTGGAAGATGTCGCCCACCGCGTAGGCGGCCAGGATTCCGACATTCACGGCAAGCTGGTACAGGCCGGTCAGCAGACCACGAACACGCGTGGGAGCCAACTCCGATAGGTAGATCAAGCCGAACATGTTGGCAATACCGATACCGAACCCCAGAAAGAACCGCGCAGCCATCAGACCAACGGGGCCCGAAACAATGGCGCAGAACAAGGATCCGAGGATGAAGATCACACCGCCAACCAGCAGGATCTGCCGCCGGTCGAAGCGACGAGCCGCAATGGTGGAGACCACGATGGAGGGCAGCGCGCCGTAGAGTAGCAGCGAGGTGATGAGGCCGGTCTGTGATGCCGTGAGGTCAAATTGACCCTCGAGCAATGGCAAGGCACCCGAGATGGCCCCGGAGTCGAAGCCATACAGCAGGCCGGACAAGCCCGCCAGTACCGCGACCAGGTACACCTTGCGCGGGATCGGCTCGCGCATGAAGTCTGTCTGGGCCACCTTACCGGGAGCAGCCGACGTTGCTGCACCAGTTGTACGTGTGTCACGCGTTTCGCCGTGAATTTCAGGCGTGCCAGCGGCGCGCGGTGAACCAAAATTGGACATGAGAACCCCTAAAGGTCGTTCGTGGGTCGGCATCTTTGCTGGCCCTCACGTTGGATGAGGTAAAAATCAGAACTGAGACGGGCGTTGCTAGACGCTGACGCCCACGGGCGTATCGGTGGTCGCCCACTCGGCACCGTTCGGGAACTCGTACCGGGCCAAGGATGGCTGGGACATTTCCGCTGTGGATCCCGGTGCTTCGGGCGGCCAGTAGCGTCCGTCGTGCACGTCAACGGGAGTCAAGAAATGCTCGTGCAGGTGATCCACGAACTCGATCATCCGCGAGTTGTCCAGCTGCTTGGACACCGCGATCGAATCGAAGAAGGACAAGTGCTGGACCAGTTCGCACAGGCCCACTCCCCCAGCATGGGGGCATACCCGGACTCCGAAGTGCGCGGCGAGTAGCAGGATGGTGATGTTCTCGTTCACACCTGCCACGCGGCAAGCGTCCATCTGCAGAACTTGAAGACTCTTTGCCTGAAGCATCTGTTTGAACACCACGCGGTTCTGCACGTGCTCACCTGTTGCCACGGGAATTGGAGCGATCGCCTCGGCAATTGCCGCATGCCCGAGGACATCGTCCGGGCTGGTGGGCTCTTCAACCCAGGCCAGGTCGTAGGGAGCCAACTCACGAACCCATTCGATGGCATCTGAGACATCCCATCGCTGATTCGCGTCAATGGCGATCGGGAAATCCGGACCACACACCTCGCGAGCCTTGCGGACTCGACGGATATCGTCCTGAAGATTGGCCCCCACTTTGAGTTTGATCTGTGGGAAGCCGTCCGCCATGGCTTCACGCGCTAACCGCTCGAGCTTTTCATCGGAGTAACCCAGCCATCCCGGAGAGGTGGTGTAGGCGGCGTAACCCTCCGCTCGCAATCGGTCGATGCGTGCCCGCTTTCCTTCCGCTCCGCGCCGCAGGATATTCAGAGCCTCCTGCTCCGACATGGCATCGGTGAGGTATCGCAGATCGATGAGCCCGAACAGTTCCTCGGGCGACATCTCCGCCAACAGCAGCCACAAGGGCTTATTGGCCTTCTTGGCCTTGAGATCCCACAGAGCATTGATGACAGCGCCGATGGCCATGTGCATCACACCCTTTTCGGGGCCGAGCCAGCGCAACTGTGAATCGTTATTGAGCTCTCGCCACACACTTCCCAGGTCATCCAGGAGGGGTTCGACCTCCCGTCCGATGAACCGTTGGGCGACCACCTCAATGGCCGCTGCTTGGACGTCGTTGCCACGTCCGATGGTGAAAACGAAACCGTGGCCTTCCAATCCGTCGGTGTGGTCGGTGCGTAGTTCGAGGTACGCCGCTGAGTAATCGGGATCGGGGTTCATGGCGTCCGATCCGTCCAACTCTTTGGAGGTGGGGAACCGAATGTCTCGCACTCGGCTTTCGACAATGGTGCTCATGCTTGGCCTTTCGCAGGCGGATCGCTGAAGTGTGCTCTCGAGTCCAGGCGGCGGGTTCATCCGATGTCTGCTCAATGGTGTCTGTTGTGAGTCACCCACCGCTTATGACTGGAGTCACGTGATTAACGTCTCCCACAGAGTAAACATCTGATGTTTAGTCCGTCAAGAGCCCATTACGCAATTTTTTGCAGCTCTTTTCCCGGATTGGTCCGATGGCTATGGGAGTCTGCGACGCCGAAACCTGTAGCCAGAAGCGCACCAGCCACGTTGTGCCAGATGGTGGCCACCGCTGAGGGCAGTGCGCTCATGGGTTCAAAATTCTGATGACACAGCGCCGCAGCCAGTCCAGCGTTCTGCATACCCACTTCGACGCTGATTGCCCGGCGTTCGCGGTAGCCCAGCCGGGCCAACCTCGCCGCCGCCCAACCCAGGGCAAATCCGAAAGCGTTGTGCAGCACCACCGCCACGAAGACCATCCCCAGTGCGGACGCAAGAACCTGGGCGTTCGCGGCCATAATGCCCGCGATCACCACAGCCAGAGCGGCAATGGAGAGCCATGGGATCACGGAGCTGAGGTGAGAGACCAGACGTTTTGCGACGATGCGAACGAGCACGCCCAATAGCACGGGGATCAGGACAATGGTGAGGATCTGCTTGAGCATAGCGACAAAGGAGACGTCCACGTAGCTACCGGCCAGCCACAGAATCAGCAGCGGTGTCATGAGGGGTGCGATCAGGGTCGAAACGGCCGTGGTGCACACGGACAATGCAACGTTGCCATTCGCCAGATAGGCCACGATGTTCGATGAAGCCCCGCCCGGTGCCGACCCCAGAACAACCATCCCCACAATCAGAATCGGGTCGAGCTGCAGAGCTACACCCACGCCCAATCCGGCCAGGGGCATGATGAAGTACTGGGCAATCGCACCCAGGATCACCGTGTGGGGCTTGGTGGCAAGAATCTTCAGATCGGGTAAGGCAATGGTCATGCCCATGAAGAACATGACCACTCCGAGCAACGGCGTGATCACGGGGCCGAGCGCCGAAGCCTGCTCGTGGAATACCAAGCCGAGCAGGCCCGCAAAAATAATGATGATGGGGAAAGCCAACACTGAGATGCTGGATCGAGAGAGACGGGCCACGGGAGCTCCTGAGGTTCAGGAGCAGACATCGGATGATTATGACGTGAGCCTAATCATACACACGCGGTGCGCGGATACCAGCTCATTGCGCACCGCCGACGGAACAACGGATGACCTCACGATCACCGACCCCGAGCTAACCGAATCCGTGAACGATCAGGTGTGCGTTTGTTTCGTTGAATCCAGAAACAGAAAAGCCGCGGCAACCAAGAATCCGTCGATCCCGGTCGCCGCGGCTTCAGCCCTGCTCAGACGCGCAGCACCGCAGCAGTATTCGGCGCCAGGGTTGCCTTACCGGGGGTTTCCAGTCCCGGTTCGACGCCGCTCGCAAACAGCACCTGGGGCGCGTCGCCTCCCATGAGGGGCAGGTCGCGCTCCTGGTCGGACAGATTGATCACCACGACCACGCCGTGTTCGGACTCCGGCTCGCTCATCCGCTTGAGCACGAACCACTGCTCGGAGTCGCTCGCCTGGGTGGCCACGGTGGCCCAGTTCTGATCGGTGAGCTCCGGGGTGTCGTGGCGCAGCGCGATCAGCTCTCGGTAGGCGTCCAGGATGCGCTGGTGCTCACCCTCGTGCACCTCGCCCCAGTCGAGCTTGGAACGTTCGAACGTCTGCGGGTCCTGGGGATCCGGGACGGTCGCGTGATCCCAGGCCATCGCGGCGAATTCCGCCTTGCGGCCCGTGGCCACGGCCTCCCCCAGTTCGGGTTCGGGGTGGGCCGTGAAGAACTGCCACGGCGTGCTGGCCCCGAACTCCTCGCCCATGAACAGCATGGGCGTGTAGGGCTGGGTGAGCAGCCACGTGGCGGCCGCGATCGCCCGGTCCACACTCATGCCGTGGTTCATCCGGTCCCCGGCCGCGCGGTTGCCCACCTGGTCGTGGTTCTGCAGGAACGTCACGAACTGCCACGGCCGCTGCTCGGCAGGATCGATCTCGCGGCCGTGCGAGCGGCCACGGAACGTGGAGTACGTCCCGTTGTGGAAGTACGCCGTGTGCATGGTCTTCTCCAGGGCGTGCAGGGATGCGAAGTCCCCGTAGTACCCGTGGGTCTCCCCGGTGAACGCCACGTGCGCGGCGTGGTGGACGTCGTCGAGCCACTGCGCGTCCATGCCCAGACCGTGCCCCTCCGTACCCGCGATCATGCGGGGATCGTTGAGGTCGGATTCCGCGATGGCCACGAGCTCCTTGCCCGTGCGCTCGGACTCCGCCGCGATGCGCTGGGCGATCTGCTCCAGGATGTGCGTGGCGCGGGAATCGGCGAGCGCATGCACGGCATCTAGGCGGAACCCGTCCACGTGGTAGTCGCGCAGCCACATGGTGATGTTGTCCAGGATGTACTCGCGCACCCCGTCCGAACCCCACCCGTCCAGGTTGATCAGGTCCCCCCAGCTGGAGGCCCCGGGCTTGAAGTACTCCGCGAAGAGCGGCAGGTAGTTCCCGCTGGGTCCCAGGTGGTTGTAGACCACGTCCTGGATCACGGCGATGCCCTTGGTGTGGCACGCGTCCACGAACCGCTGATAGGCCTCGGGCCCACCGTAGGACTCATCCACGGTGTACCAGGCGACGCCGTCGTAGCCCCAGTTGTGGTCCCCGTTGAACCCGTTGACGGGCAACAGTTCCACGGCGTCCACGCCAAGGTCCACGAGGTGGTCCAACTTGCTGATCGCCGCGTCGAGCGTGCCCTCCGGGGTGAACGTCCCGGGGTGCAGTTCATAGAGCACCGAGTCCCGCAGCGGACGCGGCCGCCACGCGGCGTCGTGCCATTCGAAGGCGTCCGGGTCGAACGTGCAGGACAAATCGTGCACACCTTGCGGCTGGCGGCGTGAGCGCGGGTCTGGAAGCACCTCGGACACCGAAGTGCGTTCTTTGTCCGTGCCCTCGTCGAAGACCTTGGTCAGCAGGTAGCCGTAGCGCACGGTGCCCCGGGGGACGTCGGCGTCGTCGGGCAGCGTCCACCAGCCGGGGCGATCGGCCAGGCCCTGCATGGGGTGGTCCACACCGTCGATGCGGACGGTGACCTTGCGGGCGTGGGGTGCCCACACATCGAAACGATGGTCCTGGGTCATGTCTCAGCCGTCCTTCCGGCGCAGGATCGCCACGGGGTAGGTGAAGAGGAGGTCGGCCAGGCGCACGGCGCCGTCCTGGTCCGTGGTGTACTCGCGGTGCGTGAGGACGTCCTGCCACGTCCCCGGCGCGAGGACCACGGTCTCGTCCGTGAAGCCGCCCTCGGGGGCGAGGGTCGCGGGGAAGCGGGTGACCACGGTGGCCACGCCGCCGCGGTCGAAGCCCAGTGCGTGCTCGGCGAGCGCGCCCCGGAACTCCAGCGGTATGTACTCCGTGAACAGCTCGGGGTGCTCGCCGCGCAGCCGCAGGGCGCGCGAGGTCAACAGCATGCGCGCCGCCCCCGTGCCGTCCACGGGCGGGGTGGCGTCCGCGGAACCCGGCCGAGCGGCGTCGAGCCGTGCCAACATCTGCTCGCGCGCCGCGAAGTCCACGGGCCGACGGTTGTCGGGGTCCACGAGCGACGGTTCCCACAACTCCTGCCCCTGGTAGACGTCCGGGACGCCCGGCAGGGTCAGCTGCAGCGCGGTGGCCGCCAGGGCGTTGCTGAACCCCGGTGCGCTCACGCGCTCCACGCACCCCTCCACGATGCCGCGGGCGCGCGGGTTGCTGAAGAGGAAGTCGATGAACCGGGTCAGCTCCGCCTCGAAGTCCTCGTCCCCGTCCACCCACGCGGTGGACACGGACGCCTCGCGCACGGCCTTCATCGCGTAGTCCACGGCACGATCGCGCTCGAGCGGCCACGCACCCACCACGGCCTGCAGGACGAGGTTCACGGCGGGTCCGTCCGCCAGCTCGATCTGCGCGTCCTTGGCGCGGTTGACGAGCGTGGCCACGGTCTCGGACCAGGCCCTGGGCTGCTCCGAGAGCACCGTGATCCGCGCACGCACCGATGCCGAGCGCTTGGTGTCGTGGGTGGTCAGCGCGTTCATGGTCGCGGGCGATTCACGCTGCCGCCGCGCCGCCTCCGCGTGGAACTGCTCGGGCGTGAGCGAGAAGACCGAGGGATCACCGCCCACCTCGGTGAGGGAGGAGAGCTTGGGGTATCGGTAGAACGCGGTGTCTTCCACGCCCTTGGCCATGACCATGCCCGAGGTCTGCTGGAAACGCTGCGCCACTCCGCTCAGGGTGCCGTTCACGTCCCCGCCGAGTTCACGCGCGAGGTCGTCGAGCACGTCCGCGAGCTCGGGGCGCCACCGCCTCGCGGCGGCGACCGCGTCGCGCAGGTACTGCGCACCCTCGGGCAGGTACGTGCGGTACACCGGGAAGTTGGCGAGGATCTCGGCGAGACCGTCGTACGACGCCGCGGCCCCGTGCGGGAAGTCGGCCGGCAGTTCGCGCACCAGGCGGTGCACCTCCGCGGCCAGGCCAGCGTCCGCCATCCGGCGCTTGGTCTCGTGGATCAGCGGGTCCCAGCGCACGGGCTGACCACCGCGCAGCTTGGTGTCCAATGAGGCGAGCTCGTAGTGCCCGCGCGCGTCCGTGAGCACCCGGTCGATCCAGCCCAGCGAGTCGTAGCCCGTGGTCCCGGCCGTGCGCCACTGTTCGGGCAGGGACTCCCCCGGTTCCAAGATCTTCTCGACGACGGTCCACGCGCCGTCCGTGAGCACGGCCAGCTTCCCGAGGTAGTCCTGCGGGTCCCGCACCCCGTCCGGGTGGTCGATGCGCAGCCCGTCCACGAGTCCCTCGCGGAACCAGCGCGCGACCTCCGCGTGGGACTCCTCGAAGACACGGGCGTCCTCGACCCGCACCCCGGCGAGCGTGGCCACGGTGAAGAACCGGCGGTAGTTCAGCTCGGAGTCACCGCGGCGCCAGTTGATCAGTTCGTAGTGCTGCCGCCCGTGCACCTCGGCGGGATCGTCGCCCTCGCGGTACGTGCCCTCGGCCAGGGGGTAGACGTTGTCGTAGTAGCGCAGCGTCCCGTCCTGGACGGTGAGCGCGGAGAGGTCCTCGTCACCGTCGCCGAGCACCGGGATCAAGATCTTGCCGCCGCCGGCCTGCCAGTCCACGTCGAACGCGTCCGCGTAGGGGCTGTCCTGCCCCTTCTCGAGCAGCGACCACCACCACGGGTTCTCCTGCGGGGCGGCCACGCCCTGGTGATTGGGCACGATGTCCACGACGACGCCCAGTCCGGCCTCGTGCGCGGCATCGGACAGTGCCTTCAGCCCCTCCGATCCCCCGCGTTCGGGATCCACCTCGGTGGGATCCACGACGTCGTACCCGTGGTCCGAGCCGCTCGTGGCCCGCAGGATGGGCGAGAGGTACACCCACCCCGCCCCCAGACGCTTGATGTAGGGGACCAGTTCCGCCGCGCGATGCAGGTCCTGCTGGGTCGTGATTTGCAACCGGTACGTTGAAGTGGGTGTCAGCACCCTTACAGTCTTGCCGAATGCGCGCGCTCGGGCCAGTCACCCCGCGCTCAACGAGCACCGTGACGTAAACGGCGGACGCGCCACCCGTGTGGGGTGACGCGTCCGCAGTCGTGTTCAGCGCGGCGCGGGCTGCGGGCGATCTGCCCGGTCACGCACCGCGGGGCGCTCAGGCGTCGTCGGACGACGCCGCGTACACCGCTGCCGCGACGGACGCGGCCACGGAGGCGTCCGGCTCTTCCTCGGGGGCCTCCCACGCGCGCAACAGCACCGTGGACTTGCCTGCCATCCGCAACGTGGAGGAGTGCCCGCGCACGGCACCGTCCGCGTGCTCGCCGGCGGTGTCCACGACCTCCTCCCACTTCATGCCGTAGCTGGCCGGGGGCAGTGTGACGTCCACGGGCTCGGGGTTGGAGTTGAAGTACACGATGAAGTTCACGTCCGTGATCCGGCGACCGCGCATATCCACTCCCGTGATGCCCTGACCGTTGAGCCACATGCCCACGGCACGAGCCAGGGGCTCGTCCCAGTCGGCGGGCACCATGGGCGTGCCGTCCGTGTTGAGCCACGCAATGTCCGGCATGGGATCGCCCTCGGCACGCTCGCCCATGTCCACGGGACGCCCGTCGAAGAACTGCGAGCGGCGGAACGTGGGGTGTTCGTGGCGCAGGTGGGTGATCACCGAGGTGAACTCCACGAGCGGGGTGTCCACCTTCTCCCAGTTGATCCACGTGAGCTCGTTGTCCTGGCAGTACGTGTTGTTGTTGCCCTTCTGGGTGCGCCCCGCCTCGTCACCGTGCAACAGCATGGGCGTGCCCTGGGACAGCATGAGCGTGGCGATGAAGTTGCGCTGCTGACGCGCACGCATCGCGAGCACCTCGGGATCGTCCGTGGGCCCCTCCTCACCGCAGTTCCACGAGCGGTTGTGGGACTCGCCGTCGTTGTTGTCCTCGCCGTTCTCCTGGTTGTGCTTCTCGTTGTAGGACACGAGGTCCCGCAGTGTGAAGCCGTCGTGGGCGGTCACGAAGTTCACCGAGGCGAAGGGGCGCCGGCCGCTGTTCTCGTAGAGGTCCGCGGAACCGGTGACACGGGACGCGAACTCCCCCAGGGTCGAGGGCTCCCCGCGCCAGAAATCACGCACGGTGTCCCGGTACTTGCCGTTCCACTCGGTCCACTGCGGCGGGAAGTTGCCCACCTGGTAGCCACCGGGACCGATGTCCCAGGGCTCGGCGATCAGCTTGACCTGCGAGACGATAGGGTCCTGCTGGACGAGTTCGAAGAACGTGGAGAGCTTGTCCACGTCGTAGAACTCACGGGCCAGCGTGGCGGCGAGGTCGAAACGGAAACCGTCCACGTGCATCTCGGTGACCCAGTAGCGCAGCGAGTCCATGATCAGCTGCAGCGAGTGGGGGTGACGCACGTTCAGGGAGTTACCGGTACCCGTGTAGTCCATGTAGAACTTCTGGTCGTCGTCCACGGTGCGGTAGTACGCGGTGTTGTCGATGCCCTTCATGGACAGTGTGGGGCCCATGTGGTTGCCCTCGGCCGTGTGGTTGTACACCACGTCCAGGATGACCTCGATGTCCGCTTGGTGCAGTGCGCGCACCATGGCCTTGAACTCCTGGACCTGGCTGCCCAGGTGGGAGGCCGCGCTGTACTCGTTGTGGGGCGCGAAGAACGCGATGGTGTTGTACCCCCAGTAGTTGCGCAGCCCCTTCTCGAGCAGCGTGGAGTCCTGGACGAACTGGTGCACGGGCATCAGTTCGATCGCGGTGACACCCAGCTTCTGCAGGTGTTCGATGACCGCGGGGTGGGACACACCGGCGTACGTGCCGCGCTGTTCCTCCGGGACCTCCGGGTGCTGCATGGTGAGGCCCTTGACGTGGGCCTCGTAGATCACGGACTTGTGGTACGGGGTGCGCGGGGTGCGGTCACCCTCCCAGTCGAAGAACGGGTTGATCACCACGCCCTTCATCATGTGTTCCGCGGAGTCCTGGTGGTTCTCGGAGTCCTCGTCGCCGAAGTTGTAGGAGAACAGGGACTCGTCCCAGTCGATCCCGCCCTCCACGGCCTTGGCGTAGGGGTCCAGGAGTAACTTGTCCGGGTTGCACCGCAACCCCTGGGACGGATCCCACGGCCCGTGCACCCGGTACCCGTAGCGCTGACCGGGCTGCACCTGGGGGAGGTAGCAGTGCCACACGTAGCTGTCCACGGCGGTGACCTCCACGCGCGTCTCCGTGCCGTCCTCCTCGAACAGGCACAGTTCCACGCGGTCCGCGACCTCGGAGAAGAGCGCGAAATTGGTCCCCGTGCCGTCGAACGTGGCGCCCAACGGGTACGGTTGTCCTGGCCAAACTTCCATGTACTTCTCCTCAGCGTGTCGTGGGGCTGTGAGCGGATCCCCGCTCACAGCCAGTCACTAACAATAGTCGTTCGGGTCGCGGCTCACGGACGGGTCAGCACCGCGCGCACGTTCTCCGCGAGCACCGACGGCGGGACGGGGCCCTCCCCATTTGCCCGTGAGGCCACCGCGTGCAGACCGGCCCCGAGGGCCGCGGCGGCCGCCCAGCGACCGTCCCCGCGGGCCCAGTCGCCCAGGACCGCGAGCGCGTCCGGGTGCTCGGCCACGTGGGCCACGACCGTGCCCAGGATTCCGGCGAGGGTGTCCCCCGAACCCGCCGTGGCCAGCCAGGGGCTCGCGTGGCCGATGCTCAGGCACAGGCATTCGTCGCACCCGGAAGCGTTCCCGTCCTCGCATGCGTCCCCGTTCCGTCCCACGGGGGACGCGATCACGGTCGACGCGCCCTTGAGCAACACCGTGGCGCCCGTGAGGCGCGCGGCTTCACCGGCCCAGTGCACGGGGTTGGCCTCGATCTCGGAGCGCTCCACCGTGGAATCGCACACCCCGAAACCGTGGAGCCACTCGAAGACCTGGGACAGCTCCCCCGCGTGGGGCGTGAGGATCTTATGGGGGCCCAGAGCGGCGTCGACCACGGATCGCGCGGCGGCGTCGAGCGCACCTGCGTCCAGCACAGCCGGCTCCTGGGCCTCGATGATTGCCTGCACGCGCGCGGCCTGGGACTCGTCCCCCACCACGCCGGGGCCCGCGAGCCACGCCTGGACGTGGACGTCCCACGGCTGGTCGTCCGAGCACACGACCTCCGGACTGCGCGCGAGCACCATGCCGCGCGTGGTCGAATCCCCCAGGAAGCGGACCATCCCCGCGCCAGCGTTGACCGCCGCCTGGGTGCACATGATCGCCGCGCCCGGATAGCTCGACGCGCCGGCCACGACGCCCAGCACACCTCGGGTGTACTTAGTGTCGGTCGCGCCGGGACGCGGCCACGCGGCGAGCACGTCACGCGGTTCGAGCCGGTGCACGGCGGGGTCGCTCAGCCGGTCCTCGATCCCAATGGGCACCACCGTGAGCGCCCCCGTGGCCTGCTCCCCCGGGGACACCACGTGGCCCGTCTTGGCCCCGCCGAACGTGATGGTCGCGTGGGCATGCAGGACCGGCTCGGGAACCTCGCCGGTGTCCGCGCTGACGCCGGAGACGAGGTCGCACGCCACGATCCGTGGGAAGCGCCGTTCACGCGCGGCGGCGGGATCCCGCTGCCGTTCGGTGAACGCCCGCACGAGCTCGGCGGCCGTACCCCGCAGCCCGCCCTGCGCACCGGTGCCGAGCACGGCGTCCACGATCAGATGGGCGTCGGCCATGAGGGAGACCGCGCGGGACACCTCCACCGGGTGCGCGGCGGCCACGGCGTCCGAGAGTTCGCGCTCCTCGCCGTCCTGGTCGGTGAGCCGCAGCGCGGTGCCGCCGCGAGCGAGCAGCGCCCGCAGGCCCTGTTCGTGCACGCGCGTGCCGGTCAGGATGGCCACGACCTTCACGCCGCTGCGGCGCAGGAACGCGCCCGCCCACAGTCCGTCCCCACCGTTGTTGCCCGAGCCCACGAGCAGCACCGCCGTGGTGCCACCCAACAACCCTCTCCGGTTGGCCAAGCGCAACTGCGCTTCGCAGCCGCGGGCCAGTCCCAGGGCCGCACGACGCATCAGCACGTCCCCGTAGCCCTCGTCCAGCAGCGGCTGTTCCGCGGCCCGGATGCTCTCGCCCGAGTACGCCTCAATCATCGCGGTGTCCTCCCTGTCCCTCGGCCACGACGAACGCCACGGCCATGCCGCCGTCGTGGGAGATCGTTACGTGCCATGTTTCCACGCCCCTGCGCCGCGCCTGCTCGGCCACGGTGCCCGCGGTGTGCAGACGGGGAGCGCCGTGGGCGTCGTTGCTGATCCAGCAGTCCTGCCAGATCATCCCCGGCGGGGCCAGCAGCGCCTTGGCCGCGGCCTCCTTGACCGCGAAGCGCGCGGCCAGCGAGCGCGGGTGCAGTTCCCGTTCGTGCGGGACGAACAGGCGTTCCCGCAATCGCGGCGTGCGCTCCAGCTGTCGTTCGAAACGCGCGATGTCCACGATGTCCATGCCGGTGCCCACAATCATGTCGCCAGCCTACCGGCGCCGCCCGACCCCTCACGGGCGCCGCGGCACGGCCCCCATGGGCGTCGCGGCATGCCCCGGTACGACGACGGCGGGTGACGCTCCGGTGGGAAGCGTCACCCGCCGTCGGACGGACGAACCGGATGATTACTCCACGGTCACGGACTTGGCCAGGTTGCGCGGCTGGTCCACGTCGTAGCCCTTGGCCCCGGCGAGTTCGCACGCAAAGATCTGCAGCGGCACCGTGGCCAGCAACGGCTGCAGCAGCGTAGGCGCCTCGGGGACGTAGAAGACGTGGTTGGCGAACTCGCGCACAGCGTCGTCGCCCTCCTCAGCGATCACGATGGTCTCGGCACCGCGAGCGCGGATCTCCTGGATGTTGGAGACCACCTTGGCGTGCAGCGAGTCCCGGCCATTGGGCGAGGGGACGATCACGAACACGGGCTGGCCCTGGTCGATCAGCGCGATCGGCCCGTGCTTTAGCTCACCGGCGGCGAAGCCCTCCGCGTGGATGTACGCGATCTCCTTGAGCTTCAGGGCGCCCTCCATGGCCACGGGGAAGCCCACGTGACGACCCAGGAACAGCACGGACCCGGCGTCCTTCATCCCGGTCGCGAGTTCCTTGACCTGCGGCTCCACCTCGTCCAGCACGCGCTGGATCTTGGCGGGCATGGCCTCAAGCTCGGCCAGCATGGTGGAGATCTCGTCCTTGAACTTGTTGCCGCGCAACTGGGCCAGGTACAGGCCCAGCAGGTACGCCGCGGTGATCTGGGCGAGGAACGCCTTGGTGGAGGCCACGGCGATCTCGGGACCCGCGTGCGTGTAGAGCACGGCGTCCGCCTCGCGCGGGATTGTGGAACCGTTCGTATTGCAGATCGCCACGACCTTGGCGCCCTGTTCCTGCGCGTGACGCACGGCCATGAGGGTGTCCATGGTCTCGCCGGACTGGGAGACCGCGACCACCAGGGTCTTCTCGTTCACGATCGGATCGCGGTAGCGGAACTCGTGCGCGAGCTCCACCTCGGTGGGGATCCGGCACCAGTGCTCGATCGCGTAGCGCGCGACCTGCCCGGCGTATGCTGCGGTACCGCATGCGATCACCACGATCTTGTCGATCGAACGCAGCACGGTCTCGTCGATCTTGATCTCGTCCAGCGTGAGCCGGCCGTTCTCGTCCAGGCGGCCCAGCAGGGTGTCGCCCACGGCGGCGGGCTGGTCGTGGATCTCCTTCTCCATGAAGGACGGGTAGCCGTCCTTCTCCGCGGCGGCGGCGTCCCACTCGATGTCGAAGGGCTTGCCCTCGGCGGCGTTGCCGTGGAAGTCCACGATCGTGTAGTCGTCCGCGGTGATGGTCACGATCTGGTCCTGGCCCATCTCCACGGCCCGCTTGGTGTAGTCGATGAAACCGGAGACGTCCGAGCCCAGGAAGTTCTCGCCGTCGCCCAGCCCGATCACGAGCGGCGAGTTGCGGCGCGCAGCGACCACGCGGTCCGGGTGGTCCGCGTGAACGGCCAGCAGCGTGAACGCGCCCTCGAGGCGGCGGCACGTGTCCTGCATGGCCACGGTGAGGTCCTTCTCGTTCGCGCCCTGCGCGTTGTACGTGCGGGCCAGCAGCACCGCGGCGACCTCGGTGTCCGTCTCGGACGTGAAACTCTCGCCCTGGGCGCTGAGTTCGCGCTTGATCTCGCTGAAGTTCTCGATGATCCCGTTGTGGATCATGGCCAGCTTGCCGCCGTCGACCACGTGGGGGTGCGCGTTGACGTCGGAGGGGCCTCCGTGGGTGGCCCAGCGGGTGTGGCCGATCCCGATGTTCGATTCCGGCAGGGGGTGCGCTTCGAGCTCACCGATCAGGTTGCTCAGCTTCCCGGCCTTCTTGCGGTACTCCACCGCACCGTCGGCGATCACTGCGACGCCCGCGGAGTCGTACCCGCGGTATTCCAGTCGACGAAGCCCCTCGAGGATCACCTCGAGCGCACCGTGCTGTCGCCCGTCAGCACGGTTCGAGCCCACATATCCCACAATTCCACACATGAAAAATACTGTACCGGAAACGCTACGCGCCCTAATGCCTTGCGGGAGGGGGCCCGGGCCTACACTGGTCCGAGCATGAGCACACAGCCCATAACCCACCGCGTCTCCCCTTTCGTGGAGTTGGATCGTCAGACCTGGTCCAGGCTTTCGCACGAGATCGACGTCCCGCTCACCGCGCAGGAGATCGAGAACCTGCGCGGTCTCGGTGACCGGTTGGACGTGGACGAGGTCCGCGAGGTCTATCTGCCCCTTTCGCGGTTGCTCACGCTGTACGACATGTCCTCCACGCAGCTCAATGCCGCCACCAACTCGTTCCTGGGCGAGCATCACGCGCGCACCCCGTTCGTGATCGGGATCGCCGGGTCCGTGGCGGCGGGTAAGTCCACCACGGCCCGCTTGCTGCGCGAGATGCTGGCCCGCTGGCCGTCCACCCCGAACGTGCAGCTCGTGACCACAGACGGTTTCCTCTACCCCAACGCCGAACTACGACGGCGCGGACTCATGGACCGCAAGGGGTTCCCCGAGTCCTACGACCGGCGCGGGCTGCTGCGCTTCGTCTCCGAGATCAAGTCCGGCGCCCCCGAGGTGCGTGCCCCCAAGTACTCCCACGTCACCTACGACATCCTCCCGGACGAAGAAGTGGTAGTGACCCGCCCCGACGTCGTGATCGTGGAGGGCCTGAACGTGCTCGCGCCCGCGAAGCTGGAGAGCGGCAAACGCACCGCGCTCGCGCTGAGCGATTTCTTCGACTTCAGCATCTACGTGGACGCCCGCACCCAGGACATCGAACGCTGGTACGTGGAGCGCTTCCAGGCCCTGCGCTCCTCCGCGTTCTCGGACCCCGAGTCCTACTTCCACCGCTACGCGGACCTTACGGACGAGCAGGCACAGGACGTGGCCACGGACATCTGGCGGCGGATCAACGAACCTAACTTGGAGCAGAACGTGCGTCCCACGCGCGGCCGCGCCCGGCTGATCCTCTCCAAAGACCACGATCACAAGATCCGCAGGGTGCTGCTGCGAAAGAACTGATATTTTCCGGCCCGTTTTCACTGTACGATGAGCGCCATGCTCAGTGGTTTCAAAGAATTCATCATGAAGGGCAACGTGATGGATCTGGCCGTTGCCGTGATTATTGGCGCCGCCTTCTCCAAGATCGTCAATGCTCTCGTCGAGAACGTCCTCATGCCCGCCATCTCGGGACTCGTCGGTTCGCCCAACTTCGACAATTTCGCCGCCGTCACGTTCAACGGCAACCAGGTCAAGTTCGGTGTGCTGCTGACCGCGATCGTGAACTTCCTGCTCATCGCCGCCGCTGTGTACTTCTGCATCGTGCTGCCCATGAACAAGATGATCGAACGCCGCAACCGCCGGCTGGGCATCGAACCCACCGAGGAGCCGGCCGACCCCAACACCGTGCTGCTCACCGAGATCCGCGACGCGCTCACCGGGCACAACGCCGACGCGCTGCGCACGGACGGCACACAGACCGGCCTCTCGGGGCAGCCCGGTACCACCGGGGGAACGATGCGCTGACCCCCACCACCCCTTCGACGTCAGGAAACGGCGAGGCCCCGCACCACTTCCGGTGCGGGGCCTCGCCGTTGGTCCGTACGGTGACGCTACAGGCTGAGGTGCTGTTCCACCACGGACACGAGCTCTTCCGCCTCGCGCTGGGCGATGTCCTGCGAAGGCGCCTCCACCATGACCCGCACCACGGGTTCGGTGCCGGAGGGGCGCAATAGCACCCGGCCCTCGCTGCCGAGCCGCTCCTCCGTGCGGGCGACGGCGTCGAGCACCGGTTCGCTCGTTTTGGCCGCCGCCTTGTCCACGCCCTTGACGTTGATCATCACCTGGGGCATGCGCGTCATGGACTTGGCGAGCTCCTGCAACGGCATGCCTGTCTGAGCCACCCGTGAGGCGAGCATCAGACCCGTGAGCAGACCGTCACCGGTGGTCGCGTAATCCGCCATGATCACGTGCCCGGACTGTTCGCCACCCAGGTTGTAGCCGTTGGCCACCATGGATTCCAGGACGTAGCGGTCCCCCACGGAGGCGCGCACGAGCTGGATCCCGGCCTCTTCCAGGGCCAGTTGCAGACCCAGGTTGCTCATGACCGTGGCCACGAGCGTGTTCTGGTTGAGCCTGTCCGCGTCCTTCATGGCCATGGCAAGGATGCACATGATCTGGTCGCCGTCCACCTCCGTGCCGGTGTGGTCCACGGCCAGGCAGCGATCTGCGTCGCCGTCGTGTGCGATGCCCAGATCCGCGCCCAGCTCACGCACGGCCTGCTTGAGCGGACCCAGGTGGGTGGAGCCCACGCCGTCGTTGATGTTCAGCCCGTCCGGTTCCGCACCGATCACGTGCACCTTGGCACCGGCACCGCGGAACGCGTCCGGTGAGGCGCCGGACGCCGCGCCGTTCGCGCAGTCGAGCACGATCGACAGCCCGTCCAGACGGTGCGGGATGGCACCGACCAGGTGCAGGATGTAGCGGTCCTCGGCGTCCGACAAGCGGGTCACGCGGCCCACTTCGGCACCCGTGGGGCGGCGGAAATCCTTGGCCTCGTAGACCTCCTGGATAGTGTCCTCGATCGCGTCCGGCAGTTTCTTGCCCCCGTGCGCCAGGAACTTAATGCCGTTGTCCGGCGCGGGGTTGTGGGACGCGGAGATCATCACGCCGAAATCGGCGTCGATGTCCCCCACCAGGTAGGCGGCTGCCGGCGTGGGCAGCATCCCGGCGTCGTAGACGTCCACGCCGGAGCTCGCGAGACCCGCGATCACGGCCGCGCCGAGGAACTCCCCGCTCGCGCGCCCGTCCCGTGCCACGACGGCGGTGGGTCGCTTCCCGGCCTCCGCGTGGCCGTGGCCCAGGACGATCGCCGCCGCCTGGGACAGTTCCATGGCAAGTTCTGCTGTGAGGAGGCCGTTCGCGAGACCGCGAACGCCGTCCGTTCCAAAGATTCTAGACATCGAGAGTCATCTTACGACCAACGCCCGCGCAAACCCTGCGCATTCGACTCAGCCCTTCCCAGGCCGGACCACCGGGAAACCGTCCGGGTTCTCGTTGCTGTCCTCCGTGAGATCCGCCGCCCCACCCACGATTTTGGCGTCCGGCGTGCCCACCACGGAGTGGTCCTTGTTGGGGTAGTCGAACTGCGTGAGGACGTAGCGCATGGCCTCGAGCCGCGCGCGTTTCTTGTCATTGGACTTGATCACGGTCCACGGGGCGTCCCCCGTGTCCGTGTAGAAGAACATGGCCTCCTTGGCCTCCGTGTAGTCGTCCCACTTGTCCAGGGATGCCACGTCCGTGGGCGAGAGCTTCCACTGCCGCACCGGGTCCGTCCGGCGGGACTGGAACCGCGCGAGCTGCTCCGCGCGCGTCACGGAGAACCAGAACTTGATCAGGTGCGTGTCCGAGTTCACGAGCATCCGTTCGAACTCCGGCGCCTGACGCATGAACTCGTAGTACTGCTGGGACGTGCAGTAGCCCATGACCCGTTCCACACCCGCCCGGTTGTACCACGAGCGGTCCATCAGCACGATCTCCCCACCGGACGGCAGGTGCTTGACGTAGCGCTGGAAGTACCATTGCGTCTGCTCGATGTCCGTGGGCTTCTCGAGCGCCACGACCCGCGCACCACGGGGGTTCAGGTGCTCCGTGAACCGCTTGATCGCCCCGCCCTTGCCCGCGGCGTCCCGGCCCTCGAAGATGATGAGCAGCTTCTGGCCGGTCTCCTTGATCCACAACTGCAGCTTGAGCAGTTCGATCTGCAGGGCCCGCTTGGTGCGCTCGTAGTCCTTGCGAGGCAGCTTCTCGTCGTACGGGTAGCCCAGTTTCCACGCGGTGGACGGTTCCGCCCCGCTCGCGTCGCTGAGTTTCTTCCCGAGCTCCGCGATCTCGTCGAGTTCGGCCGCGTAGTCCTCCACCACGGAGACCCGGTGCTGTTCCTTCTTGAGGGCCTCGTCCACCGCCACCCGCTGCTCTGTGCGCTGTTCCGTCTCGGCCTGCTGCTCCTCGACGACGGCGTTCCCCGACTTCTGCTCCGACTGCTTGCTCATACGGGCCCTCTCTCGACGGTACGGCGGGAGCGACCTCGCTCCACACCTTCATGTTACGTCCGTCACCGCGGCAGGTGGCCGCATGGCAACGCCCGGGCAACGAAACAGGGTCCCGTTCCCCGGCCGAAACCGAGGAACGGGACCCTGCACGAAAACGCCCGGCCGAGGCTTGGGCTGCTTCGTTTTAGCGCTTGGAGTACTGCGGAGCCTTGCGGGCCTTCTTGAGGCCTGCCTTCTTGCGCTCGATGACGCGGGCGTCACGGGTCAGGAAGCCGGCCTTCTTGAGGGCGGGGCGGTTGTGCTCGGCGTCGATCTCGTTGAGCGCGCGGGCCACGCCGAGGCGCAGCGCACCGGCCTGGCCGGAGGGGCCGCCGCCGCTGATGCGGGCGATGACGTCGTACGCGCCCTGCAGTTCGAGCAGGCGGAAGGGGTCGTTGACCTCCTGCTGGTGCAGCTTGTTGGGGAAGTACTCCTCGAGGCTGCGACCGTTGACGGTCCACTGCCCGGAACCGGGGACCACGCGCACGCGGGCGATGGCCTGCTTGCGGCGGCCCACGGCCTGGCCGGAGACGGTCAGGGCGGGGCGGTCGGACAGTGCGGCACCGGCGACGGGCTCGGTGGACTCGGAGGTGTAGCTGGTCAGCTCCACGTCCTCGGTGATCTGCTCTTCAGTGTTCTGAGCCACGATTCTCCTTATGTGTTATTCGTTGGCCCGAATTACTGGGCGACCTGGGTGAATTCGTAGGGCTTGGGCTGCTGAGCCTGGTGCGGGTGCTCCGCACCGGCGTAGACCTTCAGCTTGGACAGTTGCTGAGCGGCCAGCTTGTTCTTGGGCAGCATGCCCTTGACGGCCTTCTCCACGGCGCGCGTGGGGTTCTTCTCGAGCAACTCGGCGTAGCTGGTGGACTTGAGCCCACCCGGGTAGCCGGAGTGACGGTAGGCGCGCTTCTTCTCGAGCTTGGCACCCGTGAGGGCGACCTTTTCCGCGTTGATGATGATGACGAAATCGCCGGTGTCCACGTGGGGAGCGAAGGTCGGCTTGTGCTTCCCGCGCAGCAGTGTTGCGGTCTGGCTGGCAAGACGACCCAGGACGACGTCGGTGGCGTCGATGACGTGCCACTGACGCTGGACGTCACCGGGCTTCGGAGTGTACGTACGCACGTTGATCTGCCTTCGTTTGTCTGCTGATGACACGAATGCTCGTGTCCGATGGTTCCGCTGTGCTTCGGGGCCCGGGTGAGATCCGGGCGGCATCCGTGCGTCCACAACCCGGTGCACCGCACGGCCCTGCGCTCTGCAACATGAGCGACCGATGCGGGTACACGTGAACCGGGGCAGAACACGCACAACAGCATTCCATATTACCGGATCACCGCCCGCCCCGCCAGTCGTGGGGCGCTATTCGTCGTGTTGGGCGGGGCGCCGAGCGCGCGTGAGCCGGGCGCGTTCGGCGAGCTGGGACTGGTCGG
Source organism: Kocuria sp. UBA1838 (assembly GCF_002338785.1). NCBI lineage: Bacteria > Bacillati > Actinomycetota > Actinomycetes > Micrococcales > Micrococcaceae > Kocuria > Kocuria sp. UBA1838. The sequence continues at coordinate 118,232 of NZ_DDIY01000018.1, read as the reverse complement.
GATAGCGCACGGCATCAAGGACGAGACCGTGCGCGGGTGCCATGAGGACGTTCGCGTCCCGGACCCGGGCGCGCAGCCGCTGACCCGGCCACGCGGCGTCGTACCGCCCCTCCCCCACGCGGACCACCGCGCCCACAATGCAGCGCACCATGTGGTGGCAGAAGGCATCCGCCTGCAGGGCGATTATGATCATGCCGCTCTCGTCGCGGTGCACGCCCGCGCGCTGCAGGTCGCGGATCGTGGTGGCGCCCTCGCGGGGTTTGCAGAAGCTCAGGAAGTCGTGCAGCCCCAGCAGTTCGCGCACGGCCCGGTCCATCGCGGGCACGTCGAGGTGCCAGGGGACCCACCACGAGAACGTGCGCGTCAGGGGGTCGTGGCCGGTCACGGCGTCCGCCACGCGGTACGTGTAGCCGCGGGAGAGCGCGGAGAACCGGGCGTCGAAGCCCTCGGGGGCCACGGCGACGTCGCGCACCACGATCGCACCCACGGCGGGGTCCCAGCCGTGGGCCGCACGGTCCTTACCCAGGACCCGGTTGAGGGCGCCGTTGAGCTTGCGCGTGAGCCCCGCGGCGGCGGCATCGCGGGCCGCGACGTCCTGCACGTCGGCGGGACCGCCTGCGCTGAGATCGCCGGTGTCGGCATCACTTGCCAGGGGCCCGCGGGGACGCGAGCACGCGAACCGGGCCCACAACGGCGCGGGAACGTCCACGTGGACGGTCTGCCGACGCGCATGCACACCCGTGTCCGTGCGCCCGGCCACGACCGTGGCGCACGGCGCGCGGAAGATCAGCTCGAGCGCGTCCTCGAGCGCGCCCTGCACGCTCGGCAGCCCGGGTTGCCGGGCCCAGCCCTTGAACGGGGCGCCGTCGTAGCCCAGTTCCACCCGCAGTCTGAGGGTCTCCCCCGTCATCTGTGCGTTCCTCCCGAGGACGACGACGCCGCCGCAGGAACCTGCGGCGGCGTCGTGACGGTCGTGCTACTCAGAAGTCCCGATCACTCGGAGATCTTCTGGGCGGCGGCACCGCCGGCGGGCTGGAAGCCGGCTGCCTCGGCATTGGCCGGGGAGTCGAACCAGATCTCGGCGGTCGTGCCGGAGTACCAGCGCGAACCGGGCACGTGGTACTTCATGGAGTTGCGGTTGCCCTTGACGGTGAAGCCCTCGGGGGCCTCGCCGGACTCGAGCGGCGCATGGGAACCGGCGAACTCGGCGTCCTGGTTCTCCTCGGCGACCTCGGCGGCCTCCTCGGAGCCAATGGCCGGAGCCTGCTCTTCGGCGGGGATCTCGTTCTTCTTGACGTCCTCGGCGGTAGAACCGGCGGGGGTGTCCACGGGAGCGGCGGGCTCGGCGGCGGCCTTGGTCGTGGCGCGCTCGGCCTCGGCCACGGTCTCCCGCTTGGCCACGGGCTCCATGACGAGCTCGATCACGGCCATGGGGGCGTTGTCGCCCTTGCGGTTGCCGATCTTGGTGATGCGGGTGTACCCGCCGTCGCGGCCTTCCATGGCGGGCGCGATGCTGGTGAACAGCTCGTGCACCACGGACTTGTCGGTCAGCTGACGCATGACGCGACGGCGGGCCGCGAGGTCACCGCGCTTGGCGAACGTGATCAGGCGCTCGGCCACGGGACGCAGGCGCTTGGCCTTGGTCACGGTGGTGGTGATGCGCTTGTGCTCGAACAGCTGCTGCGACAGGTTCGAGAGGATCATGCGCTGGTGGGTCGGCCCGGCGCCGAGACGGGGTCCCTTGGTAGGGGTAGGCATAGTAGGTCTCCTGATGATCGGGCCCGTGCGGTCCGCTCAGCGGCCGCGGGGCACGGAAAGTGGTGTGGGCGTCAGTCGAGATCGACGTCGAACGGGTTGTTGTTCTCGTCCTCGTCCTCGAGCGACGCCGCGTGGGCGGCGAGGTCGTAACCCGGAGGGGAATCCTTCAGGGCCAGACCGAGCTCACCGAGCTTCTCCTTGACTTCATCGATGGACTTGGCACCGAAGTTGCGGATGTCCATGAGGTCCGCTTCGGAGCGGCCCACGAGTTCACCCACGCTGTGGATGCCCTCGCGCTTGAGGCAGTTGTACGAACGCACGGACAGCTCGAGGTCCTCGATGGGCAGCGCCATGTCCGCGGCAGCCGCGGCGTCCGTGGGCGAAGGCCCGATCTCGATGCCCTCGGCAGCCGAGTTCAGCTCGCGCGCCAGGCCGAACAGCTCGACCAGCGTGGTGCCCGCCGAAGCCACCGCGTCACGCGGGGAGATGGCTTCCTTGGTCTCGACGTCCAGGATGAGCTTGTCGAAGTCGGTGCGCTGTTCCACACGGGTGGCCTCCACGCGGAAGGTCACCTTCAGGACGGGGGAGTAGATGGAATCCACGGGGATCCGACCGACTTCCGCGTCACCCGACTTGTTCTGCGACGCCGATACGTAACCGCGCCCGCGCTCGATGGTCAGCTCGATCTCGAGCTGGCCCTTGGAGTTCAAGGTCGCGATATGCAGATCGGGGTTGTGGACCTCGACACCGGCCGGGGCGGAGATGTCCGCCGCGGTGACCTCGCCCGGACCCTGCTTGCGCAGCCACGCGGTGACGGGCTCGTCCTCCTCGGAGGACAGGGAGAGTTTCTTGATGTTGAGGATGAGCTCGGTGACGTCCTCTTTGACACCCTCCACGGTGGAGAACTCGTGCAGCACACCGTCGATGCGGATGCTGGTCACGGAGGCCCCGGGGATGGAGGACAGGAGCGTACGGCGCAGGGAGTTACCGAGGGTGTAACCGAAACCCGGTTCCAGCGGTTCGATCACGAACCGGGAACGGTTCTCGGCCACAGCCTCTTCCGTGAGGGTGGGGCGCTGTGCGATGAGCACTGATGTTTCCTTTCAGCGTGCCTCCGCCATATGACGCACGCAGGTGGTGGAAAACAAAATGGGTGGGTGCCGCGGTGAGCAGGCGTGAAACACCGCGTCGAAGCGTGGTCACCCGCACCCAGGGGGCACGGGCGACCACGCGGGACGTGTCAGACGCGGCGGCGCTTGGGGGGCCGGCAGCCGTTGTGCGCGGACGGGGTGACGTCCTGGATGGACCCGACCTCCAACCCGGTGGCCTGCAGTGCGCGGATCGCGGTCTCGCGGCCCGAACCGGGGCCCTTGACGAACACGTCCACCTTGCGCATGCCGTGCTCCTGCGCGCCCTTGGCAGCGGCCTCGGCGGCCTGCTGCGCGGCGAACGGGGTGGACTTCCGCGAACCCTTGAAGCCCATGCCGCCGGCCGAGGCCCACGACAGGACCGCACCCGAGGGGTCGGTGATGGAAACGATGGTGTTGTTGAACGTGGACTTGATGTGGGCCTGGCCCTGCGTCACGTTCTTGTTAACCTTGCGACGCGGCTTGCGAGCAGCCGTCGCGCGAGTCTTCTGAGCCATGAATTCTCCTACAAAGATCTTCGACGTAGATCAGCCACCGGCGGCGGTGGCGACCACGATTACTTCTTCTTGCCGGCGACCGTGCGCTTGGGACCCTTGCGGGTGCGAGCGTTGGTCTTCGTGCGCTGGCCGTGGACCGGGAGGCCACGGCGGTGACGCAGTCCCTGGTAGCTGCCGATCTCGACCTTGCGGCGAATGTCGGCGGCAACCTCGCGGCGCAGATCGCCTTCGACCTTGTAGTTGCCTTCGATGTAGTCGCGCAGCTCCACGAGCTGGGCGTCGGTGAGATCCTTGACGCGCACGTCGCCCGAGATGCCGGTGGCATCCAGGGTTGCGAGAGCGCGCGTGCGTCCCACGCCGTAGATGTAGGTCAGCGCGATTTCCAGCCGCTTTTCGCGGGGGAGGTCGACGCCTGCGAGACGAGCCATATCGGCGGTTCTCCTTGTACTGTCCGGAGGTCTTGAACACTGCGTCCCGGATGTTTCGTCACATCCGGTCTCCGGCCTCCGTGCCGGGGGTTGCCGCACCTGTGGGTGCCAGCTGCAGTGCCCGTTCTGTCAATCCACTTGCGTGGGGGCGTTCCCGTCAGCCCTGGCGCTGCTTGTGCCGGGGGTTCTCGCAGATCACCATGACCCGCCCGTTACGGCGAATCACCTTGCACTTGTCGCAGATCTGCTTGACGCTCGGTTGGACCTTCATCGCATTCCTTCGCGTACTCGTAATGGCGTGTGCACCGGAGACACCGCGCCCGGGCCGAGGTACCGGCCGTGCACGGTGGTTCTGGGTCTTACTTGTAGCGGTAGACGATCCGGCCTCGGGAAAGGTCATAGGGGCTGAGCTCCACCACGACGCGGTCCTCAGGGAGGATCCGGATGTAGTGCTGGCGCATCTTGCCAGAGATGTGGGCGAGCACCTTGTGACCGTTGGTCAGCTCAACACGGAACGACGCATTGGGCAGTGCCTCGACCACAGTGCCTTCGATCTCGATGACTCCGTCTTTCTTGGCCATATCCTCCGCTAACTTCTCGAGGGGTCCGGTTGTCCTACCGGACGGCGGTGCCCGGACCGGTAGTCCCCCCAGACGAACAACCCCGCACTACGATTCGCAGTGGGGGTCATGGGATGGGTGGGCACGGCTCGGTCTGCGAGCACAAACAACCAACGCACGACACTACGCTGTTTCGCCCGTCTTCGCAAACCGGAGGGCAGCGCCACGACGACGCCGCGCTGCCCCGCCGTCAGCCCCCGGCACCGCGGTAGTGCTCTTCCGTGAGTGTGGTGCTCTTCCGTGAGTGTGGTCCCGCTAGTCCCTGAGCCTGGTCCCGTCGGCCGACACCGGGCCGCCCGTTCGCTGGGCCCACTCCTCACGACGCGGGTGGCCCCGCGCCGGTTCAGACGTCCGTGGCCAATTGGCCGCACGCGCCGTCGATGTCGGAGCCGCGAGTGTCCCGCACCGTGGTGGGGATGCCGTGGGCGCGCAAGCGCTCCACGAAGTTCTGCTCCACGCCACGGCGCGAGGCCGTCCACTTGGAGCCGGGGGTGGGGTTGAGCGGGATGGGGTTCACGTGTACCCACCCGGCACCACGCTTGTTGAGCTTCTCCCCCAGCAGGTCCGCCCGCCAGCCCTGGTCGTTGATGTCACGGATCAGCGCGTACTCGATCGACACGCGCCGGCCGGTGGCGTCGTAGTAGTCGCGCGCGGCGTCGAGCGCCTCGTCCACCTTCCAGCGAGTGTTGATGGGGATCAGTTCGTCGCGCAGTTCGTCGTCCGGGGCGTGCAGGGACAGCGCCAGCGTGATGGGCAGCTTCTCGAGGGTGAACTTGCGGATCCCGGGAACCAGACCCACGGTGGACATGGTGAGCCCGCGCGCAGAGATCCCGAGTCCTTCCGGGGAGGGGTCGATGATCCGATGTACGGCGCCCATGGTGGCCTTGTAGTTGGCGAGGGCCTCCCCCATGCCCATGAACACGATGTTGGACACCCGCTGGGGCACGTCCTCCGGGTCCCCCACCACGCCGTCGCGCAGCGCCCGCACACCCTGGACCACTTGATCGGCGATCTCGGCGGCGGAGAGGTTGCGTGTGAGGCCGGACTGGCCGGTCGCACAGAACGGGCAGTTCATCCCGCACCCCGCCTGGGACGAGATGCACATGGTCACGCGCTTGTCGTAGCGCATGAGCACCGACTCGACCATGGCGCCGTCGAACAACCGGTGGACGGACTTGACGGTCATCCCCTGGTCCGCGCGCAATTGCCGCACGGTGGTCAACAGCGGCGGCAGGGCCTTGGCCGCGAGCTCGTCCCGCTGGGCGGCGGGCAGATCCGTCATGGCCGCGGGGTCCGCCTCGAAGCGCTCGAAGTAGTGCTTGGACAGCTGCGACGCCCGGAACGCGGGGTAGCCCGCGTCCTGCAGGAACTGCTTGCGGCCGGCCATGTCGAAGTCCGCGAGGTGCAGCGGGGGCTTGCCGCGCCGCGCGGGCTTGAACACGAGCTGGCCGGTCTTGGGTTTCGGGGTGATCTCAACGGGTTGTGCCGTCATGGGAATCCTCTCCCTGTTCTCGGGGTGGTTCTGTGGTGTCAGGGGTCGGGTGGACGTTGCGGGACGAGCTGTGACGATCGGACCTGCGGCGGCAGGCCGTCAGGCGGCGGGGATCGGGACCGGGCGGACCCCCAAGGGTTCGAGTTCGGAGCGGCCACCGTCCTCCGCGGTGAGCACCCACACGCCCTGGCTGTGGCGGCACACGGTGTGCTCCCACTGGCTCGCGCGCGAGCCGTCGGTGGTCACGACCGTCCATTCGTCCTCGAGCACGCGGGTCTCGATCCCGCCGCGCACGAGCATCGGTTCGATGGCCAGCGCCATGCCCGTGACGAGTTTGGGCCCGCGATTGCTGACCGCGTAGTTGGGGACGTCCGGGGCCATGTGCATCTCGGTGCCGATGCCGTGGCCCACGTAGTCCTCGAGGATCCCGAGACGCCCGCCCACGGTGTCCCGCACGTGGTCCTCGACCGCGCGGCCGATGTCCCCCACGTGGGTACCGGTGGCCATCGCGGCGATGCCGCGCCACATGGCCGCACGCGTGACGTCCGACAGTTCCTGGTCGGCGGGGTCGTGGGTCGTCCCCACGAGCACGGTGCGCGCGGAGTCCCCGTGCCAACCGGCCACGATCGCACCGCCGTCGATCGATACGATGTCACCGTCCGCCAAGACGCGCTGCCCGGGGATTCCGTGCACGACCTCGTCGTTGACGGAGGTGCACACCGTGGCCGGGTAGCCGTAGTAGCCCAGGAAGTTGGACTGCGCGTCGTACTCGTCCAGGACCTCGCGGAATGCACGGTCGAGGTCCGCGGTGGTGGCCCCGGGGACGGCGGCCGCGACCGCGGCGTCGAGCGCGAGTGACGTGACCACGCCCGCCCGGGACATGGCCGCCAACTCGGCGTCCGACTTCAATTGGATCTTGCGGCGTCCGAACACGGTGCTCGGGACCTCCCCTGATGGTTGATGTTCGTCTGACGGGCGAGCCCCCAGACCGACTCTTCGCGCCGGTCTGGGGGCTCGTGATGGTTCTGGTGTTCGACGGCGCGCCCCCGGCCGCGGCCGAGCGGCGCCGTTCGTGTGGATTGCGGCTCAGGCGGGCAATGCCGCCAGGATGCGCTCGGTGACCTCGTCGATGCCGCCGAGTCCGTCCACGCGCGTGACGATGCCCCGGTCCTCGTACAGCTCCACGACCGGTGCGGTCTGCTCGTCGTAGACGTCCAGACGGTGCCGGATGACGTCCTCGGTGTCGTCCGTGCGGCCCTGGTCCTGGGCGCGGCCCAACAACCGGGAGACGAGTTCCTCGTTGTCCGCGGTAAGCAGCAGCACCACGTCCAGGGAGACCCCGTTGGCCTCGAGGATCCGGTCCAGTTCACGGACCTGGGCCACGGTGCGCGGGTACCCGTCCAGCAGGAAGCCGTCGCGGACGTCGTCGTGCGACAACCGGTCACGCACCATGTTGTTGGTCACGGAATCCGGGACCAGGTTCCCGGCGTCCGTGTAGCGCTGGGCTTCCTTGCCGAGTTCGGTCTGTTCCTTGATGTTGGCGCGAAAGATGTCACCGGTCGAGATCGCGGGAACGCCTAGTCGCTCGCAGATCCGCGCGGCCTGGGTGCCCTTGCCCGCGCCCGGCGGTCCAATGATCAACATGCGGGTCATGTTCTCTCCTTGCGTCAACGTCAGGTTCTCCCCCACTCTACCGGGCGGTGGACCAGCCTGCCGTGGCCGTGCACGGGCTCAGGTGCGCAGCAGACCCTCGTAGTGGCGCTGTTGCAACTGGGCGTCGATCTGCTTGACGGTGTCCAGACCCACGCCCACCATGATCAGCAGCGACGGGCCGCCGAAGGGGAAGTTCTGGTTCGCGTCGAAGAGCACGAGCGCCACGAGCGGGATCATGGACACGATGCCCAGGTACAGCGCACCGGGCAGCGTAATCCGGGAGAGCACGTAACGCAGGTAGTTCTCGGTGGGACGGCCCGCGCGGATCCCCGGGATGAAGCCGCCGTAGCGCTTCATGTTGTCGGAGACCTCTTCGGGGTTGAACGTGATGGACACGTAGAAGTACGTGAAGGCCACGATCAGCAGGAAGTAGACCGTCATATAGATCGGGTGGTCACCGCGAGCCAGGTACGTGTTGACCCAGTTGACCCACCCCGGAACGGGGCTGCCGTCGTCGGGCATCGCGAACTGCGCGATCATCGTGGGCAGCATGAGCATGGAGGACGCGAAGATGATGGGGATCACGCCGGCCATGTTGACCTTGAGCGGGATGTAGGTGCTGGTCCCGCCGATCGTGCGGCGGCCCACCATGCGCTTGGCGTACTGCACCGGGATCCGGCGCTGCGACTGCTCCACGAACACCACGCATGTGATGACCACCAGTCCCACGGCACACACGCCCAGGAACAGGCCCCAACCGCGGGTGCGCAGGATGTCACCGAGCGCGGACGGGAACGTGGCCGCAATGGAGGTGAAGATCAGCAGGGACATGCCGTTACCCACGCCGCGGTCCGTGATGCGCTCACCGAGCCACATGATCACGGTGGTGCCCGCGGTCATCGTGAGGATCATGATCACGAGCACCAAGAGGGAGTCGTCCGGAATGACGGGCAGGGGGCAGTTGCCGAGCAGGTTGCCCGAACGCGCCAGGGAGATCACGGTGGTCGCGTTCAACGCGGCCAGCCCGATCGTGAGGTAGCGGGTGTACTGCGTGAGCTTGGTCTGCCCCTGCGCACCCTCCTCGTGCAGTTCCTGGAACCGCGGGATCACCACGCGCAGCAACTGCACGATGATGCTCGCGGTGATGTAGGGCATCACGCCCAGCGCGAAGATGGACAGCTGCAACAGGGCCCCACCGCTGAACAGGTTGACCAGGTCGTACGCGCCACCCGTGGTGTTGCCCAGGGCGAGACACTGCTGCACGTTGCCGTAGTCCACACCCGGTGCGGGGATGAACGTCCCCAACCGGTAGATCACAATGATCCCCAGTGTGAACAGCAGCTTGTTGCGCAGCTCCGGCGTGGTAAACGCCCGTGCGAAAGCACTGAGCACAGGTCCTCCTCCAAAAACGTGGTGGCCCGGTGGGTTCCGACCCCGGGCAAGTCTAGCGAAGGATCCGCCGCGACCCCGGCGGTCGGTCTTGCGACATCCTGGTAAAGCGATTCCGGCGACGCGGTCCGGGCGTCGTCGTGGGGGTAACGCAACGGGCCCCGCGCCGGCAATCCGGCACGGGGCCCGTTCCAGTTCAGGGATTCACCCTACAACCGAACACTGGGATCGGTTCATGCGTTCTGCGTGGACCCACCAGCCGCGGCGATCTTCTCCGACGCGGACGCGGAGAACTTGTCCGCGGTGATGTTCAGTGCCACGGAGATCTCCCCGCTACCGAGCACCTTCACGGGCTGGTTCTTGCGCACCGCACCCTTGGCGACCAGGTCCGCGACGGTGACCGTGCCACCCTCGGGGAACAGCTCGCCCAGGCGGTCCAAGTTCACGACCTGGTACTCCACGCGGAACGGGTTCTTGAACCCGCGCAGCTTGGGCAGGCGCATGTGCAGCGGCAGCTGACCGCCCGCGAAACCGGCCTTGACCTGGTAACGCGCCTTGGTGCCCTTGGTACCACGGCCCGCGGTCTTACCCTTCGAGGCCTCGCCACGGCCAAGACGCGTCTTGGCCTGGTGCGAGCCGGGGGCGGGACGCAGGTGGTGGACCTTCAGAGCGTGGCGCTTGCTCTCGGTGTTTTCAGCCATGCTCAGGCCTCCTCAACCTCTACGAGATGCGACACCGTGTTGATCATGCCCACGGTGGCGGCATCGGCCTTGCGCTCCACGACCTGGCCCGGACGCTTGAGACCGAGCGAACGCAGCGTGTCGCGCATGTTCTGCTTCTGACCGACCACGGAGCGGACCTGCTTCACGCGCAGGGACGCGCCGGTGGCCTGAATGCGCTTTCCGTTCATCAGGCACCTGCCTTCTGGATGTCACGCAGCAACGGCGCGGGAACGACCTCGTCCATGGGCAGGCCACGGCGGGCCGCCACGGAGGCGGGCTCCTCGAGCTCACGCAGCGCCTGGATGGTCGCGTGCACGATGTTGATCTGGTTGGACGAGCCCAGGGACTTGGACAGCACGTCGTGGATACCGGCGCACTCGAGCACCGCACGCACCGGACCACCGGCGATCACACCGGTACCCGGGGTCGCCGGGCGCAGCATGACGACGCCAGCCGCGGCCTCACCCTGCACACGGTGCGGGATGGTGCGGTTCTCCACGCGGGGGACCCGGAAGAAGTTCTTCTTGGCCTCCTCCACGCCCTTGGAGATCGCGGCGGGAACTTCCTTGGCCTTGCCGTAGCCCACGCCGACCATGCCGTTGCCGTCACCGACGACCACGAGAGCGGTGAAGCTGAAGCGACGACCACCCTTGACGACCTTGGACACACGGTTGATGGTCACGACGCGCTCGAGGAACTTGTCCTTGTCGTCGTCGCGCCCGCCGCGGCCCCCACGACCACCACGGTCGTTGCGGCCACCGCGCTCGTTGCGACCGCCACGGTCGTTACGACCGCCGCGGCCACCGCGGTTCTCGTCGGTCCCCTGGCGCTCCGAGGTGTTCGCCTCGGTCGTCGTGTTGGAACCGTTGGTGGCTTCGCTCACCTGAGTTTCCTTCTCGTTCTTCTGCTCGCTCACAGCGCCAGACCTCCTTCACGGGCACCCTCGGCCACCGCGGCCACGCGGCCGTGGTACTTGTTGCCGCCGCGGTCGAACACGACGGTCTCGATCCCCGCAGCCTTGGCACGCTCGGCGATCAGCTCACCGATGCGCTTGGCCTTGGCGGTCTTGTCGTCGGACGACGCACGCAGATCGCTTTCCATGGTGGACGCCGAGACCAGGGTGAAACCCTTGTCGTCGTCGATCACCTGGGCGACCATGTGGCGGGTGGAACGCGTGACCACCAGACGGGGGCGCAGCGCGGTTCCGGCGATGTGCTTGCGCACGCGGCGGTGACGCCGTGCCCGCTGAGCAGCCTTCGACTTTCCCTTGATTACGAGAGCCATGATTACTTACCAGCCTTTCCGGCCTTGCGGCGGATCTGCTCGCCGGCGTAGCGCACGCCCTTGCCCTTGTAGGGATCGGGCAGACGCAGGGAGCGGATCTTCGCGGCGACCTGGCCAACCTGCTGCTTGTCGATACCGGAAACGGTGACCTTGTTGGCGCCCTCGACGGACAGCGTGATGCCGTCCGGAGCGTTGAAGGGCACCGGGTGGCTGTAACCCAGAGCGAACTCCAGGTTGGCACCCCTGGCCTGGACACGGTAACCCGTGCCCACGATCTCCAGCTGCTTGGCGTAGCCCTGCGAGACACCCTGGATCATGTTGGAGATCAGGGTGCGCGTGAGGCCGTGCAAGGAACGGGATTCGCGCTCGTCGTTGGGGCGGGACACCTGCACGGTGCCGTCCTCGACGACCACGGTGATGGGCGCGGGCACGGTGTGGGTCAGTTCGCCCTTGGGGCCCTTGACCTGCACCACGGAACCGTCCACGGAGACCTCCACACCGGCGGGCACAGAGATCGGGAGACGTCCAATACGTGACATGTCTTCTTCCTTTCTTCTTCTGTGCTACCGGTTACCAGACGTACGCGAGGACTTCCCCGCCCACGCCCTTCTTGCCGGCCTGCTTGTCGGTCAGCAGTCCGGAGGACGTGGAGAGGATCGCGATGCCGAGGCCGCCGAACACGCGGGGCAGCTCGGTGGACTTCGCGTACACGCGCAGGCCCGGCTTGGAGATGCGGCGGACACCGGCGATCGAGCGCTCACGGTTGGAACCGAACTTCAGCGACAGGGTCAGGGTCTTGCCCACCCGGGCAGGTTCTTCGGACCAGTCGGCGATGTAGCCCTCGGCCTTGAGGATGTCCGCGATCCGAGCCTTGAGCTTGGAGTACGGCATGCTCACGGTGTCGTGGTAGGCCGAGTTCGCGTTGCGCAGCCGCGTCAGCATGTCTGCGACGGGATCTGTCATTGTCATGTGGGCTTCAGCCCTTCCTCGTCAGGGTTTCCCTGCCGGTTGCAGCCCGCAGGGACCTTCTGACGTCGATGGAATCAGTTGGTCTTGAACGGGAAACCGAGCGCCTTGAGCAGCGCGCGACCCTCGTCGTCGGTCTTGGCGGAGGTGACCACGGTGATGTCCATACCGCGCACGCGATCGATCTTGTCCTGATCGATCTCGTGGAACATGGACTGTTCCGTCAGACCGAAGGTGTAGTTGCCGTTGCCGTCGAAGTGACGGTCGGACAGACCACGGAAGTCACGGATACGCGGCAGCGCGAGCGTGACGAGACGGTCCAGGAATTCCCACATCCGCTCGCCACGCATGGTGACGTGCGCGCCGATGGGCATTCCCTCACGCAGCTTGAACTGCGCAATGGACTTCTTGGCCCGGTTGACCACGGGCTTCTGACCGGTGATGGCGGTGAGGTCCTTGATGGCGTTGTCCACCAGCTTGGAGTCCTTGGCCGCCTCGCCCAGACCCATGTTGACCACGACCTTGACCACGCGCGGCATCTGCATGACGTTCGCGTAGCCGAACTGCTCCTGCAGGGCCGGGACGACGGTCTCCTGGTACTTGGTCTTGAACCGGGGGGTGAACTTGGTTTCGGTGGTTTCGCTCATCACAGATCCTTGCCGGTGCTCTTGGACACGCGAACGCGGACGGTCTTCTGCTTGCCGTTGCGCTCCACGGTCTCGGTGCGGTAGCCCACACGGGTCGGCTTGCCGGTCTCCGGGTCCACGAGCATCACGTTGGAGATGTGGATCGGAGCCTCGGACTTGACGAGGCCGCCGGCTTCGCCCTGGGCGTTGGCGCGCTTGTGCTTGGTCACGACGTTGACGCCCTCGACCACCACGCGGGAGGTCTCGGTGATCACGCGCAGGACCTTGCCCTGCTCGCCCTTGTTCTTACCGGTGATGACCTGAACCAGGTCGCCGGTCTTGATCTTGAATTTCGCCATGTCAGAGCACCTCCGGGGCCAGCGAGACGATCTTCATGAACTTCTTGTCGCGCAGCTCGCGGCCCACGGGGCCGAAGATGCGCGTGCCGCGGGGGTCCCCGTCGTTCTTCAAGATCACTGCGGCGTTCTCGTCGAAACGGATGTAGGAACCGTCGGGACGGCGCCTCTGCTTCTTGGTACGGACCACAACCGCCTTGACGACGTCACCCTTCTTGACGTTGCCGCCGGGGATGGCGTCCTTGACGGTGGCGACGATGATGTCGCCAATGCCTGCGTAACGGCGTCCGGATCCACCGAGCACACGGATGGTGAGAATTTCCTTCGCACCCGTGTTGTCGGCGACCCTCAGCCGCGATTCCTGCTGAATCACTGATTTACTCCTGTCGTCGCGCTGGTTCTCATCCGATGGTGCTGAATGCCGAGCCTTGCGGAACGGTGGTCGTGTGAACGCTCCACGCCACGGTGTTCCCCGTGACCGTAGGAGGGGTCCGGGGCGTGCGCGGAGTTCGTACGCGATGATCGCTCACACATGGATGGCGAACGGGTTCGCCGTGCTGCCCTGCTCGGATTCGTGGCTGAATGCAGAATCAACGAGCAAGTTGTGGCAGCAACCGCGGCGTGCAACGCGCGGAGCCGCCCACGGACGCACCGTGGGGCTTGCCGCCGTCCCGGTACGGTGCGCACAGCGCACGTGGGGCGGACGTGGATTCTGACTCAGCAGGGTCGAAGTCAGAGTGGGCACACGTGTGTCGACACGCGTACTGGCCTACTCTACCGCGCCCCGGCGGGGAACGCCAATCGATGTACAGGCCGACGGCCGGGGCGCGGGTGGACGCGGGAACGGCGCCGGGCAGCGCCGTCGTGCACGCGCAAGGGCCCCCGACCGCAACCGGTCGGGGGCCCTTGACGCTGTCGAGGAGGACTTACTTGGCCTTCTCGATGATCTCCACGATCCGCCAGTTCTTGGTGGCGGACAGCGGACGGGTCTCGGCGATGCGCACGAGGTCCCCGACGCCGCAGGTGTTCTGCTCGTCGTGGGCCTTCACACGCTTGGACTTGCGCAGCACCTTGCCGTACAGGGCGTGCTTGACGCGGTCCTCGACCTGGACGACCACGGTCTTGTCCATCTTGTCGGAGACCACGTAGCCCTGGCGGGTCTTGCGGTCACCGCGCTCGGCCGCGGCCGATTCGTTGTTAACCTGCTCGCTCACTTGGCATCATCCTCAGACTTGGCAGCCTTCTTCGAGGCCTTCTTCTCGGTCTTCTCAGCAGCCGACGCCACGTCCTCGCGGATCCCGAGCTCGCGCTCACGCAGCACGGTGTAGATCCGGGCAATGTCGCGTTTGACGGACTTGAGACGCCCGTTGCTCTCGAGCTGACCGGTCGCGGCCTGGAAGCGCAGGTTGAACAGCTCTTCCTTGGACTTGCGCAGCTGGTCGGTGAGGGCACCGGTGTCGAGAGCCGCGAGGTTCTCCATGTTCAGATCCTTGGATCCAATAGCCATTGATCATTCACCGCCTTCGCGACGCACGATGCGTGCCTTCATCGGGAGCTTGTGGATGGCCAGGCGCAGCGCCTCACGCGCCACGTCCTCGCTCACGCCGGAGATCTCGAACAACACGCGTCCGGGCTTGACGTTAGCGATCCACCACTCGGGGGAACCCTTACCGGAACCCATGCGGGTCTCGGCGGGCTTCTTGGTCAGGGGACGATCCGGGTAGATGTTGATCCAGACCTTGCCGCCACGCTTGATGTGACGGGTCATGGCGATACGCGCGGCCTCGATCTGACGGTTCGTGACGTACGCCGGGCTCAGCGCCTGGATGCCCCACTCGCCGAACGTGACCTGGGTTCCGCCCTTCGCCTGACCCCGACGACGCGGGTGGTGCTGCTTACGGAACTTCACACGACGTGGGATGAGCATTACTTACCACCCTCTGCGTTGGTCGCCTCCGCAGCGGTGTTCTGCTGCGGGGCTGCGGCGGAGTCGCGCTCACGGCGTCCACCACGGTCGTTACGGTCATTCGGGCGACGACGACGCTCGCCCCCGCCGCCACCGCGACGGTCGTTGCGACCCCGCGAGGAGGGAGCAGCGGCCTGCTGGGCAGCGAGTTCCTTGTCGGTGAGGTCGCCCTTGTAGATCCAGACCTTCACGCCGATGCGGCCGAAGGTGGTCTTGGCCTCGAAGAAGCCGTAGTCGATGTTCGCGCGCAGGGTGTGCAGGGGCACACGGCCTTCGCGGTAGAACTCCGAACGGGACATCTCCGCCCCGCCGAGGCGGCCGGCGCACTGGATCCGGATGCCCTTGGCACCGGCGCGCTGCGCGGACTGGATGGCCTTCTTCATGGCGCGACGGAACGCGACACGGGAGGCCAGCTGCTCGGCGACACCCTGAGCGACGAGCTGGGCGTCGGTCTCCGGGTTCTTGACCTCGAGGATGTTGAGCTGGATCTGCTTGCCGGTGAGCTTCTCGAGCTCACCGCGGATCCGGTCCGCCTCGGCGCCGCGGCGGCCGATCACGATGCCCGGGCGCGCCGTGTGGATGTCCACGCGGACGCGGTCACGGGTGCGCTCGATCTCGACCTTGGCGATGCCGGCGCGCTCCATGCCCGTGGACATGAGCTCGCGGATTTTCACATCCTCGCGGATGTAGTCCTTGTAGCGCTGACCCGGCTGGTTCGAGTCCGCGTACCAGTGCGAGACGTGGTCGGTGGTGATACCCAGACGGAATCCGTTGGGGTTGATTTTCTGTCCCACTTAGCGGACCTCCTCCTTCTCCGGGGTCGCCACGACCACGGTCACGTGGCTCGTGCGCTTGTTGATGCGGAACGCACGGCCCTGGGCACGCGGCTGGAACCGCTTCATGGTGGGTCCCTCGTCCACGAAGGCCGCGGAGACCACGAGGTCTTCCGGCTTGAACGCGAGACCCTCGCGGTCGGCCTTCTGCCGGGCGTTGGCCACGGCGGATTCGAGAACCTTGAACACCGGCTCTGAAGCTGCCTGCGGGGCAAACTTCAGAATCGCCAACGCCTCATTCGCCTGCTGGCCACGAATCAGGTTGACGACGCGCCGGGCCTTCATAGGCGTCACGCGGATGTAGCGCGCAGATGCCTTGGCTTCCATTGCTTTCCTTCTCTCGTCTTGTCGAAGAAGTGCAACGTGCTCACCCCGAGGGGTCAGCGACGCTTGCCCTTCTTGTCGTCCTTCACATGGCCGCGGAACGTGCGGGTGGGGGCGAATTCGCCGAGCTTGTGCCCGACCATCGACTCAGTGATGAACACCGGGACATGCTTGCGTCCGTCGTGCACGGCAATCGTGTGTCCGAGCATGTCGGGCACGATCATCGAGCGGCGGGACCACGTCTTGATGACGTTCTTGGTGCCCTTCTCGTTCTCCTTGGCGACCTTCACGAAGAGGTGCTGATCAACGAAAGGGCCCTTCTTGAGGCTGCGTGGCATTAGTCAGGCTCCTTAGCGCTTGTTCTTGCCGGTACGACGACGACGCACGATGAGCTTGTCGCTTTCCTTGTTGGGGCGACGGGTGCGTCCCTCGGGCTTACCGTTGGGGTTGACCGGGTGACGACCACCGGAGGTCTTGCCCTCGCCACCACCGTGCGGGTGGTCCACGGGGTTCATGACCACACCGCGGACGGTCGGGCGGATGCCCTTCCAGCGGTTACGTCCGGCCTTGCCCCAGTTGATGTTGGACTGCTCGGCGTTACCGACCTCGCCCACGGTCGCACGGCAGCGCACGTCCACGTTGCGGATTTCACCGGAGGGCAGGCGCAGCTGACCGTACTTGCCCTCACGGGCGACCAACTGCACGGATGCGCCGGCGGAACGGGCGAGCTTGGCTCCCCCACCCGGACGCAGCTCCACCGCGTGCAGCACGGTACCCACGGGGATGTTGCGCAGCGGCAGGTTGTTGCCCGGCTTGATGTCGGCATTGGGGCCAGACTCCACGACGTCGCCCTGACGCAGGCGGTTCGGCGCGATGATGTAGCGCTTGGTGCCGTCCACGTAGTGCAGCAGCGCGATCCGAGCCGTACGGTTCGGGTCGTACTCGATGTGGGCGACCTTCGCGTCCACGCCGTCCTTGTCGTGACGACGGAAGTCAATCACGCGGTACTGGCGCTTGTGCCCGCCACCCTTGTGACGGGTGGTGATGCGGCCGGTGTTGTTACGACCGCCCTTCTTGGGCAGCGGACGCACCAGGGACTTCTCGGGCGTGGTGCGCGTGATTTCTACGAAGTCCGCAACCGACGAGCCACGACGGCCCGGGGTTGTCGGCTTGTGCTTACGGATAGCCATGTTTTGAGTTCCTCGTTAAAGTGGTCTCCGCTCAAGAGAGCGGACCGCCGAAGATGTCGATGGAGCCTTCCCGGAGGGACACGATGGCACGCTTGGTGGCCTTACGCTGTCCCCAGCCGAAGCGCGTGCGCTTACGCTTACCGGGACGGTTGAGGGTGTTCACGGACGCGACCTTGACACCGAAGATGTGCTCGATCGCGTACTTGATCTCGGTCTTGTTGGCGGAGGGGGCCACCTGGAAGGTGTACTTGCCCTCGTCGATCAGACCGTAGGACTTCTCGGAGACCACGGGACGGATGATGACGTCGCGCGGGTCCTTGTTGTAGATAACGCTCACTTGGCGTCCTCCTGCTTGCTACCGGACGCGGCTGCGACGAACGAGTCGTAAGCGGCCTTGGTGAAGACCACGTCGTCCGAGACGAGCACGTCGTACGTGTTGAGCTGATCGGCGTACACGGCGTGCACGTTGACCAGGTTGCGCACGGACAGCGCGGCGTTGTCCTCGCCACGGTTCAGCACCACGAGCAGGTTCTTGCGCTCGGTGAGCGAACGCAGCGCCTCCTTGGCGGCCTTCGTGGACGGCTGCTCGCCGCTCACCAGGTCCGCGACCACGTGGATGCGGCCGTTACGGGCCCGGTCCGAGAGGGCACCGCGCAGGGCGGCAGCCTTCATCTTCTTGGGCGTGCGCTGGGAGTAGTCACGCGGCGTGGGGCCGTGCACCACGCCACCGCCGGTCATGTGCGGGGCGCGGATGGAGCCCTGACGAGCCCGGCCGGTGCCCTTCTGCTTGAACGGCTTGCGACCGGCGCCGGAGACCTCCGCGCGGGTCTTGGTCTTGTGCGTGCCCTGACGGGCGGCGGCCAGCTGGGCGACGACGACCTGGTGCAGCAGCGCCACGTTGGTCTGGGCGTCGAAGATCTCAGCGGGCAGCTCGACGTTGACGGTTTCAGTTGCCATGAGTATCAGGCTCCCTTCACGGTGGAACGGACGAGGACGACCGATCCCTTGGGGCCCGGCAGGGCGCCCTTGATGAGCAGCAGGGAGTTCTCGGCGTCGACAGCGTGCACGGTCAGGTTCATGGTCGTGTGACGGGCGTTGCCCATCCGGCCGGCCATGCGCATGCCCTTGAACACGCGAGCGGGGTACGATGCGCCGCCGATGGAACCCGGCTTGCGGTGGTTCTTGTGTGCACCGTGGGAGGCGCCCACACCGGCGAAGCCGTGGCGCTTCATGACACCCGCGGTGCCCTTACCCTTGGTGGTGCCGACGACGTCGACCTTGGCACCGGCCTCGAAGAGCTCGACGGACAGTTCCTGTCCCAGCTCGTACTCAGCGGCGTCGGAAGTACGAAGTTCGACGACATGACGACGGGGCGTCACGCCTGCAGCGGCGAAGTGACCGGCCAGTGGCTTGGTCACCTTGCGGGGATCGATCGCACCGAAGCCGATCTGCACGGCGTTGTAGCCGTCCTTGTCCTCGTTGCGCAGCTGCGTCACGACGTTGGAGTCGGCCTTGACCACGGTCACCGGCACGAACTTCCCGTTCTCGTCCCAGACCTGGGTCATGCCGAGCTTCGTGCCCAGCAGGCCCTTCACCTGGCGTTCGAAAGTGGTAGTCATTGGGGTGCGATCCTTTTTACAGCTTGATTTCGATGTTCACGTCAGCGGGCAGGTCGAGACGCATGAGCGAGTCGACGGCCTTGGGCGTGGGGTCGATGATGTCGATCAGCCGCTTGTGGGTGCGCATCTCGAAATGCTCACGGCTGTCCTTGTACTTGTGCGGCGAGCGGATCACGCAGTACACATTCTTCTCGGTGGGCAGCGGGACGGGTCCCACCACCGTGGCGCCTGCGCGCGTCACCGTCTCAACGATCTTCCGGGCCGAGACGTCGATGACCTCGTGGTCATAGGACTTCAGCCGGATGCGGATTTTTTGTCCCGCCATGGCGTCGTGACTCTCTTTCTTCAAGTACTTCCCTGTATGGAGTCCGCGGACTCCTTGTGCTCGGCGATCGTGCTCGCCACCCCGCACAGACTGAATCCGGAAACTTCCGGGTTCCTCACCCTGTCGGGGCCCCGGCACCCGAACTCGGGCGTGTCGCGCGAGGAGCGCGCCGCCCGGTCCACACAATGATGCGGTGCCGGTTGAAAAATGGTTGTCCGCGGTGATATCCGCGTGGAAGTTCGCTGCATTGCGTTTGCTTCGGTTGCGCGACTGCTCCGCACCCGGTTCTCGCAATGGACTCCACGCGCTCGACTGGCGCACGGGAATCCCGCGTCGCTGAGCGAACAACAGCGACCATTCTGCCAGAGATCCGGGGGAGCGCGCAAACCGGCCACGTCCCTACTCCCTCGGGCCGGCGGGCACGCCGCCGCCCGAACATGCGAGAACCCCGCGGTCCTGAACGGACCACGGGGTTCTCGAAGGTTCGACTCAGCGCCTCACCGGATCAACGGGTCTTACTTGTTGATCTTGGTCACACGACCGGAGCCCACGGTGCGGCCACCCTCACGGATGGCGAAGCCGAGGCCTTCCTCCATGGCGATCGGCTGGATCAGCTCGACCGTCATCTCGGTGTTGTCACCGGGCATGACCATCTCGGTGCCCTCGGGCAGGGTGATGACGCCGGTGACGTCCGTGGTGCGGAAGTAGAACTGCGGGCGGTAGTTCGAGTAGAACGGGTTGTGACGCCCGCCCTCTTCCTTGGACAGGATGTAGACGTTGGCCTCGAAGTCGGTGTGCGGGGTGATGGAACCCGGCTTGCACACGACCTGGCCACGCTCGACGTCGTCGCGCTTGAGACCGCGCAGCAGCAGACCGCAGTTCTCGCCGGCCATGGCTTCGTCCATCTGCTTGTGGAACATCTCGATACCGGTCACCGTGGTCTTCTGCACGGGGCGGATGCCCACGATCTCGACCTCGGAGTTGATCGGCAGGGTACCGCGCTCGGCGCGGCCGGTCACCACGGTGCCGCGACCGGTGATCGTGAAGACGTCCTCGATGGGCATCAGGAAGGGCTTGTCGGTGTCACGCACGGGGTCCGGGACGTTCTCGTCCACGGCCTCCATGAGGTCCTCGACAGACTTGACCCACTCTGCGTCGCCCTCGAGGGCCTTCAGAGCGGAGACGCGCACCACGGGGGCGTTGTCGCCGTCGAAGCCCTGGTCGGACAGCAGCTCGCGGACCTCCATCTCGACGAGGTCGAGCAGCTCTTCGTCGTCGACCATGTCGGACTTGTTCAGCGCCACCAGCAGGTAAGGCACGCCCACCTGGCGGGCGAGCAGGACGTGCTCGCGGGTCTGGGCCATGGGGCCGTCGGTCGCGGCGACCACGAGGATCGCGCCGTCCATCTGAGCGGCACCGGTGATCATGTTCTTCACGTAGTCGGCGTGACCGGGGGCGTCCACGTGGGCGTAGTGACGCTTGTCGGTCTGGTACTCGATGTGAGAGATGTTGATCGTGATGCCGCGCTGCTTCTCCTCCGGGGCGGAGTCGATCGCACCGAAGTCACGCTGCTCGTTGACGTCCGGGTACTTGTCGGCCAGAACCTTGGAGATCGCAGCGGTGAGCGTGGTCTTGCCGTGGTCAACGTGGCCGATGGTGCCAATGTTGAGGTGCGGCTTGGTGCGCTCGAACTTGGCCTTCGCCATGATGTGTTCCTCCTAGAACATTGAGGTGAGACTTGCTCGACTGCTCCGGACCACGGAGCGTGGGACCACAGCGCTTCAGACGCTGCGCGTGTCGAAACCTGTGCAAGTCTACTTCTGGATTACGAATTTACTGAAATCACGGGGCGTGGGCCCCGCCGGCTCACTCGCCGCGGTTCTTCTGGATGATCTCCTCGGCCACGGCCTTGGGGACCTCCGAGTAGCTGTCGAACTCCATCGAGTACACCGCGCGACCCTGGGTCTTGGACCGCAGGTCACCGATGTAGCCGAACATCTCCGACAAGGGCACCAGGGCCTTCACGAGCTTGACACCCGCGACGTCCTCCATGGACTGGATCTGGCCACGGCGGGAGTTCAGGTCACCGATGACGTCACCCATGTACTCTTCCGGGGTACGCACCTCCACGGCCATGAGCGGCTCGAGCAGGACCGGGTTGGCACGCCGGGCACCTTCCTTGAACACCATCGAGCCGGCGATCTTGAACGCCATTTCCGAGGAGTCCACGTCGTGGTAGGCACCGTCGATCAGGGTGGCCTTGACGCCCACCACCGGGTAGCCCGCGAGGATGCCCAACTGCATGGCGTCCTGGATACCGTGGTCCACCGAGGGGATGTACTCGCGCGGCACGCGACCACCGGTCACGGCATTGTCGAACTCGTACAGCTCCTCCGCGTCCAGCGGCAGCGGCTCGAAGGAAACCTGCACCTTGGCGAACTGGCCGGAACCACCGGTCTGCTTCTTGTGGGTGTAGTCGACCTTGTCCACGGCCTTCTTGATGGTCTCGCGGTAGGCCACCTGCGGCTTGCCCACGTTGGCCTCGACCTTGAACTCGCGCTTCATGCGGTCCACCAGGATGTCCAGGTGCAGCTCGCCCATGCCGCCGATCTCGGTCTGGCCGGTCTCGTCGTTGAGGGACACCGTGAAGGTGGGGTCCTCCGCGGAGAGCTTCTGGATGGCGGTGGACAGCTTCTCCTGGTCACCCTTGGTCTTGGGCTCGATGGCCACGAAGATCACAGGCTGGGGGAAGCTCATGGACTCCAGCACGATCTGGTTGTTCGAATCGCACAGGGTGTCGCCCGTGGTGGTGTCCTTCAGACCGATCGCCGCGTAGATGTGACCGGCGGAGATCTCGTCCACCGGGTTCTCCTTGTTGGAGTGCATCTGGAAGAGCTTGCCGATGCGCTCGCGCTTGCCCTTGGTGGAGTTCATGACCTGCTCGCCGGCCTTCGCCTTGCCGGAGTACACGCGGATGTACGTGAGCTGGCCGTAGAACGGGTGCGAGGCGACCTTGAACGCGAGGGCCGCGAAGGGGCCGTTGGCGTCCGCGGCGCGGGTCATGACCTCTTCCTCGTCGTTGATGGCGTGGCCCTGCACGTCCTCCACGTCGAGCGGGGAGGGCAGGTAGTCCACCACGGCGTCGAGCATGGGCTGCACGCCGCGGTTCTTGAACGCCGAGCCACACAGCACGGGGTAGGCCTGGGAAGTGATCGTCAGCTTGCGGATGCCAGCCTTGATCTCGTCCTCGGTGAGCTCCTCGCCGCCGAGGTACTTCTCCATGAGCTCGTCGTCCGCCTCCGCGACGGCCTCGACGAGCTGGTTGCGGTAGTCATCCGCGCGGTCCTTCAGGTCCTCGGGGATCTCGCGCGTCTCGTACTTGGCACCCAGGGAGACGTCACCCTTGGAGTCGCCCTCCCACACGAGAGCCTTCATGGTCACCAGGTCGATGACGCCCACGAAGTCGTTCTCGGCACCGATCGGCAGCTGCAGCACGAGCGGGGTCGCGCCCAGGCGGGACTTGATGGTGTCCACGGTGAAGTAGAAGTCGGCGCCCAGCTTGTCCATCTTGTTGACGAAGCAGATGCGGGGCACTTCGTACTTATCGGCCTGGCGCCACACGGTCTCGGACTGGGGCTCCACGCCCTCCTTGCCGTCGAAGACGGCCACGGCGCCGTCGAGCACGCGCAGGGAGCGCTCGACCTCGACCGTGAAGTCCACGTGACCCGGGGTGTCGATGATGTTGATCTGGTAGTCGTGCCAGTAGCACGAGGTCGCGGCGGACGTGATGGTGATGCCGCGTTCCTGCTCCTGAGCCATCCAGTCCATCGTGGATGCACCGTCGTGCGTTTCGCCGAGCTTGTGGTTGATGCCCGTGTAGAACAGGATTCGTTCGGTGGTCGTGGTCTTACCGGCATCGATGTGAGCCATGATGCCGATATTGCGGACCTTCTTGAGGTCGGTAAGCACGTCGAGTGCCACGATGGTTCCCTTCGTAAAAGGTAGTGCCGGGCCCTGGTGTCGGCCCCGCGCGGGGCGGGGCCGACAGGACTACCGAATTTTACCAGCGGTAGTGGGCGAAGGCCTTGTTGGATTCGGCCATCTTGTGGGTGTCCTCGCGGCGCTTCACAGCGGCACCGAGGCCGTTGGAGGCGTCGAGGATCTCGTTCTGCAGACGCTCGGTCATGGTGTTCTCACGACGCGCCTTGGAGTAGCCCACGAGCCAGCGCAGCGACAGCGCCTGGGCGCGGCCTGCCTTGACCTCGACCGGCACCTGGTAGGTGGCGCCACCGACACGACGGGAGCGGACCTCGAGGGCGGGCTTGACGTTGTCCAGGGCCTTCTTCAGGGTGGCCACGGGATCGGAGTTGGTCTTGTTGCGCACACCCTCGAGGGCACCGTAGACGATGCGCTCGGCGGTGGACTTCTTGCCGTCCTGCAGGACCTTGTTGATCAGCTGCGTGACCACGGGCGAGCCGTAAACGGGATCGACGACGAGGGGGCGCTTGGGAGCGGGACCTTTACGAGGCATTACTTCTTCTCCTTCTTCGCGCCGTAGCGGGAGCGAGCCTGCTGACGGCCCTTGACACCCTGGGTGTCGAGCGCGCCGCGCACGATCTTGTAACGGACACCCGGCAGGTCCTTCACACGACCACCGCGCACGAGCACGATGGAGTGTTCCTGAAGGTTGTGGCCCTCGCCCGGGATGTAGGCGGTGACTTCCACGCCGCCGTTGAGCTTCACACGGGCCACCTTGCGCAGCGCCGAATTCGGCTTCTTGGGGGTCGTGGTGAACACGCGGGTGCAGACGCCGCGCTTCATGGGGTTGCCCTTGAGCGCGGGAGCCTTGGTCTTCACGACCTTGGAGTGCCGGCCCTTGCGGACCAGTTGCTGGATAGTTGGCACAGTGCCTCCTGTTGGAACGGGACCGGCGGTGGCCGCCCCCGTTGATGGCGGAATATTGATCCCGGGCCCGCCGGGACGGATCAGCAGTAGTGACTGCGACGAAACCGTGTCCGAGCATGACGAAAGATGGCATCTAGGTACAAGGTGCGTACCACAGGACGGTGTCCGATTTGCCATCTGAGGACTGCCCGGAATCGAGCAATTCTTCCTTAGCATAGCAGCTCGCGTCTCAGGAGGAGAAATCGCTTTTGCCGGAGGTCACGACGTCCGCCGACAGGGCGGCGGCGCACCGTTGCAGGGCGGGGACCACGCGGCGGTCCAGGTGTTCCACGTCCCCGGATCCGAGGCCCGCGCGCATGGACACGTTGATCGCGGCCACCACCGCTCCCGTGCCGTCCGTCACCGGCACGGCCACGGAGCGCAGCCCGAGTTCGAGTTCCTGGTCCACCACGGCGTGGCCGGCACGACGCACGGCGGCGATCTGCGCCCGCAGCTGCGTGTGGTCCGTGAGTGTCAGCGGGGTCAAGCTGCGCGGTTGCGCCCGCTCGAGCAGTTCCGCGAGCTCCTCGGGGGGCAGTGCCGCGAGCAGGACCCGGCCCATGGAGGTTGCGTACGCCGGGAACCTCGTGCCGAGCGAGATGCTCACGCTCATGATCCGCTGGGTGGCCACGCGCGCGACGTAGACGATCTCCGCGCCGTCGAGCACGGACATGGACGTGGATTCCCCGAGCTCGTCCGACAACGAACGCAGGTGGGGCTGGGCCAGTTGCGGCAGCGACAGCGCGGAGAGATAGGAGTAGCCCAGGCTCAGTACCTTGGGCGTGAGTTCGAAGCGCCGCCCGTCCGAGCGCACGTAACCCAGGGACTCGAGCGTGAGCAGGAACCGGCGGGCGGTCGCGCGGGTCAGCTGGGTCTGCCGGGCCACCTCGGACAGGCTCATGGCGGGGCGTTCGGCGTCGAACGCCCCGATCACGGCGAGCCCGCGCGCGAGCGACTGCACGAAACCGTCCCCGGGGGCGGAGTCGTTGCTACCGGTCGTGGTGACCACCCTCTCTCCCCCACGACGCCGCGTGGGTCACTGATCGACACGGCGATGGCACCGCGAACGGTCCGCGCGACACCATCGGCACACTACCCGGCAGAATACCGCGCGGGTCACTGGGCGGGTGTCAGCTCCACATCCACCTGCTGGGCGAGTTCGTCGAAGCCGACACCGAAGGTCTCGCGCACCGTGACCTTGCCGTCTTCGAGGAGGAACACGCCGAGGTCCGTGTAGATCCGGGACACGCAGCCCACGCCCGTGAGCGGCATGGTGCACTCCTTCACGAGCTTCGACTGACCCTTCTTGGTCTTCAGGGTCATCATCACGAAGGTCTGCTTGGCGCCGGTGGCGAGGTCCATGGCACCGCCCACGGCGGGGATCGCGTCCGGCTTACCGGTGTGCCAGTTGGCGAGGTTGCCTTGCTGGTCCACCTGGAACGCACCCAGCACGCAGCAGTCCAGGTGACCGCCGCGCATCATGGCAAACGAGTCTGCGTGGTGGAAGTACGAGCAGCCCTCGGTCTCGACCACGGGGATCTTGCCGGCGTTGATCAGGTCCGGGTCCACCTCGTCCCCGTGGGCCTCCGCACCCATCCCGAGCATCCCGTTCTCGGTGTGCAGGGTGACGTCGTCCTCGGCGCTGAGGTAGTTGGAGACCAGGGTGGGCTGGCCGATGCCCAGGTTCACGTACGCCCCGGCGGGGATGTCCCGCGCCACGACCTCCGCGAGTTCCTCCGGGCTCAACGGGTGATCACTGTTCTGCGGAACGCTCATGCCGCACCTTCCTCTCGCGGGTCCTGCTGCTGGGGCCGGTTGATCTGCACCACGGTGTCCACGTAGATCCCAGGGGTCACCACGACCTCGGGATCGATCTGCCCGCGCTCCACGATGTCGCTGACCTGCACGATGGAGTGCGTGGCCGCCGCAGCCATGATGGGGCCGAAGTTGCGCGCCGTCTTGCGGTACACGAGGTTGCCGGCCTTGTCCGCCCGGTACGCCTTGGTCAGGGAGAAGTCCGCGTGGATGGGGTACTCGAGCACCTGGTGCTTGCCGTCCAGCTCGCGCACCTCCTTGCCCTCGGCCAGGGACGTGCCGTAACCGGTGGGCGTGAAGAACGCCCCGATCCCGGCACCGGCGGCGCGGATCCGCTCGGCGAGGTTGCCCTGCGGGACGACCTCGAGCTCGATCTCACCGGCGCGGTACTTCTCATCGAAGTGCCACGAGTCCGACTGGCGCGGGAACGAGCAGATGATCTTCTGCACGCGGCCCAGCTGGATCAGCTTGGCGAGACCCACGTCCCCGTTGCCGGCGTTGTTGTTCACGACCGTGAGGTCCTTGGCGCCGTGTTCGATCAGGGCGTCGATGAGTTCCACGGGCTGACCGGCCACACCGAAGCCGCCGATCATCACGCACGCACCGTCGTGGATGAGCTCCACGGCCGCCGCGGCGCTGTCTGCAATGTTGAGCATGGTGTGCCTTTCTCGAAAAGGTTGGAGGGGTCTCAGCCCTGGGCGTTCTCGTTCTCGAGCACCACCGCGAGGCCCTGCCCCACGCCGATGCACAGGCTGGCCACACCCCAGCGCTGCCCGCTCTCCTGCAACCGGCGGGCCAGGGTCCCCAACACGCGGGTCCCGGAGGCGCCGAGCGGGTGGCCGATCGCGATGGCCCCGCCCCACTGGTTGACGATGCTCTGGTCCACACCCCACTGGCGCAGGCACGCGAGCGACTGCGCGGCGAAGGCCTCGTTGAGTTCCACGGCGGCGACGTCGTCCCACGTGATCCCCGCGCGGCGCACGGCGATGTTGGCCGCCTCCACGGGCGCCTCACCGAAGAACTGTGGTTCGTTGGCGGCGGCACCGCGGCCGGCGATACGGGCGATGGGCTCGCGACCGAGCAGCTGCGCACCGCGCTCGCTGCCGAGCCACACGGCGGACGCGCCGTCGTTCATGGGAGAGGAGTTACCGGCGGTGACGGTCGCGTTGTCACCACTGCGGAACACGGTGCGCAGACCGGCGAGCGTCTCCGGGGTGGAGTCCCCGCGCACGGTTTCGTCCCGGGTGAGCTCCACGCCCTTCTTGGTGTTGGGGGCCACGCTGACCGTGATGTCGTCGTACTTGCCCTCGTCCCACGCCTTGGCCGCGAGCTGGTGGGAGGTGGCCGCGAACGCGTCCTGGTCCTCGCGCGAGATGCCGTGCTTCTCGCGCAACTGCTCGGTGGCCTCACCGAGGGACACCGTCCACTCGCTCGGCATGTCCGGGTTCACGAGGCGCCAGCCCAGGGTCGTGTTGGCGAGTTCGAGGTTCTGCATGGGGTAGGGCCGCTCGGTCTTGGGCAGCACCCACGGCGCGCGGGACATGGACTCGACGCCGCCCACGAGCAGCAAGTCCCCTTCCCCCACCTCGATCTGACGGGAGCCCATCATCGCGGCGTCCAGGGACGAACCGCACAACCGGTTGATCGTGGAGCCGGGAACGGACACGGGCAGACCCGCGAGCAGCGTGGCCATGCGCGCCACGTTGCGGTTCTCCTCACCGGCGCCGTTGGCATTGCCTAAGTAGACCTCGTCGATCGTGGCGGGGTCCAGCTCGGGTGCGCGTTCCACGAGCGTGCGCACCACGAGGGCCGCGAGGTCGTCGGGACGGTGGCTCGCGAGCGCGCCACCCACCTTCCCGAACGGGGTACGGATGGCGTCGTAGACGTATGCGTGGTTCATGGGGATCCTCACCGTGGTAGCTCACCCGGCCGCGGCCGGGGCGGCGCCGGGCTCGGGTGTCCGGTCACCGCGTTGCATGTGTTCAGTCTAGAGCGCGGTGCTCGCCATGTGAACACTTGTTCGCATGGCGAACAACTCCGGTCAACCCGAGTACTCCGACAGCGCCTTCTGCGCGTGCTTGAACGCGTTGTTGGCGGACGGGACGGAGAGGTAGATCGCGGACTGCAGCAGGATCTCCTTGATCTCGTCCGTGCTCAGCCCGTTGCGCAACGCCGCCTTGACGTGCATCTCGAACTCCTCCCAGTGACCGGCGGCGATCAGCGCGGTCAACACGCACGCGCTGCGCATCCGGCGGTCCAGGCCGGGCCGGGTCCAGATCTCACCCCACGCGTAGCGCGAGATGAAGTCCTGGAAGTCCTCCGTGAACTCGGTCTTGCCGGACTCCGCGCGGTCCACGTGGGCGTCCGAGAGCACCTCCCGGCGCACGGTCATCCCGTCCTGCAGAGCCTGTGCTTCGGTGCGTTGCGAGCGTGGGTTCATGTCTGTTCCTCGTTCCTGGTCTCGTGCTGGTTCGTGTCGTCGTTCCCGAGATCGTGGCCCGTCATGCCGCGTCCCGTGAATCCGTGTCTCGTGCGCTTGCGGCTCCCCGCGGGTGCCGCGGATCGATCGAGCGCGCGTGGACCGCGTCAGCGCGCGGCCGCCACGAGCTCCGCGATCGTGTGGGCCACGAGCTCGGGTGCGGCCACAGGTACGAGGTGGGCGGCGTCGTCGACGACCTCACAGAGCGCGTGCAGCGCGTCCGCGAGACCCTGGGCGACGTCGGGCCCCACCATGGCGTCCTGCGCACCGGCCACGACTGCGGTGGGGACGGACGCTGGGCGCGTGCGCTCCCGCAGGTCGAAACCACCCAGCGCACGGCAGGCCGCGGCGTAACTGAACCGGTCCGTCCCCTGCAGGTCGTGCAGCAACGGGGTCCCGCGTTCCGAGTGCTCGGCCAGGAAATCGGGGGCGAACCACGCCTTGGCACACTCGATCACCTGGGTGGGTGTGCCGGCACTCGCGACGAGCTCGGCGCGCTCGCGCCACATCCGCGGGTCCGGGAAGTAGTTGCTCGTGGCGATCAACGCCGCGGACGCCACCCGCTCGGGATCCTGGGCGAGCAATTGCTGCACCGCCGCTCCCCCGATCGAGGTCCCCGCCATGTGCCACGACCGCGCACCGGTGTGCTCGGTGACGGCGTCCGCCACGGCGCGGGCGAGTTCTCCGAGCGTGAATTCCTGCGCGGGATCGCTGACCCCGTGGCCCGGAAGGTCCCAGCCGATCACGTGGAACCGCTCGGCCAGCAGCGGGGCCACGGCCGCGTAGAGATGGGTGACCGAGGTGCCCAGTGCGGGGCCGAGCACCACGAGGGGCGCACCCTCCGCGAGGTCCTGCGGTCGGGTGAATTCCACGAGTCCCGGTGCGGGAACCGTCATGCCGTCGTCCTTTCCTCGTGCCGGGCCACGGCCCGGTCACACAGTTCGCCCGACGCGCCCAGGTAACCGCGCGGGTCCAGCAGGCTCCGGACCCAGCGGGTCACGGACTGCGGATCCCCGACGGACACTCCCTCGGGCAGAGTCGGGTCCTCTTCCGCCGCGATCTCCCGCGCCAGGGCGCTCGCGAGCGCGTCCGCGTCCCACGGCTCGGCGCGCACCGCGGCCTGCACGCGCTGCTTCGCGTTCTTGACCTCGCGCTCGCTCAGCACCGGCGCGAGTGCCGCGCTCAGCCGTTCCGCCATCACGCCCGTTCCCGCGCGCTCGAGGTTCTGCGCCATGCGCTCGGTGTCCACCGTGAGCCCCCCGGCCAGCTCGGCAGCGTGCGACGACGCCGCGGTCGCCAGTACCGCGAGCTCGCGCAACGCGGCCCATTCGGCATGCCAGCCGCCGTCCGGGCGTTCGTCGTCCGCGGCGCTCGCACCCGCGAACACCTGGGACAGCAGCCCCGGGGCCGCGATGCCCGTGCGCTTGAGCAGCACGCTCAGCACGGGGTTCTGCTTCTGCGGCATGGCCGAGGAAACACCTCGCCCCTCCGCGGTGGGTTCGCGCAGCTCCCCCACCTCCGGCCGGGACATCATGAGGACGTCGTTGGCCATGCGGGCCAGTGCGGCGGTGGTCTGCGCGTAGCCGCTCGCGACCCGCAGCACCGGCACGCGGTCGGTGTGCCACACACCGTTCGGCAGCTCCAGGCCGAGCTCGTCCGCCCAGTGGCCCAGCAAATCGGTGACCCGCCCGAAGGTCTGCTCCGACGTTGCGCCGTCGGAGCAGCGGGCCATCGTGGCGGCCAGGCTCCCGGACGCCCCGCCGTACGACACGGGAAGCCGTGCGGCGAGCACGGCGTCCACGGCGTCGTCGACCGCTGCGAGCCACGAGGCGGCCTTGAGACCGAAAGAAATGGGGAGTGCGTGCTGGGTGAGGGTCCGTCCGACCATCACGGTGTCGCGGTGCTCAGCCACGATGCGAGCGAGAGCGTCCCCCGTGCGGGCGAGGTGCGCGAGGATGCTCGAGCGGACGTCACGCATCACCAGCGCGAGGGCCGTGTCCATGACGTCCTGGCTGGTCAACGAGGCGTGCACCGCACTAATCGGCGCGCCGTTCTCCTCGGTGACCGCTGCACGGTAGGCCGCGAGCAGGGGGATCACGGGATTGCCTCCGCCCTCGGACGCGACCGCGAGGTCGTTCAAGGCCGCTTCGTCGAGCGCCACGCTTTCAGCTGCGGCGTGGGCCGCCCGAGCGGCGTCGGGCGCAACGAGCCCGGACCGCGACTGGGCCGCGACCCACGCGTCCTCCACACGGAGGATCGCGCGGGCCACGGCACGGTCGTCGGCGAGCTCTGCGGCTCGGTGGCTCCCCGGAGTGAGAAGACCGGTGAAGATCATCAGATCCCCGGGTAGGCCAGGAACACGGTCTCGCGGTCCCCCTGCAGGTGCACGTCGAAGTGCAACGAGCCGTCCGACTGACGCTCTGCGATCATCGTGGCGCGTTCGGCCTCGGACAGCGAGGACAGCAGCGGATCGTTGGTCAGTGCGTCCGTATCCTCGGGCAGGTACACGCGGGTGAACAGTCGGTTCAGCAGACCGCGCGCGAACACCGTGAGGCAGATGAACGGGGCCTTGCCGTCCTCGGTGGGGCCGGGGTTGACCGTGGTGAAGTCGTAGTGCCCCACGTTGTCCACCGCCACGCGGCCGAAACCGGTGAAGGTGTAGC
This sequence comes from Kocuria sp. UBA1838, assembly GCF_002338785.1. Lineage (NCBI taxonomy): Bacteria > Bacillati > Actinomycetota > Actinomycetes > Micrococcales > Micrococcaceae > Kocuria > Kocuria sp. UBA1838. The sequence goes on along the minus strand of NZ_DDIY01000018.1, from coordinate 87,135 downwards.
CGTCCCGCTTGAGCGAACCGGGCTCCTGCGAGACCTGGCCGTTCTCGTCCGCCTGCCAGATCTCGAGCATGGAGTCCGGAACCGGCGTGCCGTGGCCGTCATACACCGTGCCGTGCAGGCGCACGGCGTTCGGGTGCGAACGGTCCACGAGGAACTCCCCGCCCTCGTAGGGCAGCGCGTAGCCGTAGAAGGGTCCGATGGTCTGGCCCGGGGTGGGCACCAGGCGCTCAGTGTTCTCAGACATTGCTGTCGTCCTCCGTCCAGGTTCGGTTCGAACCGCTCAGCACGATGTCCCAGCGGTAGCCGAGCAGCCATTCGTGCTCGGAGATGTCGTGGTCGTAGTCCGCCACGAGACGCTCGCGCGCCTTGGGGTCCACGATCGACTGGTAGATGGGGTCCAACGCGAACAGCGGGTCACCCGGGAAGTACATCTGGGTGATCATGCGCTGCGTGAAATCCGTGCCGAACAGCGAGAAGTGCACGTGCGCGGGGCGCCACGCGTTGAGGTGGTTCTTCCACGGGTACGGGCCCGGCTTGATGGTGATGAACGAGTAGGAACCGTCGTCACCGGTCAGACAGCGGCCCACGCCCGTGAAGTTCGGGTCGATCGGGGCCGGGTGCTGATCGCGCTTGTGGATGTAGCGACCGGCGGCGTTGGCCTGCCAGATCTCCACGAGCTGGTTGCGCACGGGGCGGCCGTCGCCGTCCAGGATGCGCCCGGAGATCCGGATCCGCTCACCGATGGGCTCGCCGCCGTCCTGGATTGTCAGATCCGACTCCAGCGCGTGCACGTCCCGCTGGCCGAAGGCCGGCGCGTAGAGCTCGATGGTCTCCGGGTCCGCGTGGCGGGGGTCCTTGGTGGGGTGACGCAGGATCGAGCTGCGGTACGGGGCGTAGTCCAGACGAGGCTGGGTCTCCTCCGTGCCGGCCTTCTCGTACTGCTTGCTGATGGCGGCCATCTCGTCGTTGAGCTGGTTCTGGGTGTCGGCGGCGTCGTCCGCGTCCTTGACGTACGGCGGGTCGAAGGTGTCGTCGTTCTCGGTGGTCATGATCATCTCCTCGGGTGAGTGGATCGGAGTCTGGGTCCGGTGTGCTCAGGTGCGGTCCTGCCAGCCGGTGTATGACTCGGCGAAGTAGCCCGAGCCGTACGTGGAGTTCGTGACGGTCTCGAACTCGCCCCGGCGGCGCTTCATGTTGAAGGGGTTCTCCCCCGGCTGGATATGCATCAGGTTGGTGACCCAGTACGAGAAGTTCTGGGCCTTCCAGATCCGGTCCAGGGCCTTGGCGGAGTACCCGGCCAACCCGCGCTCGTCACCGGAACCGAAGAACTCGATGATCGCCGGCGCGAGCACCCGCACGTCGCAGAACGCGAGGTTCAGACCCTTGGCGCCCGTGGGCGGCACGGTGTGCCCGGCGTCCCCCACCAGGAACATGTTCCCGTAGCGCAGGGGCTCGCACACGTACGAGCGGAACGGCAGCACGGTTTTGTCGAAGATGGGCCCGCGCTGCAGCTGCAACCCGTCCGGGCCGTCGATGCGCCGCTGCAACTCGGTCCAGATCCGCTCGTCGTCCCAGTCGTCCACGTTCTCATTGGGGTCGCACTGGAAGTACATGCGCTGCACGGTGTCGCTGCGCTGCGAGATCAACGCGAAACCGTACTGCGAGTTCGCGTAGATCAGCTCGGGTGCCGACGGCGGCGCTTCGCACAGGATCCCGAACCACGCGAACGGGTACTCGATGAAATTGTCCGTGCGCACGTCCTGCGGGATCTGACGCTTGCAGATGCCCTTGGAACCGTCCGCGCCCACGAGCAGGCGGCTACGGATCTCGAGCTTCTCGCCCTCCTTGGTGGTGCACAGCACCGTGGGCTGCTCCGTGGTCAGGTCCCGGACCTCGGTGTCCGTGACTTCCCAGCGCACGTCACCGCCGTCGCGCTCGCGCGCCGCCGCAAGATCCACGAAGACCTCGTTCTGGGGGTACAGCCACACGGACTGACCCACGAGCTTTTGGAAGTCGATGCGACGGCTCTCGCCCTCGAAGCGCAGCACGGTGCCCTCGTGCTCGTGGCCGTGCGACAGCACGCGCCCGTCCACGCCGGTCTCGGCGAGCATCTGCACGGTCCCCGCTTCGAGGATGCCCGCACGGTGGGTGTTGGCGATCTCGTCGTGGCTGCGTTTCTCCACGACCACGTTGTCGATCCCGGCCCGGTGCAACAGGTGGGAGAGCATCAGTCCGGCGGGCCCCGCCCCCACGATGGCCACCTGGGTGTCGATGATCGTTCGCTCCTCGAGCATGTGTCCTCCTTGCGCACGTCGTGGGTCACATTATGTTGGAGCCACATGGCGCGTATCTCATTGATTCCGTTCAATGGGACGGGGGCCGCGCCTGTGACGCGGGGTACGACATCGCTGCGGCCGGTACGCGGCTCCCCGTTGCGCCTTGGGCGGAGGTGTTTCCCGCGAAGATCACCCACAAGGGGTTGTCAGAATGCCCCCAGGGCGCGGGAGATCCCGTGGCCGGCAACCCGTAACGTTTGCACGATGGCCGAGACGTCCGGATCTCGCATGTCGCTCAGGGGCAGCACCGCTCCGAGGGCCGCTGCGCGGTGCCCCGGGGGGACCTTGAGCGGGACCGCCACTCCCCCACTGCCCTCGTCGATGCGTTCGCGCTGGATCGCATAACCGCGCTGCGCGAAGACCCGCAGGTCCGCCGCGAAGCGTTCCCTGCCCACGAGGGCACCGCCCGGTTCATCCGCGACCGCCCGCGCCGCGGCGGCGTCATGGTACTGCGCGATGAACTCGTCCGAACAGTGGCACAACAGGGCGAGACCCGTGGCCGAGCGGTGCAGTGGAAGGCGTCCGGCGACGATCGAGCGCAGTGGGACCGCCGAGTCACTCGCGGCGATCCGCTCGGCGAACAGGACGTCGTGGCCCTCGATCACCCCCACGTGCACGTGTTGGCGCAGCACCGCGTGCACGTCCGACATGAACGGGATCGCGACCGCTGCGAGGTTCTCGGCGGATGCCGCGCGGGACGCGAGCTCCCACAACCGGGTCCCCACCCGGTAGGTCTGCGCGGAACCGGACTCGAGCCACCTCGCGCGCTTCATGTCCCCCAGGATCCGGTGCACCGTGGAGGATGGCAACCCGGTGGCCGCGCAGATCTCGCGGAAGGTCAGCTCGGGACGTGCGGGGCCGAACGCGTCCAGGACGCGATCGAACCGGGTGATCAGTGATTCACCGGACGCCGAGTTGGCCATGCTTCGCCTCCGTTCATGGCTCCCGCGAAAGCCGAACCGCGGGATCCTTGCCCGCTTCAGCCTACGACCCCGCGGCCGTGCCTCTCCCGGCACGAAGCCGCGGCGAGGGTGGCCGCGACCGGGACGAACGCGTTCGGGTCGGTCGCAACCGGGGCGCGGTGGCCGGGTACCGCGCCGTCGTCCGGAACGGGTCCGGGTACGCGAGAGCCCGGGTGGCCCTCCCCGAAGGGAAGCCCACCCGGGCTCTCAGATCACACGCCTACTCGGCTCAGTGACCGCCGAAATCGTAGTCGTCCAGGGGGATCGCATGGAACTCGGAACCGAGCCCCCCGGCGTTCTCCTCGGCGTAGCTGAAATCGGTGAACGCGGAGGGATCCGTGAACATGGAGGCCTTGGCCTCCTCGGTGGGCTCCACGTCCACGCTGTTGTACCGCTCCAGACCGGTACCGGCGGGGATGAGCTTACCGATGATCACGTTCTCCTTCAGACCCAGCAGCGGATCCGACTTGCCCTCCATGGCGGCCTGCGTGAGCACACGGGTGGTCTCCTGGAAGGACGCGGCGGACAGCCACGAGTCCGTGGCCAGGGAGGCCTTGGTGATGCCCATGAGCTCCGGACGCCCGGCCGCGGGACGCTTGCCCTCCGCCACCGCGGCGCGGTTGGCCTCGAGGAAGCGCACGTTGTCCACCAGCTCACCCGGCAGCAACGAGGTGTCGCCGGACTCGATGATGGTCACGCGCCGCAGCATCTGGCGCACGATGACCTCCACGTGCTTGTCGTGGATGCCCACGCCCTGGGAGCGGTACACGCCCTGGACCTCATCCACGAGGTGCTTCTGCGCCTCGCGAGGACCGCGGATGCGCAGTACCTCCTTGGGGTCCACGGCACCGGTCACGAGCTGCTGACCGACCTCCACGTGATCGCCGTCCGCGACGAGCAGCTTGGCGCGGCGCAGCACCGGGTAGGCGAACTCCTCGTCACCGTTGTCCGGGACCACCACGATCTTCAGCGACTTGTCCGTGTCCTCGATGCGGATCCGGCCGGCCACCTCGGAGATTGGGGCCACGCCCTTGGGCGTGCGGGCCTCGAACAGCTCCTGGATACGGGGCAGACCCTGCGTGATGTCACCGTCCGAGGACGCCACACCACCGGTGTGGAACGTACGCATGGTCAGCTGGGTACCGGGCTCACCGATGGACTGGGCGGCCACGATGCCCACGGCCTCGCCGATGTCCACCAACTGGTTGGTGGCCAGCGAACGGCCGTAGCACGCGGCGCACACGCCCACGGCGGACTCGCACGTGAGGACCGAGCGCACGCGCACCTGGTCCACACCGGCGTTGTAGAGCTTGTTGATCATGGCGTCGGACATGTCCACGCCCGCCTCGGCAAGCACTTCGCCGTTCTCGTCCGCCACGGCGCTGGCCAGCACGCGGCCGTGCACCGTGTTCTCGATGTCCTCGTGCAGCGTGCGCACACCGGTGTCGGTGATGTCCGCGAGCGGCAGGGTCAACCCGCGCACCGTCTGGCAATCGGACTCTCGCACGATCACGTCCTGCGAGACGTCCACCAGTCGACGGGTCAGGTAACCCGAGTTGGCGGTACGCAGAGCGGTGTCCGCGAGGCCCTTACGCGCACCGTGGGTCGCGATGAAGTACTCCAACACGGACAGGCCCTCACGGTAGGAGGACTTGATCGGTCGGGGCATGATCTCGCCCTTGGGGTTCGCCACCAGACCACGGATACCCGCGATCTGACGCACCTGCATCCAGTTACCACGTGCACCGGAGGAGACCATCCGGTTGATCGTGTTCCCGGCGGTCAGGTTGTTGCGCATGGCCTCGGCGACCTCATCGGTGGCCTTGGACCAGATGTCGATGAGCTCGGAGCGGCGCTCGTCGTCGTCGATCAGACCCTTGTCGTACTGGCCCTGGATCCGCGCGGCCTGCGCCTCGTAGCCCTCCATGATGGCGGGCTTCTCCGGCGGGGTGGCGATGTCCGAGATGGCCACGGTGACACCCGATCGGGAGGCCCAGTGGAAGCCGGCGTCCTTGAGGTTGTCCAAGGTCTTGGCCACCTGGGTCATGGGGTAACGCTCTGCGAGGTCGTTCACGAGCGCGGACAGGTGCTTCTTGTCCGCGACGTTCTCGTCCCACGGGTAGTCGGCAGGCAGCGTCTCGTTGAACAGCACGCGACCAAGCGTGGTCTCCACGACGGCGGGCTGACCTTGCTCCCAGCCCTCGGGCGCTTCCCACCCGGCGTACGGCACGAAGTCCTCGAGCTCGATCTTGCAGCGCGAGTTCAGGTGCAGCTCACCGGAGTCCGCGGCCATGATGGCCTCGGCCACGGAGGAGTAGCTGTTGCCCTCCCCGGCCCAACCCTCACGCACGGTGGTGAGGTGGTACAGGCCGATGATCATGTCCTGCGAGGGCAGGGCGATCGGCTTGCCGTCCGAGGGCTTGAGGATGTTGTTCGAGGACAGCATCAGCACACGCGCCTCGGCCTGCGCCTCCGGAGACAGCGGCAGGTGCACGGCCATCTGGTCACCGTCGAAGTCGGCGTTGAACGCGCCGCACACGAGCGGGTGCAGCTGGATGGCCTTGCCCTCCACGAGCTGCGGCTCGAACGCCTGGATGCCCAGACGGTGCAAGGTCGGTGCGCGGTTGAGCAGCACGGGGTGCTCCGTGATGACCTCTTCCAACACGTCCCACACCTGCGGGCGGTAGCGCTCCACCATCCGCTTGGCGGACTTGATGTTCTGCGCGTGGTTGAGGTCCACGAGGCGCTTCATCACGAAGGGCTTGAACAGCTCCAACGCCATCTGCTTGGGCAGCCCGCACTGGTGCAGCTTGAGCTGCGGGCCCACCACGATCACGGAACGACCGGAGTAGTCCACGCGTTTGCCCAGCAGGTTCTGACGGAAGCGGCCCTGCTTGCCCTTGAGCATGTCGGACAGCGACTTCAGCGCACGGTTGCCGGGGCCCGTGACCGGGCGACCGCGGCGGCCGTTGTCGAACAGCGAGTCCACGGCCTCCTGGAGCATGCGCTTCTCGTTGTTCACGATGATCTCGGGCGCACCGAGGTCCAACAGCCGCTTGAGGCGGTTGTTGCGGTTGATCACACGACGGTAGAGGTCGTTGAGATCGGACGTCGCGAAGCGGCCGCCGTCCAGCTGGACCATGGGGCGCAGTTCCGGCGGGATGACCGGGACGGCGTCCAGGACCATGCCGAGCGGCGAGTTGTCCGTGGTCAGGAACGCGTTGACAACCTTGAGGCGCTTGAGCGCACGGGTCTTGCGCTGGCCCTTGCCAGTGGCGATGGTCTCGCGCAGGGCCTCGGCCTCGGCAGCGAGATCGAAGGTCTCGAGGCGCTTCTTGATGGACTCGGCGCCCATGGAGCCCTCGAAGTACATGCCGTAGCGGTCCACCATCTGGCGGTACAGGGCCTCGTCGCCCTCGAGGTCGTTGACCTTGAGGTTCTTGAAGCGGTCCCAGACCTTCTCGAGGTAGTCGATCTCGCGATCGGCGCGCTTGCGCACGTTCGCCATCTGGCGGTCCGCGGAGTCGCGCAGCTTGCGCTTCTCGGCGGCCTTGCCACCCTCTTCCTCGACGCGCGCGAGATCGTTCTCGAGCTCACGGGCGATCGCGTTGATGTCCGCGTCGCGGGTGTCCTCGAGCTGCTTCTTCTCACGGTCGATCGCGGCCTGCAGGTTGGGCAGGTCGTCGTGACGGGCCTGCTCGTCCACGGACGTGATCATGTACGCCGCGAAGTAGATGACCTTCTCGAGGTCCTTCGGGGCGAGGTCCAGCAGGTATCCCAAGCGCGAGGGCACGCCCTTGAAGTACCAGATGTGGGTCACGGGAGCGGCGAGCTCGATGTGACCCATCCGCTCACGACGCACCTTGGCGCGCGTGACCTCCACGCCGCAGCGCTCGCAGATGATGCCCTTGTAGCGCACACGCTTGTACTTACCGCAGTAGCACTCCCAGTCCCGGGTGGGGCCGAAGATCTTTTCGCAGAACAAGCCGTCCTTCTCGGGCTTGAGCGTGCGGTAGTTGATGGTCTCGGGCTTCTTGACCTCGCCGTAGGACCAGCCGCGGATCTGATCCGCGGTCGCGAGGCCGATACGCATGAGGCCCAGTGAAGAATCGTTGGACATAAGGTCCTGTCCCTCTTTCTAAAATCCTGAAGTGTGTTCGGGCTGATCGATGAACGAGAGGGGTCTCAGACCTCTTCGACCGAGCTGGGCTCGGAGTGGGAGAGGTCGATACCGAGTTCGTCCGCAGCCCGGAAGCTGTCGTCCTCGGAATCACGCATTTCCACCGCGTTACCGTCCGCGGAGAGGACCTCCACGTTCAGGCACAGGGACTGCATTTCCTTGATGAGCACCTTGAAGGATTCGGGCACACCCGGTTCAGGGATGTTCTCGCCCTTGACGATCGCCTCGTACACCTTGACGCGGCCGTGGACGTCGTCCGACTTGACGGTGAGCAGTTCCTGCAGGGTGTAGGCCGCGCCGTACGCCTCGAGCGCCCACACCTCCATCTCACCGAAACGCTGACCGCCGAACTGCGCCTTACCGCCCAGCGGCTGCTGGGTGATCATGGAGTACGGGCCGGTGGAGCGCGCGTGGATCTTGTCGTCCACCAGGTGGTGGAGCTTCAAGATGTACTGGTAGCCCACGGACACGGGGTCCGGGAACGGCTGACCGGAACGGCCGTCGTAGAGCTTGGCCTTGCCGGAACGCCCGATCAGGCGGTCACCGTCCCGCGTGGGGTTGGTGTGGTCCAGCAGGTCGAAGATCTCGTCCTCGCGAGCGCCGTCGAACACCGGGGTGGCCACGTTAGTGGGACCGGTGGACTTCGGGAAGTTGCTCAGACCGTGCAGCCACTCGGGGTCGCCCTCGATGTTCCAGCCCTGCTTGGCGAGCCAGCCGGTGTGGACCTCGAGCACCTGGCCCAGGTTCATACGACCGGGCACGCCCAGCGGGTTCAGGATCACGTCCACGGGGGTGCCGTCCTCCATGAACGGCATGTCCTCGATGGGCAGGATCTTGGAGATGACGCCCTTGTTGCCGTGACGACCGGCGAGCTTGTCGCCGTCCGTGATCTTGCGCTTCTGCGCCACGTACACGCGCACGACCTGGTTGACGCCGGCCGGGAGGTCGTCGTCCTCGTCGTCGCGGTCGAACACGCGCACACCGATCACGGTGCCGGACTCCCCATGGGGAACCTTGAGGGAGGTGTCACGGACCTCGCGGGACTTCTCACCGAAGATCGCGCGCAGCAGCCGCTCCTCCGGGGTCAGTTCGGTCTCGCCCTTGGGCGTGACCTTACCCACGAGGATGTCACCGGCCTGGACCTCGGCACCGATGTGGATGATGCCTCGCTCGTCCAGGGCGGAGAGCACCTCTTCCGACACGTTGGGGATGTCACGGGTGATCTCCTCGGCACCGAGCTTGGTGTCGCGGGCGTCGATCTCGTGCTCCTCGATGTGGATGGACGTCAGGACGTCCTCGGAGACCATGCGCTGGGACAGGATGATGGCGTCCTCGTAGTTGAGGCCTTCCCAGGACATGTACGCGATCAGCAGGTTCTTGCCCAGTGCGAGTTCACCGTGGTCGGTGGAGGGCCCGTCCGCGATCACGGTGCGGGGCTCCACGCGGTCGCCCTCGGAGACGATCACGCGCTGGTTGTACGTGTTGCCCGGGTTCGAGCGCACGAACTTGTTGATCGGGTAGAGCTTGGTGGTGCCGTCGTCGTTCAGGACGGTCACGAGGTCCGCGGAGACTTCCTCGACCACGCCGGACTTGGTGGCCAGCACCGAGTCGCCGGCGTCCAGGGCGGCGTAGCGCTCCATACCGGTGCCCACGAGCGGCGCCTCGGACGTGAGCAGCGGCACGGCCTGACGCTGCATGTTGGCGCCCATGAGCGCGCGGTTGGCGTCGTCGTGCTCGAGGTACGGGATCAGGGCGGTGGCCACCGACACCATCTGGCGCGGGGACACGTCCATGAACTCGATGTCCGTGGGGGCCACGAGCACCGCTTCACCCGAGCCGTCGGAGGCACGCGCGAGGACGGCATCCTCAGCGAAGCGACCGTCGTCGGTCAAAGGGGCGTTGGCCTGCGCAATGGTGAGCCCGCGCTCGTCGTCCGCGGTGAGGTAGACGACGTCGTTGGTTACGGTGCCGTCCACGACGCGGCGGTAGGGCGTCTCGATGAAACCGAACGGGTTGATCCGCGCGTAGGTCGCGAGCGAACCGATCAGACCGATGTTCGAGCCTTCCGGCGTCTCGATCGGGCACATGCGGCCGTAGTGCGAGGGGTGCACGTCACGGACCTCCATGCCCGCGCGATCGCGGGAGAGGCCACCGGGACCCAGCGCGGATAGACGACGCTTGTGCGTGAGGCCCGCGAGCGGGTTGTTCTGGTCCATGAACTGCGACAGCTGGGAGGTCCCGAAGAACTCCTTGATCGCGGCCACGACCGGGCGGATGTTGATCAGGGTCTGCGGCGTGATCGCCTCGACGTCCTGGGTAGTCATCCGCTCGCGCACCACGCGCTCCATGCGGGACAGACCCGTGCGGATCTGGTTCTCGATCAGCTCGCCCACCGCGCGGATGCGACGGTTGCCGAAGTGGTCGATGTCGTCCACGTCCACGTGGATCTCACGGGCCTCGCCGTCACGCGTACCGGGCATGGTGGAGCCGCCGTCGTGCAGGGTCACGAGGTAGCGAATCATGGCGACGATGTCGTCGAGGGACAGCACCGAGGCGTCCGAGTCCGTGAACGGCTTGTCCAGACCGAGCTTGCGGTTGAGCTTGTAGCGGCCCACCTTGGCGAGGTCGTAGCGCTTGGGGTTGAAGTACATGTTGTCCAGCAGGGACTGGGCGGCGTCCACCGTGGGCGGCTCCCCCGGGCGCAACTTGCGGTAGATGTCCAGCAGCGCCTCCTCGCGGGTCTCCGTAGTGTCCTTCTCCAGCGTCGCGCGGATGGAGTCGAACTCGCCGAACTCCTCGAGGATCTTGGACTCGGTCCAGCCCAGCGCCTTGAGCAGCACGGTCACGGACTGCTTGCGCTTGCGGTCCAGGCGCACACCCACCTGATCGCGCTTGTCGATCTCGAGCTCGAACCACGCACCGCGGGACGGGATGATCTTGGCGGAGTAGATGTCCTTGTCGGACGTGCGGTCCTGGCCCTTCTCGAAGTAGGCACCCGGGGAACGCACCAGCTGGGAGACGACGACGCGCTCGGAGCCGTTGATCACGAACGTGCCCTTCTCGGTCATCAGGGGGAAGTCGCCCATGAACACGGTCTGCTGCTTGATCTCGCCCGTGTTGTTGTTCATGAACTCGGCCTTGACGTACAGCGGGGCCGAGAAGGTCGCGTCGCGGTCCTTGCACTCGACCATTGTGTACTTGGGGTCGTAGAACTCCGGCTCGGAGAAGGACAGGGACATGGTGCCCTGGAAGTCCTCGATCGGGGAGATCTCCTCAAAGATGTCGGACAGACCGGAGGTCGTGGGAACGCTGGTGTCACCCGTCTCCTGGGCTTCGACCACGCGTGCCTGCCAGCGCTCGTTGCCGACCAGCCGATCGAAGCTGTCGGTCTGCAGAGCGAGCAGGTTGGGGACGTCCAGCGGTTCGTGGATCTTCGCGAAGGAAACGCGGCGAGGAGTGTTATCACTCGTGGGGTGGTTGGCGGAGACGTTCGTATCGGTGCTCGAGGCGACCAAGATGTGATCCTTCCACAGACATGCAGTGAATACGCGAGGTTCCCGGGGAGAGAAAAAGGGGCCGGTTTTCGATGCTCGTCGACAACCGCCCCTGCGGCGCCCACCGCTATATGAAGGCACGCATGCATAAGGGACAACGCAAAGTACCAGCTTAGGCGAACTGCGCCCGTTTGTCCACACCGGTGCTGGACGAAATCCCGTCCGGGCCGTAGGATGCCCGCCCCTCGGGCGGCGCACCCTCAGGCGACCCCGTTCTCCCGGGCCAGCTCGACGGCGCGTCCCACGCCTTCACGCCACGGGTCGCCGTGTCCGGGCAGCACCAGGGTGGCTCCCGTGACCTCGAGTGCGGCGAGGGATTCCACGGCCATCGCGCTGTCCGCGGTGGCGGCGCGAGCCACGATGCGGGGGCCCGTGAGACCCGAGTAGGGGTCCAGGGTCACGAGCGCGTCCCCCGATATCACGGCGTCCGCTGTGGGGACGTACAGCGCGCAGTGCCCGTACGTGTGGCCCGCGGTGAACACGACCCGCGGGCGGCCCGGGACGGGGACGGTCTCCCCCGCGGTCAGCTCGCGGGTCACGGTCACGCCCCGCACCATCGCGGCGCCACCGGCGATCATGGACGCGAGGATCGGCACGGCGCGCGGGTGACGCAGCGGGTAGACGGCCGTGGGGTTCTCGTGCGCGTAGCTGTAAGGGTGTGCCGCGAGGTGCTTGTCCCGCTGGTGGGCGTAAACGGGAATCCCGAGCCGGTCCACGAGTTTCGCGGCGACCCCCACGTGGTCGAAGTGCGCATGGGTCAACACGAGCGCTTTGATGTCCTCCGGGGCGTGGCCGAGTTCGCGCACGGCCCACCCGAGTTCGTTCCACACCCTGGGCAGACCGGCGTCCACGACCGTGAGGCCGTCCGAGTCCTCCAGGACATAGCAGTTCACGTTGTGGTTCTGGATCATATGGATCCCGGGGGCGGCGTCGCGCAGGAACACGTCGTTCTCCTTGTCCGTCCCGCCCCGATCACACGGGGCGGGACCCTCACCGGCCCGCGCGGTCCTCGGAACGTGCACGGCGGAGCGGGCCTGCCTAGAGACTACTCCGGGCGGCTCGCTCCCCACACCACCCTTCAGGACCGCTTGTAGAAGGGCAGCGCGGTGCGCGTGACCTCCACGGCGCGCCCGCGTGCGTCCTGGACGCTCACCTCACCGGCGTCGATCCCGTCGACGGCGTCCGTGGCCACGAGCGCCATGGCCACCGGCTTGCCCAGCGTGGGCGAGGGCAGCCCGCTCGTCACCTCACCCACGGTGCGCTCCCCCACGTGCACGGTGTAGCCCGCGCGCACGGGTTTGCGACCCAGGCCCTCCAGACCGATGAGGGTGCGTTCGGGCGTGCCTTCCAGCATCGCCGCGAGCACGTCCCCGCCAACCGTGGTGGTGCCGGCCTCCGCCTTCTTGCGCAGGGCGATCTCCACGAGCTTGCCGAGTCCCGCTTCGACCGGGGTGATCTCCGTGGACAGTTCGTGACCGTACAGCGGCATCCCGGCCTCGAGCCGCAGGGAGTCGCGCGCCGCGAGACCCGCCGCTCCCACGGGGGCCTCCTCCGTGCCGAGCTCGGCCGCGGTCGTCAGGAGCGCGTCCCACAGCACGGGCGCGTCCTGGTTGTCGCAGTACAGTTCGAAACCGTCCTCGCCCGTGTACCCGGTGCGGGCCACGAGCACGGCCACGTCCGCGCAGCGTGCGCGCACGCACGCGTAGTACTTCAGCGCGGCGACGTCCTCGGCCGGTTCCAAGCGCGTGGCCTCGAGCACCTCGAGGGCGCGCGGACCCTGGACGGCGATCAGCGACGTCGCCGGACCGTTGTCCGTGACGCGCACGTCGAAGCCCTGGGCGCGCTCCTGGAGCGCACGCACGACCGTCTCCTGGCTGCCCGCGTTCGGCACCACGAGGTACTCGTCCTCGTCCGTACGGTAGGTAATGAGGTCGTCCAGGATCCTGCCCTGTTCGTCCACGATGATCGAGTACTTGGCGCGGCCCACCGTGAGCCCGGAGAGCACACCCACGAGGGCGTAGTCCAGGAACGCGCCGGCCTGCGGACCCGAGACCGAGACCTCCCCCATGTGGGACAGGTCGAAGATCCCGGCGCCGCGGCGCACCGCGTGGTGCTCGGCGGTGTCGCTCGCGTAGCGCACGGGCATGGTCCAGCCACCGAAGTCGGTGAACCGCGCCCCCAACCGCTCGTGGGCCTCGTACAGTGCGGTGTGCTGCTCGCTCATCGAGTCTCCCCCTGTGCTACTGCTGCGGTGTTGTACGCGGCGTCGAACGCCTCGATGGGCGGGCACTCGCACACGAGGTTGCGGTCCCCCGCGGCGTTGTCGATCCGGCCCACGGGGGGCCAGTACTTGACCCGGCGCAGGGACGCGGCCGGGTAGGCGGCCTGCGAGCGCGGGTAGGCGCACTGCCACTCGTCCGCGGTGAGCACTTGGGCGGTGTGCGGGGCGTTGCGGATCACGGAATCCTCGAGGGACACGGTGCCGTCCGCGATCTCCTGCATCTCCGCGTGGATCGTGCGCATCGCGGCGATGAACCGGTCCTGCTCCTCGAGGCCCTCGGACTCGGTGGGCTCGACCATCAGGGTCCCGGCGACCGGGAACGCGAGCGTGGGCGCGTGGAATCCGAAGTCCACGAGGCGCTTGCACACGTCCTCGGCCGTGACGCCGGAGGCCTTGGTCATGGGCCGCAGGTCCAGGATGCACTCGTGGGCCACGAGCCCGCCGTCCCCGGTGTACAGCGTGGGGAACACGTCCGCGAGCGCGCGGGAGATGTAGTTGGCCCCGAGCACCGCGGTGCGCGTGGACTCGGTCAGCCCCTGCGCGCCCGTCATGGCGATGTACATCCACGTGATGGGCAGAACCCCCGCGGAACCGTAGGGAGCCTGCGCCACGGGGAAGCCCGCGCCGTGCTCGTCCAGGTCCGCGTCCGCCGGGTTGCCCGGCAGGTACGGCACGAGGTGTTCAGCCACGGCCACGGGACCCACACCGGGCCCGCCGCCGCCGTGCGGGATGCAGAAGGTCTTGTGCAGGTTCAGGTGGGAGACGTCCCCGCCGAAGCGGCCGGGCCGTGCCAGCCCCATGAGCGCGTTGAGGTTCGCGCCGTCCACGTAGACCTGACCACCGGCGTCGTGTACCGCGGCGCACACCTCGGTGATGTCCGTGTCGTAGACGCCGTGGGTCGAGGGGTAGGTGACCATGATGCCCGCGAGCTCGTCCCCCACCGCCTCGATCTTGGCCGCGAGGTCCGCCTGATCGATCGTGCCGTCCGCGGCGGTCGCCACGACCACGACCTTGAGGTCCGCGAGCACGGCCGACGCCGCGTTGGTCCCATGCGCGGAGGACGGGATGAGGATCGTCTTGCGCTGACCCTCGCCGCGGGCCAGCTGGTACCGCCGGATGGCCAGCAGACCCGCGAGTTCACCCTGCGAACCGGCGTTGGGCTGCACGGACACCGCCGCGTAGCCGGTGATCTCCGCGAGCCATGTCTGCAACTGCTCGATCAGTTCGGTCCAGCCCCGGGTCTGATCCGCAGGGGCCAACGGGTGGATACTCGCGAACTCGGGCCACGAGATGGGTTCCATCTCCGCCGCCGCGTTGAGCTTCATGGTGCACGAGCCCAGCGGGATCATGGTGCGGTCCAGCGCCAGGTCCTTGTCGGAGAGTTCGCGCAGCCACCGCATGAGCGAGGTCTCGGAGCGGTGCGTGTGGAAGACCGGGTGGGTCATGTACTCGTCCGTGCGCAGCCACTCGTCCGGCAGTGCGTCCGCGCTCGCGGCTTCCCCGGAGTCCGAGGTGCGCGCGCCGCACGCCTCGGACACCGCGGTGAGCACGTCCTGGACGTCCCGCTGCGTATGGGGTTCACCGAAGCTCACGCCCACCGTGTCCTGGTCGATGCGACGGAGGTTGATCCCGCGGTCCGCGGCCGCGGCCACGATGCCGTCCGCCCGGCCCGGCGCGGAGAAGGTCACGGTGTCGAAGAACCGCTCGTGGGCGACGTCGATCCCGCGCTCCCGCAACCCGGCGGCGAGCTCCGTGGCGAGACCGTGCAGCCGCTCGGCGAGGGCGCGCAGTGCGACGGGACCGTGGTGCACCGCGTAGGCCGCGGCCACGATCGCGAGCAGGGCCTGCGCCGTGCAGATGTTGGAGGTCGCCTTCTCGCGTCGGATGTGCTGCTCACGTGTCTGCAGCGCGAGCCGGTACGCGGGTGCGCCCGAGGAATCGGTGGACACCCCCACGATGCGCCCCGGCAGGGAGCGTTCGGTACCCTTGCGGGTCGCCATGAACGCGGCGTGCGGGCCCCCGAAGAACAGGGGCACCCCGAAGCGCTGGGCCGAACCGACCGCGATGTCCGCGCCCAGCTCACCCGGGCTGCGCAGCATGGTCAAGGCGAGCAGGTCGGTGCTCACGGTCACGAGCGCGCCCGCCTCGTGCGCGGCGTCGATCACCGCGGTGGGATCCGTGACGTCCCCGTCCGCACCGATCTGCGCGACGACGACGCCGAAGACGTCACCCTCCGAGACCGCCCGCGCGGCGGCGTCGGGATCACCGAGGTCCGCCGTGACAAGCTCGATACCCGCGGCACGGGTGCGGCCCGTGAGCACGGCGAGGGTCTGGGGCAGGCTGCGGCTGTCCACGAGCACGCGCAGGCTCTTGGATCGGCGGTTGGCGCGGCGCATCATGAGCACGGCCTCGGCCACGGCGGAGGACTCGTCCAGAAGGGACGCGTTGGCCACCTCGAGGCCGGTGAGGTCGATCACCGCGTTCTGGAACGTGAGCAGCAACTCGAGCCGGCCTTGGGAGATCTCGGGCTGGTACGGCGTGTAGGACGTGTAGAACCCGGGGTTCTCCAGGATGTTGCGTCGGATCGCGGCGGGCGTCACGGTGTCGTGGTAGCCCTGCCCGATCATCTGGCGCATCACGGTGTTGCGCGCAGCGATCGAGCGCAGGGCCGCGAGGGCCTCGGGCTCGTCGAGGGGTTCCGGCAGGTCCAGGGCGTCCCGGACACGGATGCTCTCGGGGACGGCGCGGTCGATCAGTTCGTCGAGGCTGGCTACCCCCACGGTGCGGAACATGACGGCCATGTCATCGGCGTCGGGGCCGATGTGGCGTGACAGGAAGGACATACGAGGGTCTCCTGGGCTGCTTGTGGGCGCGCGAGGGCCCGGTGAGTCCTCCCCGCTCTGTATCGCAACCTGAGAGATTTCGCCGGCGGGCGCAGCAACTCGCGCCCGTCGACCTGCCCCGTCGGTGCTCTCCCCGTGACAGGGGTGAGCTCTTCAGAGTGGCCCGGTGCGGCGGTACGGGTGCCTGAGAGATTCCCGGGGAGGGTTTGCTCCTTCGGCGATGGCGCGATGCCCGCGGTACCGGTTCACGTGGTTCCGGCTCACGAGGATCCGCCATGCTCTCCCGCCGTACGGTGACGGCCAGATGGTCACACACAGTTTCGCACATCACACCGCTACGGGGAATGCGCGAAACCCCGCACCGATGATCGGTGCGGGGTTTCGCGGGGATGTCGTGCCGGACGGACCCGGGGGTCACGTCACGGGACACGGCGGGCGCACGAGGCGCCGTGGATCACTTGACAGTGACGGAGGCGCCGGCGCCCTCGAGGGCTTCCTTCGCCTTGTCAGCGGCTTCCTTGGTGGCGCCTTCGAGGACGGCCTTGGGAGCGCTGTCCACGAGGTCCTTGGCTTCCTTCAGGCCCAGGGAGGTCAGGCCGCGAACTTCCTTGATGACCTGGATCTTCTTGTCACCGGCGGATTCGAGGATGACGTCGAACTCGGTCTTCTCCTCCTCGGCCCCACCGGCGTCGCCGCCGGCGGGAGCGGCACCGGCCACGGCCACGGGGGCGGCAGCGGTGACGTCGAAGGTCTCCTCGAACGCCTTCACGAACTCGGACAGCTCGATGAGGGACAGTTCCTTGAAGGCCTCGATGAGTTCTTCGGTGGTCAGCTTAGCCATGGTATTGGCTCCTTACTTGTACGTGGTGCCGGTGCTGGTGGCGCCGGCGAGGTGTGCGTGGGAAGAACACGGGTGTTTCCCGGGCGCTCGCCCGGGACCCCGCAACCGGGTCCCCGAAGGGATCAGGCGGCGTTCTCGCCCTGTTCGTCCAGCTTGGCGCGCAGGGCCTCGGCGGTGCGCACGGTCTTGGACAGCGGGGCCTGGAACAGCGCAGCAGCCTTGGACATCGACGCCTTGGCGGCGCCGGCGACCTTGGCCAGCAGAACCTCGCGGGACTCGAGGTCCGCGAGCTTCTTGATCTCGGACTCGTCCATCGCGACGCCATCCAGGTAACCGCCCTTGACGACCAACTGGGGGTTGTCCTTGGCGAAGTCACGCAGACTCTTGGCGGCCTCGACGGCGTCACCGGAGACGAACGCGATGGCCGAGGGGCCCGTGAGCTTGCCCTCGAACGCGTCGATACCGGACTCGCGAGCCGCGATGGCGGTGAGCGTGTTCTTCACCACGGCGTATTCGGCGTTCTCACCGAGGGAACGGCGCAGCGTCTTCAGCTGAGCCACGGTGAGACCGCGGTACTCCGTCAGGACGGCAGCGTGCGAGTTGGAGAAGAATTCCTTCAACTCCGCAACCGCGGCAGCCTTTTCAGGATTCGCCATGGTGCTCCTTCCTTACATGTGGGTGCCGGCCCGCGTCCCGTACGAGGACACGAAAAAAGCCCCGCGCAGATGCCCGGGGCTCGAGACCACGTCCTGATCACACGCATGAAGATGCGGTTTTGAGGAGCGGGATTCGTGCTGGTTCACCTGCGCTGGACGGTTCACGTTTCCGGGAACCTCTTAGATCGCGCGTACCGGGGCACGCGTGATGACCGGCGGTCTTTGGTACATCCATCGTACCCCAGGGCGCGGTGCCCACCAAATCAGCGGGGCGCGGGTGCCCATCAAATCGTCAGGGCCCGGTTCACTCCCCCGTGATGCGCTCCGGGTGGGTGTAGACGTTGCACCGGCCCTTGCGGTTGAACCCCACGACCGTGACCCCGCGCTCCCGCCCGTGGGTCACGGCGAGTGCGGAGGGTGCGCTGACCGCGGAGAGCACGGGGATCCCGGCCATGGCGGCCTTGCTCACAAGCTCGAACGACGCCCGAGCGGAGACCTGCAGGACCGCTTCGTGCAGCGGCAGCAGTCCTCGCTGCACCGCCCACCCGATGACCTTGTCCACGGCGTTGTGCCGGCCCACGTCCTCCCGGACCACGAGGGGTTCGTCCCGGCCCACGGGGAACAGCGCCGCCGCGTGCACCCCGCCCGTGGCGGAGAAGACCCGCTGGTGCTCCCGCAACTCATCCGGCAGGGACACGAGCCGCGCCGCGGTGACGAGTGGACGCGGGTGCGCCACGGGGTACGCGGAGGACTTGACCACCCCGTCCAACGACGGCGTGCCACACACCCCGCACGACGAGGATGTGAACACCTGGCGCTGGGCGTCCGCGCGCGGCCCCGGGGCCGCCGGTGCGAGCCGGACGTCCACCACGTTGTACGTGCGGTGCCCGTCCTGGTCCACGCCCGAGCGGTAGTCCATCTTCACGATGTGCGAGACCTCCGTGATCACGGCCTCGCTCAGCAGCAGCCCCGTCACGAGTTCGAAGTCGTCCCCGGGCGTGCGCATGGTCACGGTGAACTGTTGCCCGTTCAGCCGGATCTCCAGGGGTTCCTCCCCCGCGAGCCGGTCCGGACCCGCGCGCACTTCCCCGTGGGCGTCGAACGTGCGCACGCGGGCGGGGACGATGATCCGAGCGGCCATCTCAGGCGTCCAGCCCCACCCAGTTGTGCTGCCCGTCCTCGAAGCTCTGCCGCTTCCAGATGGGCACGCGTTCCTTGATGAGGTCCACGAGCTGCGCGCACGCTTCGAACGCCTCGCGACGGTGTCCCGCGGCCACGGCCACCTCGAGCGCGCTGTCCCCCACGGCGAGCGCGCCGATCCGGTGCGCGGCCCACAAGCGCACGTCCGGGTGGGCGCTCGCGATCTCACCGACCACGTCCCGCATGACCTCGCCCGCGCTGGGGTGGGCGCTGTACTCAAGCGCCGTGACACCGTCCTTGCCGCCGTCGTGGTCGCGGATCACGCCGCTGAACCCGACGACCGCCCCGCACCGCGGATGCTGGACCGCACGCTGCGCCTCGGCCGCATCCAGGGGGTCGGTCGTGACGAGCGCCAGCAGCACCTCGCCCGCCGAGGGCTCGGCGCCCGGCGCGTCGTCGTCGTCGGACGACGACGCCGCCGCTGCGGGCACCCGCGCGCCGACCGTGCCCGCGGCGGGGGCGGCGTCATGGCCGGGCACGTCCGTGCGCTCGGCGTGGCCCGGGGAGTCCGGGACCGCCGCGGGGACGACCTCCCCCTGCGCGGAGCGCGTCACGGAGCGGTCCTCCCCGTGACCGTGCACGTCTTCGAGCTGCGCGCTGATGTGGTCCAGCAGGGGGTCCAGCACGGTCATCCCGTCCTTGACGCCCCCGCGCGAGCCCGGGAGGTTCACCATGAAGGTCTGGCCGGTGTGCCCCGCGACCCCGCGGCTCATCACGGCCGTGGGGGTCTTCTGCAGCCCCGCGCTCCACAGCGCGTGCATGATCCCCGGCGACTCGCGCTCCAGCACCCGGGCCGTGGACTCGGGCGTGACGTCGTCCGAGTTCAGTCCGGTGCCCCCGGTCGTGATCACGAACCGCGGGGCGGCAGGCCCGGACGCCGATGTGAGGTTGCGCAGCAGCTCGAGGACCTCGGGCCCGTCCGGGATCACGCGCAGCGTCACGTCCAGGCCGCGGCCCCGCAACCAGTCCCGCAGTAGCGGCCCGCAGCGGTCCTCCGCCGTGCCCGAGGCCGCCGAGCTGGACACCACGACCACCACGGCGCTGCGCCCCTCCAGGTGGGTGTCGCCTACCTCGTGTCGACGGGAGGGACGGCCGTGGGCCGGATCCGCGTGCTCACTCATCGGGCGCTCCAATCGCCGCTCTTGCCGCCGGACTTGGCGAGCACGCGGGTGTCGGTGATCGTGGCGGCCTTGTCCACGGCCTTGATCATGTCGTACAGGGTCAGCGCGGCCACGCTCGCCGCAGTGAGGGCCTCCATCTCCACGCCGGTCACACCGCGGGTGCGCACGGTCGTCTCGATCACCACGCGGTCCTCACGCGGGGTGAGGTCCACGGTCACCTTGCTCAGGGGCAGCGGGTGGCACAGGGGCACGAGGTCCGGGGTGCGCTTGGCGGCCATGATCCCGGCCACGCGCGCCACGGCGAGCGCGTCCCCCTTGGGCAGCCCCCCCGAGGCCAGCAGGTCGATCACGTCCGGGCGGGTCATGAGCACGGCCTGGGCGGTGGCCTCGCGCGAGGTCACCGCCTTCTCGCTCACGTCCACCATGTGCGCCGTGCCGTCCTCCCGCACGTGTGTCAGGTGCTGTTGTCCGGGCTCCGGCTCTCGTTCGCTCACGCTGGCTCTCCTGTTCGTTCCGTTCCGTCTGCTGCGCCCGCGGGCACCGGGTCGTCGTCCGCGGGCAGCACGCCGCCGTCCACCGGCAGCACCGCCACGGTCGTCCCGGCAGCGAGTTCGTGCTCTCCGGGCGGGATGCGCACCAGGACGTCCGCATGGGCGGCGGCGCTCAGCAGGTGCGACGACGCTCCCCCCACGAGACGCACGCGCGGGACCGTTCCGTCCCCCGGGTGTTCCATACTCCCGCGGCGCAGCTGGGTCCTGGTGTCCAGCGGTCGAACCGCCTCGCCCAATTCGGCCGTGAACCACCGCGGCGACGGGCAACACCCCCACGCGGCCGCGAGCGCGGGACGCACGAAGACCTCGCACGAGACCCACGTGCTCACGGGATTACCGGGCAGGCAGATCACGGGCACGCCACGGAACGTGCCGTGTCCCTGGGGGCCTCCCGGTTGCATGGCCACGTGGCCGAACCACGTGTCCCGGCCCTCCCGCTCGAGGCCCTGGCGCACGACCTCGAACGCGCCCGCGCTGATCCCGCCGCTCGTGATCACGAGGTGGGGTCGTGCCTCGGTGACAACGTGATCCAGGGCTCGCACGAAGGCGTCCGGGTCATCGTCCACACGGACCCGGGTCACCGATTCGGCGCCCGCCTCGGACAACCACGCGGCCAGCAAGGGGCCGTTGGCGTCGTGGTACATCCCGGGGCGCGGCGCGTGCCCGTCGGGCGCGATCTCGTCCCCTCCGCTTACCACGACCACACGCGGTCCGGTGCGCACGGACACCTCGGTTCCCGGGCCCAGTCCGAGCGCGGCGCACGCACCGAGCGCCGCAGCCCCCAGCCGCGTTCCGGCGGGCAGCGCCACGGCGCCGCGGGCGACGTCGCTCCCGGCCGCTCGCACGAAGGTGCCCTCGGTGACGGACCGGGCGACGTCGGGGCTGATCGTCACGGCCGGGACGTCGAAGCGCGGGGGACGCACCCGTTCCACGGGGATCACCGCGTCCGCGCCCTCGGGGAGCACGGCCCCGGTCATCACGGCGGTCACGGTACCGGGTGTGTGCCGCGCCGGTTGGGCACCCGCGGGCCGCACGTCCGCGACGGGCAGTTCGATCCCTTCAACATCCCCTGGCTGGGGCGGGACGGAGGGGGTCAGATCGGCCACGCGCACCGCGAACCCGTCCATCTGCGAGTTCGCCAACGGTGGCAGGTCCGCCTCCGCCACGAGGTCCCGGGCGAGCACGCGTCCCGCGGCGCGCGTGAGGGGCAGGAGTGCGGCGTCGTCGTGGGACGCCGAGTTGAGCAACTCGACCAGCGTGCGCTGGTGCGTTTCGATACAGCGGGACATGGCTCCAGGGTAGCCACCCCGCCGGGGGTTCCGCCCGTGCTGGGGGCAGCACCTACACTGGACGGTATGTCCGTTTTCCTCGGTAATCCCCATGTCCTCCCCGTTCGCGGGGTGCCCACGCAGGGGCCGTTGACGGACCGCTTCGGACGTACCGCCACGGACCTGCGCATCTCCCTCACGGACAAGTGCAACCTCCGGTGCACGTACTGCATGCCCGCGGAGGGCATGCAGTGGCTGCCGCGTGAATCGTTGCTGACGGTCCCGGAGATCGTGCGTTTGGCCGCCATCGCCGTCTCGGACTTCGGGGTGCGGGAGATCCGACTCACGGGCGGGGAACCGCTCATCCGCCCCGATCTCGAGGAGCTCGTGGCCGCCCTGACCGAGCGCATGCCGGGGATCCCCGTGTCCATGACGAGCAACGGCATCGGACTCGCCGGGCGTGCCCAGGCCCTCGCGGACGGCGGGATGACCCGCGTGAACATCTCCCTGGACACCCTGTGCGCGGACACCTACGAGAAGCTCGCCCGCCGCGGGCGGCTCACCCAAACGCTCGAGGGCGTGGCTGCCGCCCAGGACGCGGGCATGAGCCCGGTCAAGCTCAATGCCGTCCTGATGCGCGGGATCAACGACCACGAGGCGCCCGCGCTGCTGCGCTGGGCCCTGGACCACGACTGCGCCCTGCGCTTCATCGAACAGATGCCCCTGGACGCGGACCACGGCTGGACCCGGAAGAACATGGTCACGGCCACCGAGATCCGCGAGTCCCTGTCCCGGGACTTCGACATCACCCCGGACACCGCACCCCGCGCGGGCGCCCCCGCGGAGAAGTACCTCGTGCGGGAACGCGGTCAGGACACCGTGGTGGGGACCGTGGGGATCATCGCGTCCGTCACGGAACCGTTCTGCGAGGACTGCACGCGCACTCGGATCACCGCGGACGGCCACGTGCGCTCGTGTCTGTTCTCCCACCACGAGACGGATCTGATGCACCTGTTGCGCTCGAACGCAACCGACCGGGACATCGCCCAACGCTGGCGCGATGCCATGTGGGTCAAGCCGCGCGCCCACGGGATGGACCACGCGGGCCTCGACTCCGGGGACTACGTCCAGCCCGACCGCAGCATGAGCGCGATCGGGGGCTGAGACCGTGCTCGTGCGTTATTTCGCGGCGGCCGCTGCCGCGGCCGGGACAGAGGAAGAGCACGTGGAGACCACCACGGCGCTGACCCGCTCCGAGCTGCAGCAACTGTTGGTCACCCTGCACCCCGTGGCCCCACCGGGCGAACGCACGTTGGCCCAGGTGTTGCCGCAATGCTCGTGGCTCGTGGACGGTGTGGCCGCCCGGGACCAGGAGTCCCCGCTGGCCCCGGCCGCCACGGTGGACGTCCTCCCGCCCTTCGCGGGGGGCTGATCGGATGCCTGGTCCTACCCCACCCGCGTGGAGTAGCGGTCTCGAACCCCTGCACCACGCGGCGCGTGACGCCGCCCGGACCCTCGCACACCGGGCCGGTTCGGTGCTCGCGGACTCCCGGCCCGGCGGCGCGATCGAGATCGTCCCCCTGGACCGGGCGGCGGGTCGCACCGCGGCCCACGACGTCCGCGCGGCATGTTCCGTCCCGCACTACGCCTCGAGCGCGATGGACGGGTACGCGGTCCACGGACCGGGACCGTGGCGCGTCGTCGCCCCGGGCTCCCGTGCGGGGGCATCCGACGGACGGCGACTGGATGATCACCTGGCCGACGGCGCTGCGCCGTCCGCGCCGCTGCCGAGTGCCGCGTCCGCGGTCACGCTTGCGCCCGGCACGGCCGTCCCCGTGGTCACGGGCGGCGTGATCCCGGACAGCACCACCACGGTCATCCGCGAGGAATTCGCAACCCGCCGCGGCGAGCTCCTTGAGCTGTCCCCCGGCAGCCCGCGCACGGAACTCGCGGGCAGGCACATTCGCCCGGCCGGAACGGAATGCGCCGAGGGCGAGACCGTGGTGCGGGCGGGCGCCGTGCTCTCCCCCGCGCACGCGGCGTTCCTGGCCGTGGCCGGACGGGACGACGTGCCCGTGTGTACCGTCCCGCGCGTGGCCCTGCTGCTCACGGGTTCCGAGGTGCGCACCAGCGGGCTCCCGGCTCCCGGGTACGTGCGCGATGCGTTCAGCATGTCCCTGCCGCCCATGGTGAAGGCCTTCGGCGGGCGCACGGTCACGGTGAGCCGCGGTCCCGACGACGCCGCGGCGCTGCGTTGCCTGCTCCGCGAACTGAGTGCCGAGCACGACCTCGTGGTCACCACGGGTGGCACGTCCCGCTCGCACGCGGACTTCGTGCGTCCCCTGGTGCAGGACGAGTGCCACGTGCTCGTGGACCAGCTGGACCTCATGCCCGGTCACCCCACATTGTTCGCAGCCGCGCGGGACACCGCCGTGCTCGCGCTGCCCGGCAATCCCCTGGGCGCCATGGTGGCGTTCCTGCTGCTGGGTGGGGCGTTCCTGGCCGGCCACCTGGGCCGCGATGCCCAACCTTTCGCCCCCGCGATTGCCGGGGAGGATCTGGCCGACGCCCGCTCCGAACGATTGCTACCGGCCCGGCGGCACGAGGACGGCTGGGTGCCGTGCCGCGCGGTGGGCTCCAACATGGTGCGCGGACTCGCCGCGGCGCAAGGGCTGCTGTCCGTGCCCCGGGACGGGCTGGCCCGCGGACAGGAGACCGTGGTGCTGCCCCTGCCGTGGTGAGTGACCGGCCCCGGCGGTCAGTGGATGCTGAAGTCCTGCTCCCAGATCGCGGACTGACCGGCGTCCCGGAAGCCTAGCTGGGCGTTGACCCAGTTCATCCGGTCGTTGCCGCTGTGGGTCCACGAGTACACGGTCCGGACCTCGGGGGCCACGTTCGCGAGCTGCTCGAGGTTGGCGAGCTTGAGCCGCATCCCCAACCGGTGCCCGCGGTGGGTGCGCACCACGAGGGTCTCGTCCTGCAGGGCCAGGGCCGGGCGGTGCTGCGCGAGGATCAGTTCGGTCATCCCCACGAGCTCGCTCGTGCGCACGTCCTGGATCACGGCCATCAGGGACCGGTCGCCGTCCTCCTGACGCAGCTGTTCCGTGCGGCGCACCCGCGCGCTGTCCCACGGGTCCGGGTCCGCCACGATCGGGCGCACGAACGAGTCCGTGGGGATCTTGGCGTGCAGCTGCGCGAGCGGGGCCAGGAGCTCGTCCGGGGCCTCCCCCACCCACGTGTGCAGGCGGTAGTGGTCCGCGAAGGGCACGGCCTCGAGGGATTCGTGGATGCGCGCGGCGCGCTGTTCGTCCAGCGGCACGGGCAGGAGCGCGAAACTGCTGACCGTGCGCAGGGTGTACCCGGCGTGCTGGGCGAAGCGGGTCTGGCGGTGGCTCGCGGGCAGGCGCCCGGAACCATCGGCGGCGTCGAGCCATGGGACGGGAGCCACGGGGCTCGCACCGCCGTCGGCCGTGCCGTCCGCGCTGCCGTCCCCGGGGCCGGAGGGATCGCGCGCCTCGGACGCGGGGTGCTCGGTCACGAGGCGGATGAACCGGCGGGACTCACCCCGCGCAAGTTGCTCCGCAGCACTCAGAAGAGCGCGCCCGATCCCCTCGGAGGTCTCGTCCGGGGCCACGTCCACCGCGATCTGCGCCATGTCGGTGTCCGTGATCAGGGGCATCCGCACCTCGGCGCGCCCCACGAGACGGTCGTCGAAGTACGCGCACAGGACGTTCACGCGCTCGTAGGGGTCGTGCAGGTCCCGGAAGATGTCGTGGGCGCCGTTGCTGAGCTGACCGGTGCCCCACACGTGTCGCCGGGAGGACTGCACGAGCGCGGCCACGCGCCCCAGGACCCGCTGCGCCTCGTCATCGAAGGTGTCGGGGATGCACAACAATTCGATGCGTACCGGTGACGGCTCCGTCACAGTGATCTCCTTCCGCGCCGCCCGGCCGGGACGGCACCCGGGCGACGGGCCCCGTCCACGGAACCCGGCCTCAAGTACATCAAGAATTCGTAACGGTGTTTCCATCGTCCCACGAAAGAAGGGTCCGGCCGGTGACGGCACGGACCCTTCCCTCGACGGCAGGGAATGCGAGCGTTCCCTCGTTACGTACCCGCGATCACGCCTGGGTGGTGACCTCGGTGGCGCTCGGGTCCACAGGGATGCCCGGGCCGAACGTGGTGGCCACGGTAGCCTTGGTGATGTAACGGCCCTTGGACGCGGCCGGCTTCAGACGAAGCACCTCTTCCAGCGCGGCACCGTAGTTCTCGGCCAGCTTCTGGGCGTCGAAGGACGCCTTGCCGATGATGAAGTGCAGGTTGGAGTGCTTGTCCACGCGGAAGTCGATCTTACCGCCCTTGATGTCGGACACGGCCTTGGCCACGTCCATCGTCACGGTGCCGGTCTTGGGGTTCGGCATGAGGTTACGGGGACCCAGGATCTTGCCCAGGCGGCCCACCTTGCCCATCATGTCCGGGGTGGCCACGGCGGCGTCGAAATCGGTCCAACCGCCCTGGACCTTGGCGATCAGGTCGTCGGAACCCACGAAGTCCGCACCGGCGGCCTCGGCCGCGGCGGCCTTGTCACCGGTTGCGAACACGACCACGCGGGCGGTCTTGCCCGTGCCGTTGGGCAGGTTCACGGTGCCGCGGACCATCTGGTCCGCCTTGCGGGGATCCACACCGAGGCGCATGGACACCTCGACGGTGGAATCGGACTTGCTGTTCTCGGCCAGTTCCTTGGCCAGGGCGACCGCCTCGGCGGGAGCGTAGAACTTGCCCGCCTCGATCTTCTCGGCAGCTGCCCGGTATGCCTTGCTGCGCTGTGCCATCTGCTTGTTCTCCTTGTGCAGTTGTGGTCAGCGGGCCGCGCTCGGCCCTGCCACGATGGTTGTCTTCGGTACGAGCTCGGAAGAGCTCAGTTGACCTCGATGCCCATGGAACGGGCGGTGCCGGCGATGATCTTCGCGGCGGCCTCGACGTCGTTGGCGTTGAGGTCTTCCTTCTTGGTCTCGGCGATCTCACGGACCTGGTCCATGGTGATCTTCCCGACCTTATTGGTGTGTGGGACACCGGAGCCCTTGGCGACGCCGGCGGCCTTCTTGATCAGCTGCGCGGCCGGCGGGGTCTTGGTTACGAACGTGAACGAGCGGTCCTCGTACACGGTGATCTCGACCGGTACGATGTTGCCGCGCTGGGATTCCGTGGCCGCGTTATAGGCCTTGCAGAATTCCATGATGTTGACGCCGTGCTGACCCAGCGCGGGACCCACCGGGGGAGCCGGGTTGGCGGCGCCCGCCTGGATCTGCAGCTTGATCAGGCCTGCGACCTTCTTCTTGGGAGCCATGTGATGGTCCTTCTTCTAGCTGTGCGTACCGCCGCACAGGAGCGTACGACGGCGAGTGGTCGCCGTGGCGCGGCGACCGAACGGAAACACCCCGGACCAAAGCACATCCGAGGCCGGATTCCGAAACCTGATGGGACTAGATCTTGGTGACCTGGTCGAAACCGAGGGTCACGGGGGTCTCGCGTTCGAAGATGGACACCAGTACCACGAGCTGCTGGGATTCCACCTTGATCTCGGAGATCGTGGCCGGGAGGGTCTCGAAGGGGCCCTCCTTCACGATCACGGACTCGCCGACCTCGAAGTCCACGGTGACCTGCTGGGCGCCACCCTGGGCACCCGCGCCGGAACCGGCGGTCTCGCCCAGGCCCTTGGCCTTTTCGGGGGTCTCGAACGTGGGGGCGAGCATGTCGAAGACCTCGTCCAGGCGCAGCGGCACCGGGTTGTAGGCGTCCTGGCCCACGAAGCCCGTGACACCCGGGGTGTGGCGCACAGCGCCCCAGGAGGCATCCGTGAGGTTCATGCGCACGAGCACGTACCCGGGGATCCGCACGCGGCGCACGGTCTTGCGCTGCGAGTTCTTGATCTCCACGACCTCTTCCATGGGCACCTCGATCTGGAAGATGTCCTCTTCCATGTTGAGGGACTGGATGCGGGTCTCGAGGTTGGTCTTCACACGGTTCTCGTACCCCGCGTACGTGTGGATCACGAACCAGTCGCCCTCTTGGCGGCGCAGCTTGGCCTTAAATTCCACCGCGGGGTCGACGTCGTCCTCGGCGGCTTCCGCCGTGGCCGCGGCGTCCTCGGTGGGGACGGGCACAGCCTCGCCGTTACCCTCGGCGGCGTCGAGGTCGGCTTCCTGCACGGTGCGCTCGTCGGAGTCCTGCTGCGGATCCGTGGTCTCGGTGGTCTCGGACGTGCTCTGCGCCGACTCGTCCCGCGCAGCGTCCGCCATCAGGGAGTCGAACTGAGCGGGCTGGGTGTCGTCGTTATCGAGCTCGTGATCGGTCACCGGGGATTCCTGCTTTCTGTGGACGTCTGGAAGTGGTGGAAGGACTTACTGGGCCTGGTCGCCGTTCCCGAACAGCCAGATGGCCACCTGACCGAAGCCCAGGTCCAACAGGGAGATCAACACCATCATGAACGCCACGAACGCCAGCACGACCAGGACGAAGTTGACCAGTTCCCGGCGGGACGGGGCGACGACCTTCTTGAGTTCTCCCACGACCTGACGGATAAACAGCCAGATCCGGCCGAAGATCCCACGTTTGTGATCGGAACCGGCAGGTTGACCCGGGGTCTGTCCTGTGACGGTGTGCGACATCGGCTCTCCCCTGCGTGAAGCAACTTCTCGGCGGTGGTGTGCGTGCCGTTGTGGGTCCTGAAGCAGGGCAGACAGGACTCGAACCTGCAACCTGCGGTTTTGGAGACCGCTGCGCTACCAATTGCGCCACTGCCCTTCGACACCGTGCCGCAGCCGTGCGCGACACGAAATCCGGTGCCCGAGCCTATCATCGGCCCATCATCCCGCCGTCGGGAGTCCATCCCGGGGCAGAGCGCACCGCACTGGTGGCGGCACCAACAGACCATGGTACGCGCCCGCCGCGTCCCGTGCAAAGCAAGGGTCCGGCCACCTAAGCTGGGAGCGGTGTCCGCGTCCCCGGTCGGACCCCGGGCCCGTCAGGTTCCCGTACGGATTCGTGCGCGGGCCAGTGAGAGGCCCGCTCGCCGGGACGACCCGGTCAGTCCAAGCAGCCCAGTCAGCCCAGGAGAAATGATCACCATGTCACCAGCGCAGCAGCGCATCTCGCATCGGATCTCGGCGATCGCGGAGTCCGCGACCCTCGCCGTGGACGCCAAGGCCAAGGCCCTCAAGGCCGAGGGGCGGCCGGTGATCGGCTTCGGCGCGGGTGAACCGGACTTCGCGACCCCCGACTACATCGTGGATGCCGCCGCCGAGGCCCTCCAGGACCCCAAGAACTTCCGCTACTCCCCCGCCGCGGGACTGCCCGAGCTGCGTTCAGCGATCGCGCAAGCCACGCAGCGCGACAGCGGATGGGCCGTGGAGCCCTCCCAGGTGCTCGTGACCAACGGCGGCAAGCAGGCCGTGTACCAGGCGTTCCAGACGGTCGTGGACGACGGCGACGACGTCCTGCTGCCCGCCCCATATTGGACCACCTACCCTGAAGCCATCCGACTGGCCGGCGGCAACCCCGTGGAGGTCTTCGCGGGTGCGGACCAGGAGTACAAGGTCACGCCCGAACAACTTGAGGCCGCATACACGGAGCACACCAAGGCCCTGTTGTTCTGCTCGCCCTCCAACCCCACGGGTGCGGTCTACACCGCCGAGGAGACCCGGGCCGTGGGTGAATGGGCCGCGGCCAAGGGCATCTTCGTAATCAGCGACGAGATTTACCAGCACCTCACGTACGACGACGTGGAGTTCACCTCCATGGCCCGCGCCGTACCCGAGCTGCACGAGAACCTCATCCTGCTCAACGGCGTGGCCAAGACCTACGCGATGACCGGGTGGCGTGTGGGCTGGCTGGTTGGTCCCGCAGACGTCGTGAAGGCCGCGACCAACCTGCAGTCGCATCTGAGTTCCAACGTGAACAACGTGGCCCAGCGCGCGGCCTTGGCCGCCCTGAACGGGCCCATGGACCAGGTGGAGCGCATGCGCGAGGCCTTCGACCGGCGTCGTCGCACGATCGTGGACGGGCTCAACGCGATCGACGGCGTGGTGTGCCCCACCCCCACCGGTGCGTTCTACGCGTACCCAGACATCACGGCGTTGTTGGGCCGCGAGTTCGCGGGCGTCACGCCCACCACGAGCGCGGAGCTCGCGGAACTGATCCTCGAGAAGGCCGAGGTGGCAGTGGTCCCGGGTGAGGCCTTCGGCCCGTCCGGGTACCTGCGCCTGTCCTACGCCCTGGGCGATGACGATCTCGCCGAGGGCCTGTCCCGTCTGCAGAACTTCCTGGGAGGCACCGAATGAGCGTCAAAGAGACCTTGCACGAGCTGGACGAGTTGCTGCCCTCCGCCGTGGCCCTGCCCAGCTCGGCTGTGGTGGCCGGCGGACTGATCGGCGGTTACGCGGTGGCCCGTTTCACGGGGGTGCGCGCCCTGGGCGGCGCGGTCCTGCTCGCGAAGGGCGTGGTCGCCGGGCGCACGTGGTATCGCTCCGCGGGACCCGCCACGACCGCGGGCCTGAGCGTGCTGTACCTCGCCGGGTTCGGACTGTCCCACCCGCTGGCCAAGAAGATCGGCGCGTGGCCCTCGGTGTTCACCGTGGCCGCTGTCAACGCCGCGGCGTCGTGGGCGCTCGTGGACCGGCACAACTTTCGGGGCAAGGCCGCCTGAGGCCCCCGCGCGGACGCACCCTTCACCGCGCACGCACCCTCCCCGGCGCACGCACCCCCGATGGCGGATGACCGCTGTCGGGGGTGCTGCTCGTTCAGGGGCGCTGTTCGTGCGGGGAACGACATCCGTTCAGACGGCGCGGCCCGTTCGGGGAGCACCGTCCGCACGAATGATCAGTGCGCGGATTCCCGGGCCGAGCGGCGTTGTGGGACGACGGCGACCGCGAGATCCACCACGCCCCGTCGCGGGCCTACTACGACCGGAAACGCGCCCAGGGCAAACGCCACAACCAGGCAATCATCGCCCTGGCCCGCCGGCGGACCGACGTCCTGTTCGCGATGCTGCGTGACGGCACCCTCTACCAAGACCCCACCGACCCTCAGACCGCGTCATCAGTGGCCCTGGCTGCTTGACGAAAACCATAGAGGCACCCCCCCCGCGTGCGCGGACCACGTGAGTCCCGACGACGCGAGAAACAGGAAATCGAGGGCCAGCCACACGCCCGTGGCCGTGTGGCACGACCGAGTCCGGCGATACGTATTGGCCTCCCCCGGACGCGGGACCAGGGTGACCCGGGCGCAGCGGCCCCGCCCCACGCGGCGTCGGTGCAGCACCACGAGCACGATCCTGCTCACGGCCATGACACCCAGCCACGAGGCCGCG
Source organism: Kocuria sp. UBA1838 (assembly GCF_002338785.1). NCBI lineage: Bacteria > Bacillati > Actinomycetota > Actinomycetes > Micrococcales > Micrococcaceae > Kocuria > Kocuria sp. UBA1838. The sequence continues at coordinate 55,975 of NZ_DDIY01000018.1, read as the reverse complement.
AGTTCGCTGTAGAGCCGCCCGGGCTCACCCACCAGCAGGTCCCGGCGCAACCGGTCGATCGTGGTGCGCAGCGGCAGAGTGCAGTCTTTGCAGCAGGGCCATGAACCAGGCGTGGGAGGGGCGCGCACCCTCGCAGGCACGTTCGGACGACGGTGCGTTCCGTGTTGCGGACATGATGAAGTACCTCTCGACGGCATGTGGTGAGGACACCCCGCAGGTGAGTGCCCGGGGTGTGCTCGAAAGGAAAGCGGCTCAGACGGAGAGAGCCGGCGGTCCGCGTGGGGAGATGATGCGCACGGGTGACCACGCGCGCGGGGGCAGGGGGTAGGCCAGGGGGACGGGGCGCAGGGCGTGACCCTGGGCGTGGGCCGTCCCGATCACGTGGGAGGACGGCCCCGCAGCATGACCGCCCAGCGAGAACGGCGCGTGGAAGAGCACCTGGCTCAGCGCCACGGCACACGCGGTTCGTACGGCGCCGAGACGCCGCCCGGCGAGAAGCACGCACACGAGCCCCACGATCGAGAGGGTCAACGCCAGGAGGGCCACGTTCGGCGGGTTCGGGTCCACCGCGTAGTGGGACGTGGCCGCGCACAGGGTGGATACGCCAGCGGCCGCCCAGCCTCGAATCAATCAGGCCGGGCGGCTCACGGGGGTGGAACCAACCATGGACGCTTCCGGGGGACGGTGGGAGGAGCCGGGTATCAGTCGTCCACGGCGTCGCGGCCGCGGCGCACGATCAGCGGGTCTGGCGGGTACACCACGGAGGTGTCCTTGTCCTCGTAGTCGAACTGGTTGAGGAAGAAGCGCATGGCGTTGAGGCGGGCGCGCTTCTTGTCGTTGGACTTGATGGTGATCCACGGGGCGTGGTCCGTGTCCGTGCGGCGGAAGGTCTCCTCCTTGGCCACGGTGTAGTCCTCCCAGCGGTCCAGGGACGCGAGGTCCATGGGCGAGAGCTTCCAGCGGCGCACCGGGTCGATCTGGCGGATCGCAAAGCGCGTGCGCTGCTCGTGCTGCGTCACCGAGAACCAGAACTTGGTCAGGTGGATCCCCGAGTCCACGAGCATCTTCTCGAACACGGGCGCCTGCAGCATGAAGCTCTCGTACTGCTCGTCCGTGCAGAAGCCCATCACGCGCTCCACGTTGCCGCGGTTGTACCACGAGCGGTCGAACAGCACGATCTCACCGTTGGTGGGCAGGTGCTGGATGTAGCGCTGGAAGTACCACTGGCCCTGCTCGCGGTCCGAGGGCTTGTTCAGGGCCACCACGCGGGCGGCGCGGGGGTTGAGGTGCTCGGTGAAACGCTTGATGGTCCCGCCCTTGCCCGCGGCGTCCCGGCCCTCGAACACGATCACGTGTTTGAGGTCGTTGTCCTGACCCCAGTACTGGAACTTCAACAGTTCGATCTGCAACTGGTACTTCTCGAGCTCATAGTCCTCGCGGGACATCCGCTCGTCGTACGGGTACCCCTCACGCCACGTCTCCACCGCGCTTCCACCCGGGTCGATCAGATCGGGGTCCGGGGACTGCCCGTCCCGCACGGTGTACCCCTGGTCCACGAGCTTGTCGATGAACTCGCGCAGGTTCTCCCGGGCCGGTTCTTGCTGGGCGGTCATAACGTCCTCCTGGTGGCCTGACATCGCGAACGGCGTGTTCACAGATCCTCCCCCGATCTTAGTTGTCCACATTAACCACGGGTGGACGGGACCCACCATGTGCCGCGCATCCGTTCATCCGGTGTCCCGGGCAACGCCGAGCGCGCGTCACTAGGATGGAAAGGGCACAACGACACGACACGACAGAGGGGAACTGAGGCACACATGCGAATCGGGCTCATGACCAGCGGCGGGGACTGCCCCGGACTCAACGCGGTGATCCGCGGCGCGGTGTTGCACGGCATCAAATCCTTCGATCACGAGTTCGTGGGCTTCCGGGACGGCTGGCGCGGCGTCGTCGAAGGGGACATCATCGACCTGCCGCGGCAAAGCGTACGCGGCCTCGCGCGCCAGGGCGGGACCATCCTGGGCACCTCGCGCACCAACCCCTTCGACGGCCCCCAGGGCGGTCCCGAGAACATCGCCAAGGTCCTGGAGCGTCACGGGATCGACGCCGTGGTCGCGATCGGCGGCGAAGGCACCCTGGCCGGCGCCAAGCGGCTCGCGGATGCGGGGCTGCCCGTGGTGGGCGTGCCCAAGACCATCGACAACGACCTGCAGGCCACCGACTTCACGTTCGGTTTCGACACCGCGGTCTCGATCGCAACGGATGCGATGGACCGGCTGCGCACCACCGGCGAATCGCATCACCGGTGCATGGTCGCGGAGGTCATGGGCCGCCACGTGGGCTGGATCGCGCTGCACTCCGGCATGGCCGCCGGCGCGCACGCCATCCTGATCCCCGAATTCCGGGAGTCCATGGAGCAGGTTTCCGAGTGGGTCCGTGAGGTCCACGAGCGTGGCCGCTCACCGCTCGTTGTCGTGGCGGAGGGCTTCATCCCCGACGACCGCGAGGAGGCCATCGCGGGCAAGGGCACCGAGGCGTCCGGGCGCCCGCGGCTGGGGGGCATCGGGGACTTCGTGACGCGGGAGATCGAGGAGAACACCGGCATCGAGACCCGCAACACGATCCTGGGTCACATCCAGCGCGGCGGCGCGCCCACCGGCTTCGACCGTGTCCTGGCCACGCGACTGGGGATCGCCGCCGTGGGGATGGCCACCGAGAAGCAGTGGGGCAAGATGTGCGCGCTGCGCGGCACGGACGTGGTGCGCGTGGACTTCTCCGAGGCGCTCGACGGGCTCAAGGTGGTACCGCAGGACCGCTACGACGAGGCCAAGGTGCTGTTCGGTCGCTGAGCCCCGACTCGTGGTGACGCCCCGTTCCCCTCCGAGGGGAACGGGGCGTCACCACATGTCAGTCGTGTTAGGTCAGAGCCGCATTCCACCGCCGCGCGGACCGCGCATGAGCCCCTGGGCCCGGCCCACCACGGACCCGGCATCCGGGGGGACCACCACGGTCTGGGCGGCGGCCCACTGTTCGGCGGGTGCGTCCGCGGACGTGCCGCCCGCGGCGTCGTCGGACGCGCCGTTGCCGTTCGATGCGGCCTCCTCCGAGCCCTGCACGACGGTGTCCCGCACGGTGAGCACCGCGTCCGGGGCGACCGAGCGTTTGAGCACGGCGAGCGCGATGGGGCCGGCCTCGTGGTGCAACTGGGCCGCGGTCACGCGACCCACGACCTTGCCGTTCAGCTCGACCGTGGCCCCGGGGCCCGGGAGCGTGTGCTGGGAACCGTCCAGGTCCAGGAACGTGAGCCGGCGCGGCGGGTGGCCCAGGTTGTGCACGCGGGCCACGGTCTCCTGGCCCTTGTAGCAGCCCTTGGCCAGGTGCACGGCGGTGCGCATCCAGTCCAGTTCGTGCGGAATGGTCTTCTCGTCCGTGTCCGCGCCCCAGCGCGGCCGCCAGGCCTCGATCCGCAGGGCCTCCGCGGCCCACGAACCGGCGAGCGAGTACCCCTGTTCCTCGAGAGCCGCGACCGCGGTCTCCAACGACGCGAGCGGAATCAGGTGTTCGTACCACGAGCGCGCGGCACCCGGGTGGTCCTCGGTCACGGCGTAGGCGTGACCGCCCGCGCCGACGCCCGGCCACGGGTCATGCCACACCAGCACGGGGTTGGTCTGGGCGGAAAGCAGCTCACGAAGGTCCCGCGTGGCGACGAGCACCGCCCAGCGGTCACTGACGTCCTCGATCTCCACCCGCAGGGCGAAGCGCATGGTGGTCAGCCAGTCGGCGAGCCCTGCGGCCTCCCGGGCCTCGGTGATCAACCACGTGGTCCCGCCATCGTCAACCACGTGCGGAGCGAATTCCACGCGGCCCTGGATGCTCAGGAAGAGGGTTTCGGTACTGACTCCCGGGGTCAGTCCGGTGAGCACCTGCGACGACAAGGTGGTGAGCCAGCTCAGTCGATCGGGGCCACTCACGGTCACGACGCCGCGCTGGGACTGGTCCACCACGGCCCTCCCCCGGGCCAGGGCGCGCTGTTCGTGCACGGGGGCGCCGTAGTGCGCCGCGACCCCCTCGTCCAGCGCTTCCGCGGTCACGGCACCGTGGCGGTGCAACAGGACGGAGGAGTATGAGGGTGCGGTGTCAGTCACTTCTGGGGTTCGACCTTGCTCAGTTCGGCGGAAGCGTGCGTAGCGAGTTCGTGGCCCTGCGCGGCCATGTCCCACGCCCACATGAGGTGGTTGTTGACGAGCCCGTAGAGCCGGGTCCCGGAGACGTACTCCTTGGCACCGCGGGCGCGGATCACGGCGTCCGTGCTGAGGTCCACGCGCGGGCCCTTGATCTGGCCCAGGTACAGCTCGGCGACGCCGCCGGGCTGGGCGATCGTCACGGAGATGTCGAAGCCGCCGTCCGCGTTGCGCAGGTCCTCGACGTCCTGTGCGGACTTGAGCACGGGCACGGGGTCCGGCGGGAGCATCCCGGGTCCGATGTCGCCGTCCTCACGAGGACGGGCGAGCTCCCAGAACCCTTGTTCGTACGTGGCCTCGCGCTGGGGTTCGCCCTCTTCGTTGAGCAGCGTGGTCTGCGCGCGGTAGATCATGAACGGTAAGCCGGTCTGTGCGAACGTGACGCGTTGCCGGAAGGCACGCTGTTCGGCGTCGCCGTATCCCATGAAGCCGTTGCCCTCCCACGTGCCCAACAGCCATGCGAAGGGAACGAGTTCGGGGGTCAGGTCCGTGGGGATCTCGACGGGCACGAGTTACAGCTGGCCCTTGAAGAGGCTGAACACGACCTTCAAGGAGATTCCGAGGATGCACAGGCCCGCGAGGCCGAGCAGGACGAGGTAGAAGATTTCGAGAGCAAGCATGGCTTCACGCTACCACGGCGGCCAGTAGCTGGGTCGCGAAAACGGCCACCATACCGAACAGTGCCACGGGTGTGACACCGAGCGTGATCATGCCCCTGCGGCGCAGGTTCTCGGGGGCCGCGGAGATCACGCGGGCACCGGCGACCACCAGGATGATGGTCAGCGGGGCGCCCACGCCCGCGACGGTGAGCCACCTGCTCAGTCCCTGGTCGTGGGCCACGCGGGAGAACGCAATCCACCCCGAGGCGGCAACCGCGGCCAGGACCCCCGTCGCGGAGGCCAGCGCGGATTCCAGACGGTACTTGGCACCCTCCCCCCGCACGAGTTCGGCCACGCACACGGCCATGAAGGACACACCGATGATCGCGGGCAACCACACGAGGCGCTGGGACGGGACGAGTTGTACGAGCAGGCACGCGAGGGTGCCGGCCACCGCGATGAGCACGTTGTGCCGGCGCCGCGCCTGGATCCCCGCGGCGGCGGGCCACCCCACACCGATCGTCACGGCCATGGCCACGGACACGAACAGCGGCGCCCACGAGCCGATCACGCCCGCCGTGAGCGCGAGGACGAGCGCCACCGCGGCGGCGACGATGATGCGCGCGTACTTCATGGTGGGGTTCCTTCGGGGCCGAGGGCGGGCGGTGTGGTGCGTACCCGTTTCAGCGTAACCGGCGCGGGCCTCGCGGCGGGTCACGTGTACCCCCGCACGTCCACGGGGCCCGCCTATACTGGCCCGGTCATCGGCCGTGCCCGCGCGGGAGCGGTCACCTCGCGTCCGAGCGGATCCCACAGTGACCCACATCGCCCTGCTCAGCACCGCCTCCCCCGCCGTGGAGTCTGCCCTGCCCGCGCTCGAGCTGCTGCCGCACCGGGTGCGGGTGCACGCCCCGGACGAGAGCAGTGCACTGACCGGGTCCGCGCGCCCGGACGTGGTGATCGTGGACGGCACCCGCAACCTCGTGACGGCGCGCAACACTGCCGTCTCCCTGTCCGGGCTCGAACGCCCGCTGCCCGTGCTCGTGACGGTGACCGAAGGCGGGATGGCGGCCGTGGCGCCGTCATGGTGCGTGAGCGACGTCCTGCTGCACACCGCGGGACCCGCCGAGATCGAGGCGCGGTTGCGCCTCGCGCTCGCAGACGCCGGGACGAACGCGCTCGAGAACGACGACGCCGTGATCCGCGCCGGGGCCGTGGTGATCGACGAGAACTCCTACACCGTGAAACTGGGCGGGCGGGCCCTGAACCTCACGTTCAAGGAATTCGAGCTGTTGAAGTTCCTGGCCCAGCACGCAGGCAGGGTGTTCACGCGCCACCAGTTGCTCTCCGAGGTGTGGGGCTACGACTACTACGGCGGGACGCGCACGGTGGACGTCCACATCCGTCGGCTGCGAGCCAAACTGGGTGCGGATCACGAGCACCTGATCACCACGGTGCGTAACGTGGGGTACAGCTACACCGCGGGCAGGGACCAGACGCCCTGATCGCGCGCCATAACCCACCGAGGAGGCATCCCATGTCCGTGACCGTGACCGCCCACGAGGATATCCCGTTCCCCGACGATCTCGTGGCGCTCGCCGAGCGCGCCCACGCCGCGGACGGCGAACCGCCGTTCTCCGACCAGACCCTCGTGGACGTGCGCTCCGGCCGTGCGGGGGTCACGTGCGTCGCGGCCACCGACGGCGAGCGCCTCGTGGGTGCCGCGGTGGTCGTGCCGCAGCCGGATCGCGCGTCCACGTACACGGTGGAGCTCGTGGTGGACCCCGAGCACCGCAACCGGGGTGTGGCCACGGCGATCGCGGGGCAGCTGCGCGCTCAGCTGGACGGCACCGTGGAGGCCTGGGCCCACGGCAACCACGTGGCCGCGCAACGCCTCGCCGAGCTCCACGGCCTCGAGGCCGTGCGGGACCTCTACCAGCTCAAGCGCGCCGTGGCCGGCGCCGAGGACGTCCCCCTGCCCGTGGACCTACCGGAACATCTCGAGATCCGGGCGTTCGAGGTGGGCCGGGACGAGCAGTCGTGGTTGCGGGTCAACGCCGCGGCGTTTGCCAAGCACCCCGAACAGGGCCGCATGACGCTCGCCGATCTGCAGGAACGCGAGAACGAGTCGTGGTTCGATCCCCGGGGTTTCCTGCTCGCGGTCGCCGCGGACGACCCGGACGACGTCGCGGGCTTCCACTGGACCAAGGTGCACCCGGCCTCGGGGGACGCCGCGGCCATCGGTGAGGTCTACGCCGTGGGGATCGCCCCGGACCACCAGGGCCACGGACTCGGCCGCGCCCTGACCGCGGCGGGCATCAACCACCTGGCCGAACAGGGGCTGGACGAGGTCATGCTGTACGTGGACGCGGACAACCCCGCGGCCGTGGCGCTGTACGAATCCCTGGGCTTCGAGCGCTGGCACGTGGACGTCATGTACCGCAGCTGAGACGGCTACGATCGTTACCGAACCCCGCCCGCGCCGCGCGGTCGAGTCGAGCGTCCGACTACGGAGAGCAGGTCATGGCGAAGAACAAGACCCTGAGTAAGTACGACATCCTCGCCGCCGGCTGTGTGTGCTGGCGGGTGGTGGACGGCGAACTCCAGGTGTTGGTCATCCACCGCCCCCGCTACGACGACTGGTCCTGGCCCAAGGGCAAGCAGGACGACGGCGAGACGCTGCCGGAGACGGCCGTGCGCGAGCTGCGCGAGGAGACGGGGTTGCACATCACCCTGGGGGTCCACCTCGCGGACACCGAGTACACCGTCCGCGGTCATGACAAGCTCGTGCGCTACTGGGCCGCGGAGGTCTCCCCCTTCGCCCACACGTCCCCGGAGGACGACGAGGTGGACCGGATGAGCTGGTTGCCCGTGGCCCGGGCCCGCTCGATCCTGACCAACGAGGACGACACCGCTCCCCTGGACGAACTCGCCCGCCTGTACGCGCGGGCCTCCCTGGCCACCCGCCCCGTGATCGTGATCCGCCACGCCAAGGCCAAGCCGCGTTCCTCCTGGCAGCGCGCCGAGGGGGACCGCCCGCTCGCCGCCACGGGCAAGCGTCAGGCGCTCGCCGTGACCCGGTTGCTCGCCGCGTGGCAACCGAAGCGCGTGGTGACGTCCCCGTGGTTGCGCTGCATCTCCACCGTGGTGCCCTACGCCAAGAAGTACGGGATCAAGGTCAAGGAGCGCTCACAGCTGACGGAGGCCGCCCACAAGCGCCATCCCAAGCGCGCGGCCCAGGTCACCGAGCAGCTCTTCGACACCGAGCGTCCCGTGGTGCTGTGCACCCACCGCCCCGTGCTGCCCACCGTGTTGAAGGTGCTCGCCAAGCACCTGCCGCCCGCGCTCGCAGCGCAACTGCCGGACGCGGACCCGTACCTGAGCCCCGGTCAGATGATCGTGCTGCACATGCCCCGGGCCTCGCAGAGCGCCCGCGCCGTGGGCTTCGAGATCATTTCCCCGTTCGACGACTGACACCACCCCGACCGCCGGGCCCCCGGCCCGCGTTCATGCCCACGCCGACGCCGCTGTCCCCACCCGGGCGCGCCCCGACCGTTCGTGAGGTGCGCGCCGCGCGGAGGCCGCCGCAGCGGCGTCGTGAGAGGAGACCCATGCCCATCCCCACTCCCTACGAGGACCTCCTGCGGGACGTGCTCGAGAACGGGACCCCCAAGACGGACCGCACCGGCACGGGGACGCTGTCGGTTTTCGGACGCCAGATCCGCTACGACCTGGGCGGCTCCTTCCCCCTGCTGACCACCAAGCGCGTGCACTTCCGCTCGGTGGCGCTCGAACTGCTGTGGTTCCTCTCTGGCTCCTCCAACGTGCGCTGGCTGCAGGAGCGCGGGGTGAGCATCTGGGACGAGTGGGCGGATGAGAACGGGGACCTGGGGCCCGTCTACGGCGTGCAGTGGCGCAGCTGGCCCGCCGGGCATGGGGAGACGATCGACCAGATTGCCCGCGTAGTCGAGTCCATCCGCACCACTCCGGACTCGCGCCGGCACATGGTCACCGCGTGGAACCCCGCGGAGGTGGACCGGATGGCGCTACCCCCGTGCCACGCGCTATTCCAGTTCTACGTGCAGCCGCGCGAGGACGGTCCGGACGCCCTGAGCTGCCAGCTGTACCAGCGTTCGGCGGACCTGTTCCTGGGCGTGCCGTTCAACATCGCGTCCTACGCGCTGCTCACCGTGATGATCGCGCAGCAGTGCGATCTGGTCCCGGGTGAGTTCGTGTGGACCGGGGGTGACTGCCACATCTACTCCAACCATTTGGAGCAGGTGCGCACCCAGCTCGCGCGTGAGCCCTACCCGTACCCCCGGTTGCAGTTGCGCCGGCACCCGGAGTCGATCTTCGACTACGAGTTCGAGGACTTCGAGGTGCTCGACTACCAGCACCACCCCGGTATCAAGGCCCCGGTGGCGGTATGAACGGGGACGTCGTGAACGGGCGAGGCTCGGACGCACTCGCCGCGATCGTGGCTCCCGCAAAGGGTGAGCGGCGCCCGAACGGCGGGAGCAACGTCGCCGTGGGCGGGATCTGGGCGCAGTCCCCGGACGGCGTGATCGGGGCGGACGGCAGCATCCCGTGGCACGTGCCCGAGGACCTGAGGTTCTTCTCCCGCACCACCGTGGGGCACCCGGTGATCATGGGTCGGCGCACGTGGGAGTCCTTCCCGGAGCGTTTCCGGCCCCTGCCGGGGCGGCCCAACATCGTGATCACCTCCCGTCCGGACTCGGTGCCCGCGGACGGTTCGCGGGTGTGGGCCGTGGACTCGTACGACGCCGCCGTGGCCCTCGCGCTGCGCCTGCTGCCCCCGGCCCCCGGCGCCGATAACGCCGCGCCCGCCGGGACCTCGTCGCGCACCGACGCTGCATCCTCGGACGGGCCATCCCTCGTGCCGGGGACCGCGCGCGAGATCTGGGTGATCGGCGGCCCGGGGGTGTGGCGCGAGGCCGCCGCGTACGCTCCGCTGCCCCTGACCCGGGCGCTCGTGACCACCATCGAGCTGGACGTCACCGGCGACACCCACGCCCCACACCTCGACGACGAGTGGGCGCGGCGCGAGGTCGCGGGCTGGGCCGAGTCCGCCAAGGGGGTCCGTTACCGGATCGACGAATACACGCGCGGTGCCGCGACCGGGACCGTGACCAGGGGCGATGGGATAGCGTGATGGGACACACAGCTCGAGATGGAGGTCCCCACCGTGACGACTGAACCCACACCGCAGATCAACAACAGCCCAGACCTGAAGGTCGTCCCCAACCACGACGCTTCACGTTACGAATTGTGGGACGGGGAGCAGTACATCGGGTTCCTGGGCGTGGAGGTGCTCGAGGACGGCACCGTGGACCTGCAGCACACGATCATCTCGGAGGCCTTCGGCCGCCGCGGATACGCGCGGACACTGGTCACGCGCGTGCTGGACGACTACCGGCAGCGCGGCCTCAAGGTCCGGGTCACGTGCAGTTACATCCAGGACTACATGCGTCGCTTCCCGTCCTACCGGGAGCTGCTGGCCACCACCCCGGACCCGCGGACTCGGGGCTGAACACGGTGCCTCGCTAGACTGGGGGGCATGACTTCACAACCCGCCGCCGTAGGTTTCATCGGATGGCGCGGCATGGTGGGCTCCGTGCTCATGGACCGCCTGCGCGCCGAGAACGATTTCGCCCAGCTCGATCCCGTGTTCTTCTCCACCTCCAATGCGGGGGGTCCGGCCCCCTCGGTCGGGAGCGCCGGGGATCCTGGTGTGCTGCAGGACGCCCACGATCTCGAGGCACTCTCCAAGTTGCCCATCCTGGTCACGACCCAGGGCGGGGACTACACCAAGGCCGTGCACAGTGAGCTGCGCAAGAACGGCTGGGACGGCATCTGGATCGACGCCGCCTCCACGCTGCGCATGAACGACGACGCCGTGATCGTGCTGGACCCCGTCAACCGGGACGTCATCGACGCCGCCCTGGACCGCGGCGTCAAGGACTTCGTGGGAGGCAACTGCACCGTCTCGTGCATGCTCATGGGGCTGGGCGGGCTGTTCCGCAACGAGCTCGTGGAATGGGCCACGTCCATGACGTACCAGGCCGCTTCCGGCGGCGGTGCGCGCCACATGCGCGAGGTCATCCAGCAGTTCGGGGACATCCACGCGAGCGTCGCCGACCCGTTGGCGGATCCCGCCTCCGCAATCCTGGAGATCGACCGCGCCGTGCTCGCCAAGCAGCGCGGCGGTGAGCTGGACACCACCCAGTTCGGGGTCCCGCTGTCCGGGTCCCTGATCCCCTGGATCGACGCCGATCTGGGTAACGGCCAGTCCCGCGAGGAGTGGAAGGCCGAGGCGGAGACCAACAAGATCCTGGGCCGCTCCGGGGACCGGACCATCCCGGTGGACGGGTTGTGCGTGCGGATCGCCGCGATGCGTTCCCACTCCCAGGCGCTGACCGTCAAGCTGCGCGAGGAGGTCCCCGTCGCGGAGATCGAGCGCTTGCTGGACGCGGACAACGAATGGGCCACCGTGGTGCCCAACACCAAGGAGGACTCCATGCGGGACCTCACGCCGGTGGCCGCCTCCGGGTCCCTGCAGATCCCGGTGGGTCGTATCCGCACCATGTCCATGGGTCCGCAGTACATCTCCGCGTTCACCGTGGGCGACCAGTTGCTGTGGGGCGCGGCGGAGCCCGTGCGGCGCATGCTCAAGATCGCCACGGGAACCCTCTGATCATGAGGTTCTGATCCGGGCGTTTCGGTGCGCGCGTTGATCCGCGCGTTTGGTGGGGTTCCCGGACCTAGCGAGGATCATCAGGGGTCGTGGCCCGCATGTGCCGCGGCCCCTGCACCATGGTGTGGGGCTTGTCCTGGGCACGCCGGTAGCGCCACTGCGCCATGATGTTGGCCCACCACCGCCACGCACGCAGCGCGACTTGCTTGATCCGCTGATTCAGCCGGTGGGCCCATTCGAACTCGGTGCTCCAGATCCCCAGCCCCAGGAAGATCGCAAGCCACCCGGGCCCGGGCGTCACGAGCATCACGATCCCCGCGAGCACGAACACCCCGCCGAGCACGATCACGGTGGCCTTGTGCAGGACCCGCAGCACGGGGTGGCGCTCGGACCACGCGCGCAGCCGCAGCACCGCCCGGTGCACCCGGCCCCCGCGTTCGCCGCGCTCGATCTCCTCGTGCAGCTCGGAACTCATGCGCGCGTCCCACTCAGGTGGTGCGACGCGCCGGCGCCGCTCGCCCCGATCATCACGACTGCTCCGTTCGTCCCATGGGTCGCGCTCGTCAGAGCGACAGCCCGATCAGCACGGGCTCGGGGGCCAGTCGTACGCCGAAGACCTGTTCCACGCCGCGCTGTACCGTGCTCGCGACGGCGGCGACGTCCTCCCCGGAAGCGGTGCCCCGGTTCGTCATGGCCAGCGTGTGCTTGCCGGACAGCGCCGCGCGTCCTCCGGCGACCTCCCCGCCGTCCAGGTCCAACAGCTCGTTTCGGGTGCCCAGCAGCCCGAATCCCTTGCCGAAACCGGCGTGGTCGATCAACCACGCCGCGGAGAATTTCACCGCGCCGGGAACCTCCTGTCCCGTGGCGTCCAGGACCGGGTAGCGGGGGGCGTCCGCGGGGATCCGATCCGTGAGTTCGTCCTCCGGGACCACCGGATTGGTGAAGAAGGACCCAGTGCTGAACGTGTCCCTGTCCTCGGGGTCCAGGACCATGCCCTTGCCCGCTCGCAGTCGCAGCACGGTGTCCCTCACGGTCGCGAGCGGTGCGCTCTGGCCCGTCTCGACCCCGAGAGCGGCGGCCAACTGGGCGTAGCGCACGGGCATCGACTGCTCCTGCCTGCGCAGGCGGAACGTCACGGACAACACCACGTAGCGCGGTGAACCGTGAGTCATGCTGCGCTTGAGCAGGGAGTCACGGTAGGAGAATTCCAGGTCCGCGAAACCGAACGTGAGCTCCTTCCGGGCTTCCCGGTCCCACACCCGCACCCGCACGATGCACTGGGAGACCTCCGCGCCGTACGCGCCCACGTTCTGCACGGGCGTGGCACCCGTGGTGCCCGGGATCCCGGCCAGGGTCTCCAGACCGGCAAGCCCGCGCTGCACCGTCTCCCGAACGGTGTCCTCCCACGGCTCTCCCGCGGCGACGTCCACGAGCGCCGTCTCCGAGTCGCGGTCGGCCGAGCCGTCCTCGTCCGTGACCGTGATCCCGCGCGTGGCCACGTGCACCACGGTTCCTGCGAACGGCTGATCGGAGGCGAGGATGTTGGAGCCGCCGCCCACGATCAACACGCGCTCACCGGCGTCGTCGGCGTGGGAGACCGCGTCGACGAGTTCCACTTCCGTGGTCACCTCCACGACCTTCTCGGCGGGGCCCCCCACGGCCGTGGTCGTGAGGTGGGACAGGCGTGCTGCGTTCATGAGGCACCACTCTAGTGCGGGAACTGCACAACCGCCTGAGCCTTGACGAGCACCTTGAGCTCCTTGGCCTCGGCCGGATCCGTGTCCGGTTCGGAGAGGTCCGGAGCGGTCACGGTGAGGTCCACGCGCACCGTACGCGCCTCGGGATCCACGACTCCGATCACCCCGCTCACGGTCAGCGCGGTGCCCGGGACCACGCGGTCCTCGAACGCGTTGGGGACCACCACGGGCTTGCTGAACCGGGTCTGGTAGTCCACCACGGCGCCGGGATCGCCAGCCCACTCGGTCACCAGCGCCACGGCCGCACCCATGGTGAACATCCCGTGGGCGATCACGTTGGGCAAGCCCACGCCCTGCGCGAAATCCTGGTTCCAGTGGATCGGGTTGAAGTCACCAGACGCGCCCGCATAACGCACCAGGTCCGCGCGCGAGACCTCCACGCGGCGCTCCCCGATGAACTGGCCCTTCTCGAGCTCGTCGAACGTGATGTTCACTGGTCCTCCCCGCGTACCAACAACGACGACACGGTGGTCGCCACCTTCTCCCCCGACACCGTGGTGATCTCCACGCGAGAGGTCACCATGGCCCCGGATCCCAGGGGACGCACGTTGTCCACCGTGACCGCGGCTGTCAGCTCGTCCCCGGCGACCACGGGGCGGTGATGCGTGAACCGCTGGTCCGCGTGCACTACGCGCGAGAAGTCGATCCCGGCCTCGGGATCGTTGACCAGGGCGGCGTCGGCCCGCTGGGACACGATGATCGCGAACGTGGGCGGGGCCACGAGGTCCGCGTACCCGGCAGCGCGCGCCGCGGCGACGTCGTGGTGGGCGGCATCCGTGGCGTGGACGGCGCTCGCGAACTCGCGGATCTTCTCGCGGCCCACGAGGTACGGGGGGATGGACGGGTAGGTCCTGCCCACTACGTCGGCGGATATGGCCATGACTCTCCTCGATCGCTGGGAAGAATTTCTCCCAGAGTACTGGGCGAGCGGGCCCGCACGAACTACCGGGGCCGTGCACGCGCTCGTCCAGCCGCGCCCGGGCCTGCGCGTAGGCGTCCTCGGACAGCGGGTAGAAGAACGCCCGCGGCACGATCGAGGGGCCGTGGTCCAGCAGGTGACGGACGTAGTCCTCCACCGCGGGGTTCTCATCGAGCGCGGTGCGCGAGACGTAGACGTAGACGTAGAGTTCACGGCCGAGCGGGTAGCGCCCGGAGACCACGGACTCCCGGTCCGATGCCACGCCGTCCACAGACAGCGTGGTGATCCGGTTGCGACCCCCTCGGGTGCCGCGAGGTAGTTGTCGACCCCCATGAAGGCCAGGGAGTACGGTGCCTCGGCGGCCCAGTGCGCGACCTGCGCGAGGTCCGCACTGTGCTCGTAGTCCTCGCGGATGGCCCCGGGTTCCCCGTTGACCTTCTGGGTGAAATCGAGGAACCTCCCGGACCCCTGGTTGCGACCGAACAGGTCCATGGGCTCGTGGGGCCAGCCTTCCCGCAGGTCCGACCACGTGTCCACCGAGGATCCCGGTTCCCAGATCCGCCGCAGCTCCGCCATCATGATGTCCCGGACGGCCTCGTTCTGCTCGTTGGCGATCAGCACGATCGCGTCCAGGGCAATGGGCAGTTCCACGTACTCCACGCCGTTGTCCGCGCACGCCGCGCGGAAGTCCACGGGGTCCTCGGGGCCCGGGATGGGGGTCGAGGCGTTGTTGATGTCCGATTCACCCGCGCAGAACTTCTCGAACCCGTTGTTGCTGCCCTCGGACGAGATCTGCGCGTTCGTGCCCGATTCCCGCACGGCCATCGCTTCTCCCCCGCTTCCCGGTCGGTGCTCGCGGCACCCCCGTCCGCGGCGTCGTCCGCCCGCTCGTCCCACGGCCTGCCGGCACGCTGTTCACGCACCGCGCCGCGTACGAACGCGCCCACCGCCCGCCAGTCGATCCGGGCCTCCTCGAGCAACGTGGCCAACCTGTCGATCTCGCGGTGCTGGGCCTCCAGTTCCTGGGACGTCTCGCGCCATTGCCGGCGCCGCTCCAGCTCCTCTCGCAGCCGGGCCACCCGTTCCTCGGCGTCGACGATCAGTTGCAGCAGTTCTCGTTCGTCCGTCGAGGTGGACGGGTGTCCGGGGTTCATGCGGTCGCTCTCCTCGGCGCTCGATGTGGCTCGCGATCAGAAGACGGAGGTCAGCAGGATCATCACGCCCGGGATGGCGACGAACACACCGAGCACCCAGATCACCACGTAGAGCGTGTTCTCGGCGCCCAGGTTCCCGAGCCACGCGGCGGCTTTGATGAGGATGGGCCGCAGGAAGAGGATCCCCGTGATCACAGCCATCGCGAAGACGTTGTAGAGCAGGTGCACGGTTGCCGCCGTCATCCCGGCCGTGCGCTCGATCCCGGAAAACCGAACGCCGCGATGATCGCCGTCATGGTCGTGCCGATGTTGGCGCCCACCGTGAACGGGAAGATCTGGCGCAGTGAGAACGTGCTGGACGCCGCGAGCGACACCGCGAGCGACATCGTGGTGGAGGACGACTGCACCAAGACCGTGACCAGCAGGCCCGCCAGGATGCCGGAGATCGGGCCTCGGCCGATCGCGGAGTGGAAGATCCTCTCGGCGTGACCGACCAGCAGCAGCTTGAGCAGTTTGGAGATCATGCGGATCACCAGCAGGATCAGTGCCACGCCCACGAGGATCATGCCGATCCCCGCCCAGACCTCGGGGAGGAAGGACGTCAGGGCGCCGCCGATCAGGTCCGCGCCGGGATCCGTGATCGTGGAGACCACGTCCCGAACGTGCCGAACATCATCTCGATCGCCAGGAAGATCACCAGGGCCAGCAGGTTGTACATGTCGTGCACGGACGCCGCGGAGAAACCGCGCCGGAACTGTTCCCGGTCACCGGCCGCACCCAGGGAGACCAGTGTAGAGGTCACGGTTGTACCCACGTTGGCGCCCATCAGGATGAGGATGGCCGTGCCCAGCGGCAGGCCACCCGCGACCATGCCCACCACGATCGAGGCGGTCGTGGACGAGGACTGCGTGAGCACGGTGGCCAGGATGCCGATGGCCAGACCAACGAACGGGTTCTCGGCGACACTGAACAGCTCCTCCGCGCGCCCACCCGTGGCGGCGCTGAAACCGTCACCAATCCATCCCACCGCGGTGATCAGGACATAGATGCCGAACGTCACCAGGAACCACTCGAGGACGTTGCGCGTGCGCTCGGAGACCGGCAGCCGCGCCAAGATGTTGGGTGTCTGCTCGTCCTTCTCGGGACCCGACTGCGCGTCCTTCTCGGTGGGTCGCTGTGCCAGCGTTGATCCGCTACCCGACATGGTGCCTCGCCCCTCCGACGTCCGATTGTGCCCGCCCGCCCCGGAGGCTGCTCCGGAGTGCGGCGCCCTGTTCCTCGAGTGGAACAGGGCCAAGCGGCCGCGAGGTGAATCGGGCTCGTCCGCGAGTCGACCTGACGGACGGGTGGCTCAGCGATCGGCGAGGAGGTCGCCCGTTCCCGGACTGCTCAGCAGCGGGTGGTGCGGGACCGGCTGTCCCGGACCAATTGTGCCCGGGGACGACGAAGGCGCCGCTCCCCGAGGGGAACGGCGCCTGAACGGTAGCGGTGGACGGGCTCGATCCGTCGACCTCACGATTATGAGTCGTGCGCTCTAACCAGCTGAGCTACACCGCCACATCATGGATGAAACCCACGGTTCGCAAAGAGCCGCAGGTTCTCATCATGAGAGCCCCGACCGGGAATCGATCCCGGGACCTCCATCTTACCAAGATGGCGCTCTACCACTGAGCTATCGGGGCAACGCGGAATACTCTAACAGGAGATGAGCGGGTCGCAAAAACGAGCACCTCACCCCACAAGCCGCGCCGATTCACCCGCCATGGTGTGCTCCTTGATGAGCCAGCGGGCCTCGGGGGCGTCCGCCCGACCGACCGCTTCCACGAGGTCCCTGTGCAGGTCCAGGCGGAAACGGATGTACTCGTCCAGGGGGCATCTCCAGGGATGACTGCACCGAGGCGGTGCGCACCTCCACGACGTCCAACAGGCTCAGGTAGATGGAACGCAGCAGTTCGTTGGGACTGATCCGGGCGATCCTCGCGTGCAACTGCTAGTTGGAGCGCACGAAGGCCACCGGGTCCGGGGCCTCCCACGAGCTCATGGCCAACAACGTGTGGGCCAGGTCCTTCCCGGGCACCGAGATCGCGCGCCGCAAGGCGTGGGGCGGGCGCGACGACCTGCGGGTCGAGTACAACACCGCGAGCCCTTCGTCCATGTGCAACATCGGCCAGCACGATCTGGAGCCCATCCTGCGGCCGCCGGCGAGCGCCACGGGGCGAGCATCCGGTTCGGCACCGAACTGCTCGAACTGACCCAGGACGGCCGCCGGGTCTCCACGATCGGTCTGGTGGGCCGCGGGCGGTTCACCCTGCTGACCGGGATCGGCGGGGCGCCGTGGCGCGAGACCGTTCGCGTCGTCGGCGAGGAACTGGGTCTGCAGATCGCCGTCCACGGCATAGGTGCGGGACAGGACCTCGCGGATCCCACCGCCGAACTGCGCGCCGCGCTGCACAGCATCCTGGGCACCCCCGCAAGGGATGCACCCTACGCCCAGAACGCCCCCGCCCGGGGCGAACTGCTCACGGAAGGAGCCTGATCATGGCCCTGGGACTGTTGGTCATGAGCCCGACCCTGGGGCTGTAGCTCTTCGGCTGAGGCACGAGAACCACCACTGCAGCATCACCGAGGCGGAGCTCGCGCACCGCGTCACGAGTGACCCCGAGAAGTGGGGACCAAGGCGGGCCCGCCCATGGCTGCGGACCGCGCCGGGATCTCGTCCGCACCGATCGTGGACGGGCACACGTACCTGGTCGATTGCGGACGCGCCTGCGTGACCCAGTTCCACAAGGCGGGGCTGAGCTTCGCGTCCCTGCGGGGGATCTTCCTGACCCATCTGCATGCCGATCCCGTGGCCGACTACTTCAACGACTTCATGATGGCGTCCACGACGGGCCGAAAGAACGGGGACGTTATCCCCGGCCAGCTCGCGGTGTACGGTCCCGGGCCCGCGGGCGGTCTGCCGGAACCGTTCGGGGGTCGGCCGGTGGGGATCGCGAGCCCGGAGGAACCCACACCGGGCACCAAGTCCATGACCGCGCACCTGCTGCGGGCGTTCGCCTACACGAACAACATCTTCATGCGGGACGAGGACGTCCGGGACTACGACTCCCTCGTGGCCGTCAACGAGATCATGCCCCCGCACTCCGCCCACGTGATGGTTGAGGACATGGGACCCGTGGTGCAGGCCTCCCATGTGGACCACCTGGTGCTCTCGCACATCGAGAACACGGGCGGCACCATCGATCCCGTGGAGTGGCACCGGCTGGCGTGCCGCCGCTACGACGGCGCGGTGACCGTGGGGCAGGACCTGCAGATCATCACGGTGGCCTGAGCCGCACGCGTCAGCGCACCTCACACCTCACGGGAACATGAGAAGCAGAAAAGGGCCGTGGCCGGGACGATCGTCCCGGCCACGGCCCTTTGTGCTGTCACTCACCGGCCACGCCGATGACCGACCACGTCAGCGACCGTCCCGGCTGAGCAGGCCCTGCTCAGTCGGCCGGCTCAGTGGCTCGCAGCGAACCGGCGAATCCGCGAGTCAGCGGCTCACGGTGAGGCAGTGAACCGACTAATCAGCGACCCGAGTAGCCGCCGTTGTCCGGGCGGTTCTTCCGACGCGGCCGGTCCTGCTGGTAGGACCCGCCACGGGAACGGCCGCCGCCGCGATCGTCGCGGTAACCGCCACGATCCTCGCGGTACCCACCGCGATCCTGGTAGCCGCCCCGGTCCTCACGGTATCCCCCGCGGTCACCACGGTCGCCGCGGTAGCCCCCGCGGTCGTTGCTCGAGCCCCGATCCCCGCGGTACCCGCCCCGGTCGTTGCGGGGTCCACGGTCACGGTCACCGCCGCGGAAGGGCTTGCCCCCGCGCGCGCCACCGGGTCCGCGATCCTCCTGGATCCGGATGGGCGAACCGTTGATCTGGGTGTTGGCCAGCTTGTCGAGGGTTCCCGCGGGGAGGTTCTCGGGCAGACCCACAAGCGTGAACGTGGGGCGGATGTCGATCGCACCGATCTGCGAACCGTTGAGACCGCCCTCGTGCGTGAGGGCACCCACCACGGCGCCGGGGACTACGCGATCGCGGTGCCCCACGGCCAGCTTGTAGGTCTTCATCCCGGCCTCGTCCCCCGGGGAACGGCGATTGCGGGGGCCGTCGCCGTCACGGCGCTCGCGGTCCCGCTTGCGCTGCGGCAGCTCGGGCAGGTCCTCCAGGAGGAACGGGCGGCCGTTCTGGGCGATCACGGCGAGCGCAGCGGCGACCTCGACGGCGTCGACGTCGTGCTCGGACTCGTATTGCTTCACGAGCTCACGGAACAGCGAGAGGTCCTCGGAGTCGATGGTCTCCTCGATCTGCTGCGCGAAGTTCTCCTTGCGGGTCTGGTTGACCTCGTCCGTGGAGGGCACGCGCATCTGTTCGACGGGCTGGCGGGTGGCCTTCTCGATCGCGCGCAGCAGGTACTTCTCGCGCGGGGTCATGAACAGGATGGCCTCACCCTTACGCCCCGCGCGGCCGGTGCGGCCGATGCGGTGCACGTAGGACTCGGTGTCGTGGGGGATGTCGTAGTTGACCACCAGGGAGATCCGCTCGACGTCCAGACCGCGGGCTGCAACGTCCGTGGCCACGAGGATGTCGATCTTGCCGTCGCGCAGCGAGTCCACGGTGCGCTCGCGCAGGTTCTGTGGGATGTCACCGTTGATCGCGGCGGCGGTGTAGCCGCGGGCCTTGAGCTTGTCCGCGATCTCCTCCGTGGCGGCCTTGGTACGCACGAAGACGATCACGCCGTCGTAGTCCTCGACCTCGAGCACGCGGGTCATGGCGTCCAGCTTGTGCGGGCCCATGACCTGCATGTACCGCTGCCGGGTGTTGCTGCCCGTAGTGGTCTTGGCCTTGACCGTGATCTCCTGGGGGTCATGCAGGTACTGCTGCGCGATCCGGCGGATGGCCTTGGGCATAGTGGCGGAGAACAGAGCCACCTGCTTCTCCGTGGGGGTCTGCGCCAGGATCTTCTCGACGTCCTCGGAGAAGCCCATGCGCAGCATCTCGTCCGCCTCGTCCAACACCACGTACGCGATGTCGTCCAGGTTGAGCGAGCCCTTGGCCAGGTGGTCGATCACGCGCCCCGGGGTTCCCACGACCACCTGCGCGCCGCGCTTGAGGCCCGCGAGCTGCGGACCGTACGAGGAGCCGCCGTACACGGGCAGCACGGTGAAGTCGTCCAGGTGGGTCGCGTAGGAGCCGAAGGCCTCGGCGACCTGCAGCGCGAGTTCGCGGGTCGGCGCGAGCACCAGCACGCGCGTGCTGCGGTGCGGGCCGTGCAGGTCGGACAGCTCCGCGAGCTTGGACAGTGCGGGCACCGCGAACGCGGCGGTCTTGCCCGTACCGGTCTGCGCGAGCCCGACGACGTCGCGGCCGCTCAGCAACGCGGGGATTGTCGCGGCCTGGATGGGCGAGGGGTACTCGTAGCCCACCTCGTCCAGTGCCGCCAGCACACGCGCGTCCACGCCCAGTTCGGCGAACGTAGGCAGGTTCGGTTCGGACTTCTCGGCGTCGGCGGGCTTCTCCGTGGAGCTGTTCTCGGCGCGCTTCTCGGCAGAGTCGTTCTCGACGGGCTGCTCGGCCGGCTCGGCGGCGTCGTCGTCCCGGGCGGGCTGCTCGGCCTCGGAAGGCTGGTCGGCGGGCTCGGTTGCCTCGCCGCTGTCGGTGCGCTGCGCGTCGACGACGACGTCGTGGTTGTCGGGGGCGTCGGTCACGGCGGGAGCGGCGTCGCGCTCGGGGGTTTCGTGCTCGGGGGTCTCGTTGTGGGGATTTTCGTTCTGGGACAGGGAGTCAGTGGACACGGAAGAACCTCGCTTCGGTGGAATGGAGTGATTGTCACCGGTGCGCGCGGTACTACCGCTGAAGTCCTGGACCGACATGCCCGCTACGGCGAAACGGTTACGACAGACAAGAAACCGGGATGATAAACCACTAGCCTACCGCACGGCCGGGCCATGTTAGGCCGATCTGCGGGCCACCACGATGTTCGCCTCGTCACTCACGACCGTGTAGTCGACCCCGTACATGTCCCGCGCGTAGCCCGTGACGTCCGCTGGTGGCTCGCCGCTCCACGTCCCGCCGAGCCGGTCCACGACCACGTACTCGGGGGCGGGATCGTCCCCGTTGCCGATCCAGTGCACGCGGGTGGTGCTCACGAGCCCGTTCATGAGCGAGAGGTCCGTGGCCACGCTCGCCCCGTGCGGGATGCGCTCCACCGCGGCGGCCTTGGCGTCCTGACGCGGATCGGGTTGCCATGCCTCGGCGGTGGCCAGTTGCGCTAGCGGTTGCTGGGTGCCCACCGCGAGCGCGACGACCAGCGCCGCCCACGGGGCCGCGCGCGCCATGGTGCGCAGCACCGCACCCTCGCCGGGGAGGAACGGTAAGCGGTCACGGGTGAGGCGTCCGTTCGAGGCCCCGCTCCCGGCATGATCCCCCGCGGTTCCTCGGCGCGCCGGGCCGTCTCGGACGACGACGTCGCTCCCCGCCTCCCGCGCGCGATCCGCATCGTTGCGGAGCCGATCGATGGCGTCCACGAGCGCCACGAAGACCACGGGCATCAACACCGCGCTGTAGTGCCACCCCGGCCCCCAGTAGCCGTGGTTGGGGGACAGCATGCGCCACGCGAGCGTGGGCAGCGCCACCAGCGCGAGGGGTGAGCGCACCGCCACCACGGCGCCGATCAGCAGCAGGAGCAGCCACGTGACAAGCTTCTCAACCGGGACGACCTGCAACACGACCACGGAGGTGGGATCGCGCAGCAGAAGTGCCAGGTCGATCTTGTCCGAGTACGCGAACTCCCCCGCGGGGTTGAGCGCGGGCAGGATCACCCCCACCGCGAGCGCGGAGGCCAGGATGCCCCACACCATGAGTGCTGCGCCCCACCGCGCGGCCGGATCCCGCAGGACCGCTCTCGCGGGATCCGCCGATGTCTGTGCGACGCCGCGGTCCCCATCCTGGCGGGCATCCGCGGTGACACGATCCTCAGTCCCGTGCACGTGCACGGCACTGCGCCCTGCGCCGCGGTGGGTGTAGGCGCGGAACTCGGCCCAGCGGCGTCGTACCGCACGGCTCCACCCACGCGCGAACGGGACCAGCGCGTGACCGAGCATGAGCGCCCCGATCACCGCGACCGTGACCCCCAGGTCTTCCTTGACGAGGGCCACGGGCACGCTCCACAGGGCGGCCGCGCGCCACCGCCGTTCCCGCAGTGCGCACAAACCGAGCGCGAGCAGCGGCACGGCGAGCGCGATCTCGTGGAACTGCACCGCGACCGCGTTCTGCAGTCCGAAGCTCGCCGCGTACGCCACGCCGATCGCGACGGCCGGGGCGGGGCGCAGGACATGCAGGGCACACCGCGTGACGACGGCGGCGGAGCTCCCGAAGAGGACGTCCTGCAGGATCATGAGGGTGAGTGCGGAGGGGAACACGGCGTAAATCGGTGCCAGGACGATCAGCAGCGGGTGGAAGTGATCCCCCAGGAGATTGAACCCGTGGCCCTTGATGTCCACGATCGGTGCGTGTCCGGAGGCGTACGCGGAGAGCAGTTGCGTGAAGATCGCGTTGTCCCACGAGGGGACGTCCCAGCGGATCCACTGGCTCCAGGAGAACGCGCAGTACACCGCGGTCGTGAACGCTCCCACGAGGACGGGTAGCAACCATGCGGGACGAGTCCGCCCGGGGTTGACCGATGCGGGGGAACGGGCCACGATCCTCCCTCCGGGGTGCCTGTGCCGGGCGGCGGGGTTGTCGGACCCAGTATGCCAGCCGGGTGCGCGCGAGGGTGTCGGAGACCCGTGGCATCATCTGCGCATGACCACCACGGTGCGGACAGCGCAAATCACCGGTTCGGGGGACTCCCCCACCCGGTTGCACTGGACGCCACCCGGGCCCGTGCACCTGGGCCAGACCCTGCGGGTGCTCGGGCGCGGTGCGGACGATCCCACGGTGCGCATCCTGAACGAGGACTGCGTGTGGATCACCACGCGCTCGAGCGGGTTGCCGGTGAGTGCGCGGTTCTCCCGCCCACCTCGCGTCGCGGGTGAGAACCCCCTGGACCGGGACGTCGTCGTGGACGCGTGGGGTCCGGGCGCGCAGCAGTGGTTGCCGTCCGCGCCCCGGTGGGTGGGCCACGACGATTCGTGGGAGGAGTTCGAGTCCTCGGCGGGTTTTGCGCAGTTGCCGCACCGGCTCGTCAGGGCGCGCCACGACCACCCGGGGATGCGCTTGCCGGCCACGGGCACCGTCCTGGACCGCGCCGTCGTCTCCATCCTGGAACAGCGTGTCACGGCGATCGAGGCCGTGCGGGCGTACCGGGCGCTGCTGCGCTGGATCGGTGAGGAGGCACCCGGGCCCGCTCCGCGCGGGATGCGGGTGCCGCCCACGGCCGAGCAGTGGCGCAGGGTGCCGTCCTGGCAGTGGCACCGGGCGGGCGTGGACCCCGCCCGTTCCGCGACGGTCATGCGCACGGTGCAGCGGGCGTCGGCCCTGGAGCGCCTTGGCCGGGAGCCGGATCCGGCGCGGGTGCGGGCCGCAGTGCAATCGATCAGCGGGATCGGTGTGTGGACGGCCGCGGAGATCACCCAGTGCACCCACGCAGACCCGGACGGCGTGAGCGTGCGGGACTTCCATCTGGCCGACTACGTGTGCTGGTTCTTCGACGGCGCCCCCGGATCGGACGAGCGCATGCTCGAACTGCTCGAACCGTGGCGAGGTCACCGGCAGCGGGTCGTGCGGCTCATCAAGGCCAGTGGGCACCGCAAACCCGCGTTCGGACCCCGCCTCACACCCCAGGATCATCGTCACCACTGACGGGGTTTGATGGGCCCGCCCCTGGATCGGCGCCGCCGCGGCGAATGGGCTACTCCAGAGCGGCGTCGCCCCACAGAGCGGGCGGGGCATGATGTCGCGTGCCGCGCGTGCTGCTCTCCCGCGGAGGACAGCCCGACTGAGGTTTGGCTTGCCTGCCTGGCGGGGTTTTCATTTGCGACGCAAACTATCTGCATGGCACAGCACACCGCGGTGGAACCGCACGCGACCAAGTCCGGGGAGAAAATGAACAAGCTGCGCGCCGGGGTCCTGGGCGCGAACGACGGCATCGTGTCCGTGGCCGCGACCGTCGTCGGCGTGGCCGGGGCCACCGCGGCCACGACGCCCGTGCTCGTGGCCGGTTCGGCCGCCGTGATCGGCGGCGCACTGTCCATGGCGCTGGGCGAGTACGTGTCCGTGTCGAGTCAGAAGGATTCGCAGGAAGCTCTCATCGAGAAGGAGAAGTGGGAGCTACAGGCCATGCCGGAGGCCGAGCTCGACGAACTCACGCAGATCTACCGGGATCGCGGGTTGAGCGAGACCACGGCCCGACAGGTCGCGGTGGAACTGTCCGAGAAGGACGTGTTGCGTGCCCACCTGGATGCCGAACTCGGGATTGACCCGGATGACATTCCCAGCCCGTGGGGTGCCGCGATCTCCTCCGCGGTGGCGTTCCTGCTGGGTTCATTGTTGCCGCTGCTGGCCATCCTGCTCCCGCCCGCCCCATGGCGGATCCCCGTCACGTTCGTGGCCGTGCTCGTGGCGCTCGCGCTCACAGGGACGCTCGGTGCCCGGTTGGGTGACACCCCGCACGTGGCCCGTGCCGCGACCCGCGTGGTGGTGGGCGGTGCGCTGGCCCTGGGTGCGACCTTCCTCATCGGTTCCCTGCTGGGGGTTTCCGCGGCGTGACGGGCCGCAGGAAGAACGACTGACGGGCGGCGGGGTCCCACATCCCGCCGGACAAGCGGCCCGGGCATTCAGACCGGATATACGGAGAGGGCGACTCCTTCGGGAGCCGCCCTCCGTGTTTCATGGGCGTGTGCCGTGTGGCGCGGGCATCACATCATCTGTGTATGACGAGAAGTGCGCGCCACTGCCGGGTCTACATACGCCGTGGAACTCAGGATCAGTTCTGCTGATCCCCCGCGGCGCCGGTCTCCGCCTCGGCGGCCTGCTTCTCGACCTCCGCGCGGACCTCGTTCATGTCCAGGTTCTTGACGGCGTCGATGACCTGCTCGAGCGAGGATGCGGGAAGCGCGCCGGGCTGCGAGAACACCATGATGCCCTCGCGGAACGCCATGAGCGTGGGGATCGAGGAGATCTGGGCGGCGGCGGCCAGGCCCTGCTCGGCCTCGGTGTCCACCTTGCCGAATACGATCTCGGGGTTGTTCTCGGAGGCGGCCTCGTAGGTGGGTGCGAACTGCTTGCACGGTCCGCACCAGTCCGCCCACCAGTCCAGCAACACGATGTCGTTGTCAGAAATGGTCTGGCCCAGGGTGTCCTGGGTGATGTCTACAGTAGCCATGAAACCAGCGTAGGACTCCGTTCCGCCGGGCTCCAGAACGTTCACTGCGGGCTCAAGGAACGCCCTGGGCGCCGCGCCGTCGGCATTCCCAGGAATCACCCGTGAGGAGCCACCCGTGACCTTCAGACTCGGTATCGCCACGTGGGGGGGAACGCGCTCCCCACCCCGACACGGGTGAGCTTCCCAGCCCGCGGGAGGGGTTCCTGCAGCTCACCGAGTTGGCCCGCACCGCGGACCGGGTGGGCCTGGACATCGTGGCCGTCGGTGAGGGTCACGGGGCGGAGCACGTCAACCCGGATCCGTTGCAGCTGCGGGCCGCGGGACACGGGATCGGCGTGATGCTCAACGTCATGGAAGGCCGTTGGGACCAGCTCGTGCCGTACGTCAAGGCGTACCGGGAGGCGCTGCGCGGCTTCAGGCACTCCACGCGCGGCGCGGTGGGCCTGCTGCTGCCGGGCCTCGTGGTGTCCGACGACGACGACGCCCGCTCCCCCGACGCCCTCACCCTCGCCTATCCGCACTTCGCCGCCAGCACGAGAACCTTCGGCGCCGCAAGCGCCGACGACCCCGCGTGGACACCGGAGGAGTTCCGCGAACAGTGCGGGCCGGAGGGTGCGCTGCTCGTGGGCGGTGTGAGCGACGTCGTCACCAAACTGCGGGCCATGCGCGAGACGTTGGAGCTGGATCGGGTGCTCGTGCGCGTGGACGTGGACGGCCTGCCCCACGACGCGGCGCTGCGGACCGTGGAACTGCTCGGTCGAGAGGTCCTCCCGGCGCTGCGCTGAGCCCACCCCCGCTGCTCGGAACTCCCGCACCTGCCGTCCACCCCGCTACCCACATCCATGGGCTCCGCCCCGACACATCACGCCCCATCCTGCGGCTTTTACTGAGCTAAAGCAGAAATGGGCGCCCTCAGCTGCTTGTGCTCCACTAGGAATTCGATGCGGTCGGCACAGAGGGCGGATGAGCCGCGGAGCAGGGCGCGGCAGAGCTTGGCAGGGAAGTCGCGACTGCAGCAGGGCCCTGGGACGAAAGAAGGGGCTCCCCGGATCATGTCATCCGGGGAGCCCCTTCGGGATGATCGCTCATCCCCGTGGGTGGCAGGTGAGGGATTCGAACCCCCGTAGGCAGTGCCAGCTGATTTACAGTCAGCCCCCTTTGGCCGCTCGGGTAACCTGCCGAGAGCGCACAGAGCGCATTGCACCCCCGCCGTGCGGGAGCACCTCAACATTACACAGCACACCCCCCGTCCCCCAAATCAGCGCGGGTGCCCCCAGAACCCCTGAACGGCCGGGAGCGTGACATCGGTGCCCCCACGCGGGTGACCGCGAACTGCGCGGGGAGCCCGATCACCACCGATCCGCCCGGTTCCGGCACGAATGCGCTCATCGCGGGCAATTAGGCTGGTGGGTGACATCACGCACCCAACACGCCCAGGAGGACAACCGTGGCTTCGGAATCATCATTCGACGTGGTCAGCAAGGTCGACAAGCAGGAAGTGTCCAACGCCCTGAACCAGGCCCAGAAGGAAGTGGCCCAGCGCTACGACTTCCGCGGGGTGGGCGCGGATATCGACTTCTCCGGCGAGAAGATCCTGATCAAGGCCAATTCGGAGGAGCGTGCCCAGGCCGTCCTGGACGTCTTCCAGTCCAAGCTGGTCAAGCGCGGGATCTCCCTGAAGTCCCTGGACGACGGTGAGCCCTACGCCTCCGGCAAGGAGTACCGCATCGAGTGCTCTATCAAGGAGGGCATCGCCCAGGACCAGGCCAAGAAGATCACCAAGCTCATCCGTGACGAGGGCCCCAAGGGTGTCAAGGCCACCATCCAGGGTGATGAACTGCGCGTCTCGTCCAAGTCCCGTGACGACCTGCAGGACGTGATCGCGCTGCTCAAGGGATCGGACGTGGAGGTCGACCTGCAGTTCGTGAACTACCGCTAACGTGACCCGGCCCCGGCGCTGCGCCAGCACCGCGTCGGCCCCACGCCCGTCACACGCCGGTCCGCATCCGGAGACCAGGAAGCCGTGAGCCCCGAGCGGGGATCACGGCTTCTTCCGTAAGGGGTTCGCCCCCCGGGCACGACGGCGGACACGCGGGCCGCAGTCGTGGGACGACGCGACGGGCCAGTCGCACGCGACGCCCACCGCGACGTCGAAACCCGAACGCCGCGTCAGCGGCCGTAGAACCCGCCGTTGCGTGCCATGTTCTGCAGCCGCTGCACGCGGTCGTCGGTGGAGGGGTGGGTGCGGAACAGGCCGGAGACCGCACCGCCGCGGAACGGGTTGGCGATCATCAGGTGGGACGTGTTGACCACCTTCTGGTCCTCCGGGTTCATGGGCCGCTGGGACGCGCCGCTCTCGATCTTGCGCAGTGCCGAGGCGAGCGCAAGGGGGTCGCCGGTGAGCTTGGCGCCGTCCTCGTCGGCGTCGTACTCGCGCGTGCGGGAGATGGCGAGCTGGATCACGGTGGCCGCGACGGGTGCGAGGAACGCCATGAGCAACCCCACGAGCATGTTGCCACCACGGTTGTCATCACCGCGCCCGCCGCCGAAGATGGCCGCGAACTGCAGCACCTGCGCGGCGGACGTGATGAGTCCCGCCACCGCGGCCGCCACGGACGAGGTCAGGATGTCCCTGTTGTACACGTGCATGAGTTCGTGGCCGAGCACCGCGCGCAGCTCGCGTTCGTCGAGCATCTGCAGGATCCCCTCGGTGCAACACACCGCGGCGTTGTCCGGGTTGCGTCCGGTGGCGAACGCATTGGGGCTCATGGTGGGCGCGATGTACAGCCGCGGCATGGGCTGCTCCGCCCGGCGGGAGAGCTCCTCCACGATCCGGTACATGGCCGGTGCCTGTTGCGGGCTCACGGGCACCGCTCGCATGGACCGGATGGCGAGCTTGTCCGAGTTCCAGTAGCTGTATGCGGTACTGATCAGCCCGATCACCGCGAACAGGATGATGAAGAACGAGCTGCGCGTGGCCCCGGCGATGATCCAGCCGATCGCCAGCAACACCACCCACATACCGCCCAACAGCAGCACAGTCTTCAGTCCGTTGTAATGGCGGTGCATTCAGTGTTCTCCTGTGGGGTCTAGCGGGGCAAGAAAATGTTGAGGGATACCGACGGTACCAATGCGGACGGCGGCAACGGCGGCGCGGGCAGTGGGGGAAATGTGGGCAGCGGGGGCAGCCCGTCGAGGCAGATGATCTCCCGCCCTCCCATTCCGAGCGACACCTCGCAACCGGGGTCCGTGGTCGTCGGGGGCGGTGGTGCCACCCCCGTCGAGGGGGACGGGACCGGTGTTTGCGTAGCGTCCGACGGCGCGGGGGAGGTTCCCTCGCCCGGGTCCGCGGGGTTCCCTCCCGGGTCCGCGTCACCCGGGGACGGGCTCGGCGACGGCGTGGGCGGGACGTCCGGATCGGTGCCGAGGTCGGGGGCAGAGGACGACGTCGCACCGCCCGCTCCGTTGCCCGGCGCACCCGGGTCCCCGGGCAGTGGCGCACCGCCCGGCCAGCGACCTTGCGAGTCACCCTGATTGCGGCCGGCCTGGCCGTCCGGGCCTTGTCCCTGGGGGACGTCCTCGCGGGCCTGCTTGGGGCGGGACGCGTCGGAATCGCCGAGGGCCACGGACCCTCCACCGTCGGAACCGCCCGAGTCCCCCTGAGCCACGGACGCGGAATCTCCACCATCGGCGGCACCGCCGTCCGAGTCCCGACCGGCGGAATCCCCAGCGCGGGAATCACTGCCGTCCGCCTCGTCGTCGCGACCGGCTGCGGGTGTCTCGGAGGAACCGCGGGCGCCGGACGCAGCGGCGTCGCCGTCGGAAGAGTTCACATCCGGGGGGACGGCGGCGGCGGGCGCACCGCCCGAGGGATCGTCCGGCGAGTTGGACACGGCCACGAGCCCCACGGCCGCGGCGGCCGCAACCAGGACGCCGACCGCGGCGATCGCCAGGCCCGTACCGGACGATGCGAACGCAGCAATCCCCGTGGACTGCCCTGCGGCTGCAGCCCCGGACGAGGCGCCCGCGCCGGCCCCGGAGCCGCCGGCACCCGGACCCCCGGAGGTTGCGATGGCGCTCCCCGCCGCGCCGTCGAAAGCCGGGGTCCCCGCGACTCCCGGAGCCTGGGACGCGGCACCCCCGAAGCCCGCCAGGGACGTGCCGGTGAGCGCGTCCACGAGCCGACCGCCCGCACCGGCCCACAACGGAAGTCCGGCCAGGACGGGCAGGAGCCAACCCCGCATCCCGATCCCGAGGTCCTGGAGCTGCAGGTACTCGGCGGTGCAGCGGGGACAGCGGTCCAGGTGTTCCTGCACGACCTTGGTGCGCGACGGGGTCAGGGAATCGCGCGCGAACGCACCGAGCTGTCGTGAATACTCGCCGCAGTCCTCGAGGGCCCGCGCCGAGACGTGTTCCTGCATGTAGGCGGTGCGGAGTCCCTCCCGTGCGCGCGTGCCCAGCGCGGAGACCGCGTTGGGTTGAATGCCCACGGCGGAGGCCACCTGACGCGGCTTGCGCCCCTCGATCTCGAGGTACCACAGCACTTCCTGCCAGCGCTCTGGCAGGGACGCGAACGCGCGGGCCACCACCACGGAGTCCACCTGGCGCACTACGGTGTCCTCGAACAGTTGCACACGGTCCAGCGGCCCGTCCGGTTGGGGGTCCACGGGACGCGTGCGGCTGAGTTCGTTGGCGCGGTCCGCAGCGAGCCGGGACACGGCCGTAACGAGGTAGGCGCGCAGGAACTCCCGGGGGCCCTTGCCCTCCTTGAGCAGCGCGAACACGCGCGTGAACGCCTCGGAGACGAGGTCCTCCGCTTCCGGCTCGTTGCGGGAATGCATGCGGGCCACGGCCAGTGCCGCCCCGCGGTGCCGTTCGTAGAGCGTGGCGAAGGCATGCGAGTCACCCTCGCGGACCGCGCGTAACAGGTGTTCGTCGCTGATGCGTTGGCCGCCCTGGCCCGGGTGGTCCCCGGTGCCGGGAACTGCTCTGTGTGACATGGCGCTCTCTGCCCACTGGAAGTAACTCGGTACCTCCATTGTGACAGCCGCGGGCGCTGCGCGGCAGTCCGCGACCCCGCCCCTCCCCCGCGTTCCCGCTGTCACCGCGCCAGCCCGGTCATGGCCGGGGGCGGGACCGGCGCCCCCACGCCGGTCCCGCCCCCGTCTCCTAGTGCCATCTCCCTCCCCCGCGCCGGACAGCCCGTCCGGCAAAGAGACGCTCTCACCCGCCGCGTGCCGCGCGATGTGTCCCCGTGGTGATCGCGGCACCGGTTCGCCGGTCCCAGAGCGATCGGACCGTCCGGGATCCCGCGCAGCCCGCGCGGGATCCACTACGTAGACGCACGGGATCGGAAATCATGACGCGAGATCCGAAAACTTTTTTCGCGGGTCCCGTCACGGATGACGACGCCGCTGCGCGCGGCCTTCCGCGCGCCCGTCCCGGACCGCGACGGCCCCACGTGGCGGGCGGGCCGCGAGCGCACCACGGCGGTGACCCGGGACCGCGGGGGGCATGTCGGCGGGGACGGCGGCGTTGACAGCGCGGGAGCGCCGTGAGTGCAACTATTGTGAGTGGCTCAGAATAAGAATAGAATGGACCCCATGGAGACCACCGTTCAGGCTGCACCGCACCCGTCGCGGGATGCGTGGACCTCGCATCTGCGCTCGCACGGGCGCAGGGTCACCAGACAACGTCTTGCCGTGTTGGACGCCGTGTCCGCGGTTCCGCACGCCACCGCCGAGGACACCGTGCAGCAGGTTCGCTCCGTGCTGCCCAACATGTCCGTCCAGTCCGTCTACGTGGTCCTCGCGGACCTCGCGGCGATCGGGATGGTGTCCAAGTTCGAGCCGCCCGGATCCCCCGCGCGCTACGAGATCCGCACCGGGGACAACCACCACCATGCGTACTGCGTGCGCTGCGGAGTGGTCCAGGACGTGCCGTGCGCCGTGGGCCATGCCCCGTGCCTCACGCCGTCCCAGGACCACGGCTTCGAGCTGCTAGCCGCGGAGGTCGTCTACCGGGGTGTGTGCCCCCGCTGCCAGGAAGAGCTCGCGGCGAGCGCGACCGAGGCCCGCTGAGCCACGCTCTGACACCGGCTCCCTGACGCGCGGCCCCTGACATACAGCCCTGGCGCACCCCCGGACACGCCCCGCGGGTGTGGAAACTGCGGACGAGATGCGCCGCAATTCCGACCCACCGACCTCTCAGTCGCGAGGCTGCGAGGTACCGCCCTGTTCGCGCTGCGTGACGAGCTCCAGCATCTCCCGCAGCTGCGCCGTGGGCAGGGTGGCCACGGGGGCCATGGCATTGAGGCAGATGGCCGCCGCACCCGATTCGAGCGCGAACTCCAGGATCTTCCGGGACGGGGCCGAGCGCACCGTGAGCGCCGGGTCGAGGGCGGCCACCTCCGCCGCGGACGTGAAGACCAGCAGGGTGTCCGGTGCGGCGCCCTCCTCGGAGGGTTGGACCATGACCGGGATCGCGTTCTCCCCCTCGTCCCGGGTGCCGAGCATGAGGTGGCCGTTCGGGTTGAGCAGGGCCCCCAGGACGTCCGCCATGGCATTGTCCAGCAGCGCTTGCTTGAGTGCCTCGTTGTGGGGTGAGCGGCCCACCCACTCGATCTGCTGGCGGGGGATCCGCAGGGCGTGTTCGGACGCCGGGTCCACCACGATCTCGTCGTACTGGGTGTCCTGCACGACCATCTCGATCATCGCGCTCGCGCGCTGGCGCAGCAGGACGGGTTCGGCTAGATCCGGGTTCTTGTTGCTGCGGGTGAACATCTCGCGGGCCTGCTCGGCGGTCGTATACACGGCCAGTGCGCGACCGCCGTCGGGCTGGGCGACCGCCTGGACCCGGATGTGGGACTGCGGCCCCACGGGCTGGCCGTCCTCCCCCGGGACCAGGTCCGATCCGGAGATGTCCAGCAGCACGGTCCCGGCCAACGCCTCGCGCAGGGCCCCGGCCAGGGTCCGCTCCCCGGGTTCGCGTGTGAACGCCTCGGCCGCCGCGCGCAACCGGGGGTGCACGTCCCCGTGGGAGTCGTCCTCTGAGGTCGGTGCGAACGGCAGCTCGACCCCGGCCTCATCGGCCAGTTCCAGGGCCCACAGCGGCGTGCGCTCCTGGGTACGCGGGAACTCAGTCAGCTGAGCCAGCACGTCCCGGCCCGTGTAGGCGCCCTCGTCCGCGTAGGGGCGGGGCAGCTCCCGGAAATTGTAGGACGCGCTCGTGTGCAGCGTGGGCTCGGGCCACCCGCTCGCGGCGATGCTCACGGACGCGGTGAACCAGCTCCCCCGCCCGGGCACCGCGCAGCTGCGCTGCAGTTGCGCGATCGTCTCCAGCACCGGGCTGTCCTGCTTGATGGGCCCTGCCGCCCCGGGGATCACGGAGCCGTCCCTGTTCTCGACCACCCGCAGATGGACCCGCCCGCCCTGGGGCTTGAACTCCACGAGCATGGTGTCCCAACCCGGTTCCGTGCGCAGGACGGACATCACCCATTCGCCCACCCGTGCCACGAGTTCACGCTCACCGGGTGCGGGGGTCGTCGATTCGGGCCGAGGCTCAGAGGTCATGGTGTGGTGTCCCTTCGACCCGTGAGCCACGGGTCCGCTCGCTGTAAGATCGCGCGATCTCCCCCGGTCGCTGCCGGGCGCCGCGCGCCCCCAGCCTAACGAACCGCTCGCGTGCAAGGCCCCAACACGGCCGCGGGGTACGACGTCGCTCGGTGCGGCCGCGGCGTCGTCGTCGGGTACGTGCCGCGGGCGGATACAGGGGCCCCACAGGCACCGACGTGCCGTCCGGCGCGCGCTGGCGTCCGCGCCAGTTGTTAGCCTGGACCCATGACGAAAACTTTGCAGGAGTTGATCGACGCGTCGATCTTCCTTTCCACCGAATACCAGGCAGTGCTGGCGGAACTGTCCCAGGGCGCGGAGTGGGACGTGGACTTTTCCGCGCCGTCGTTCACCCTGCAAACCACGCCTCCCGTCACCCTGACCCCCTACCTGCTGGGCACCGAATCGGCGTCCCGCGGGTCCTTCGTGTGGTCGTGGCAGGAGCTCGGGCACTTCAACCCGCGCGTGGTCTCCGCCGCCGTGCAGGCCAAGCAGGCCGGTGAGCGTCACGAGGTCTCCGAGCTGACCACGGACGAGCTGCCCCTCGAGGACGGTCTGGCCCGCCGGTTGACCCTGGCCGCCAAGGCCGTCACGGGTCTCTACGCCCACTACCCCGCGCGCGCCGGTGGCAACATCACGGCGTGGTTGCTGCTGGACGGCCCCGAGTTCGAGCTGCCCCGACTCACGGAGCAGCGCATGATGCAGGTCATCGGGGAGTCCCTGACCACCGACACCGCCGTGGACCACAACCTTGCCGTAGCCAGCTACGCCAAGCTGCGCGGCGCCCACGTAGAGTGGGACACGGACGCCACCTGTGTGGTCACCGTGCACGACGGCGCTCAGCGCTTCTGGTTCGACGACCACCAGATCACGGGCGTGGAACCCGCTGAGCCCTCCGTGGGCGAAGACGAACTGCGCGAGCTCGAACACCAGGCGCAGACCCACCGCGAGGCCCTGCTCGAGGACCGCCGTGCCGCGGTGGCCCAGGCCGAGCAGCTCGGTGAGCAGCAGCGCGTGGAGTCCGCCGAACGCAAGCGGCGCGAGCGTGAAGAAGCCGCCGCAGCGGCGTCGTCCACGTCCGAGCGGGAGGAGCCGCTGCCCAGCGAGCTGTCCCGCGAGGAGATCGAGGCGCCCGAGCCCGAGCAGCCCGAGGGGGACGTGGCCGTCCCCGCGAGCGAGGTGCGGGACCCGGACCGCCCGTTCGACCAGGAACCCACCTCCGGACCCGCCGAGCCGGGTCGCGTGGAGACCACGGTGCTGCCCGGTCCCTCCGGGGATGCGGCCACCGCCGGCCCACAGGCCTCCCCGCACCCCAACACC
Source organism: Kocuria sp. UBA1838 (assembly GCF_002338785.1). Lineage (NCBI taxonomy): Bacteria > Bacillati > Actinomycetota > Actinomycetes > Micrococcales > Micrococcaceae > Kocuria > Kocuria sp. UBA1838. Next base: position 21,294 of record NZ_DDIY01000018.1, on the reverse strand, counting down.
ACGGCCATGTCCCGGATCCCGGACCCCGAGTTCGCCGCGGCCCAACCGGGGATGCAGGACGAGGACGCGGCGCGGGACACGCGCGAACCCACTGCGCCGGAACCGAGCGAACCCGCGACGGAGCAGCCAGTCCTGCGGGACGTCTCCGAGGACACCGTGGCCCGCGAGCGGGCCGAGCGGGAGACGGTGGTCGCCCGCGAGACCGTCGCCGGCCCCGGCGCTGCTGAGGACGACATCTCCGCCCCCGCCGTGGTGGACGGCCAGGAGGTCGAGACCAACGAGCAGGCGGAGAAGAAGGGCAAGAAGAAGCGCGGTTTCCTGAGCCGTTTCTTCGACCTCTGATCGCGAACCGACGCGGCGGTCACCGGGGATAGGATCGGACGGTGACTGACAACGCGACTTCCGGCCCGGGCCCTCACCAGCAGAAGAGGGCCCGGGCCGGTTTCGGCTACGGGTTCGCCGCGTACGGGATCTGGGGGTTGCTGCCCCTGTACTTCGTGGTCCTGGCCCCGGCCACGGCGTACGAGATCGTGGCCCTGCGCATTGTCTTCTCCCTGGTGGTCTGTCTGCTGATGCTGGCCGTGACCCACTCCGTGGGCCGGTTCATCCGGTTGTTCCGGGACGGCTCGGCGGTGCTCGCGCTCACGGTGGCCGGTGTGCTGATCGCCGGGAACTGGTTGCTGTACACGGTCGCCACGACCACGGGGCACACCCTCGAGGCGTCCCTGGGGTACTTCATCAACCCGCTCGTGGCCATCCTGCTGGGTGTCCTGGTGCTGCACGAAAAGCTGCGCCCCCTGCAGTGGACCGCGATCGCCGTGGGTGCGCTGGCCGTGGTGATCATGGCCGTGTTCTACGGCGCGGTGCCGTGGCTCTCACTGGGCCTCGCCTTCACGTTCGGCTTCTACGGCCTGGTTAAGTCCCGCGTGGGCTCGCGCTATCCCGCGCTGATCACCCTCACCGGGGAGACCGCCATGATCACGCCGCTCGCGCTCGTGGCGGTCGCGCTGCTGGGCGCCCAGGGACAGATCACCCTGACCTCCGGGGGCACCGGGCATTTCCTGTTGCTGCTGTCCTCCGGCGTGATCACCGCTGTTCCGCTCCTGCTGTTCGGCGCCGCCGCCGCCCGGCTGCCCCTGAGCACCGTGGGCATGCTGCAGTACATCGCACCGATCGGCCAGTTCATCCTGGCCGTCCTGGTCTTCCACGAGGAGATGCCCCCGGAGCGCTGGGTCGGTTTCGGCCTCGTGTGGCTCGCCGTGGTGCTGCTCGTGCTCGACGCCGTCCGCGCCCCTCGCGCGCCCCGTCTCCCCCGCCGCTGAGCGCACCAGGTCTCACCGCCACTGACAGCACCCGATCCCCCGCCGCTACGCGCACCCGGGGCCCGGAACGAGAAAAGGCCACCCCTGACCAGGGGTGGCCTTGTCTCATGGGACCGTGTGAATCAGATCCGCGACTCGGGAGCCGCGCCGGCGTTCACCCGGGATCCCGGGTCACCATCGGTGGCCGCGCGGTGCGCGGCGTCCTCACGGGAGCCCTCCGACGGGGTGTCGAGCTCGTCGACCTCCTCGGGCGAGCGCTTGATGTTGATCAGGGCGAGCAACAGCCCACCCCACACGGTGACCATGGCCACGATCATCATGACGACGGACATGGTGCTCATGAGAGTTCTCCTTCCGAGCGGCGGGGCTGGACCTGGGCAGACGACCGGCCCGCGGCGTCGCCGACAGGGTCGGTGTGACCCGATCCGGCGTGCGCCCACGGGGCCTGACGCTGCACCACGGTCCCGTCCTCGATGGCGCGCAGGGAGAAGTCCTGGCCCAGTGCGGGGGTGCGGGTCGCGGTGTCCTGGTAGTGGGACAGGGGCTCGTGGCGCGCGAGGGTGCCGCGGTCCACGTAGGCGTCCTGGATGGCGGGGGCGGGGCTCGTGAGGGCCTCCGCGGTGCGCCGGGACCAGGGCAGTCGGGACAGCAGGTAGGCAAAGACGATCAGGGCCACGGCCATCCCCCACCCGAACGTGTTCACGAACCACTGCGGCATGTCGTTGTAGCCCTGGGACACGGTCTCGGTGAGCTGGTCGATGAGGATGTAGCCCAGGATCACCGGGGTCACACCGCCCACCATGATCATCCACGTGCGCCCGAGCTTGAAGGACGAGACCGAGTTGATGTGGTCACGCAGCGTGGGCAACGCCGAGAAGCCCGCGGTGAGCAACAGCACGGACACCAGGGCCGCGGCCACGATGCCGAAGTTGTTCACGAACGCGTCCACGACGTCCAACAGGTTCAGCCCCGTGGTCGTGGGGAAGAACAGCAGGGAGATCGCGGCGAGCGGGATGACCACGATGGCCACGGCCGCGGGGCGCGAGAGCCCGAGCTTGTCGCGGAAACCGGCCACGATGACCTCCACGATGGAGATCAGGGACGTGAACCCGGCGAACGCCAGGGCACCGAAGAACAGCACACCGATCAGCGTGCCGAACGGGGCCTGGGAGATGATGGCCGGGAAGGCGATGAACGCGAGACCGATCCCGGACGTCGCGACGTCGGCGACTTCCGTCCCCGAGGCCGAGGCCATGAAGCCGAGTGCTGCGAACACGCCGATACCGGCGAGGATCTCGAAGGACGAGTTCGCGAAACCGACCACGAGCGCGGAGCCGGAGAGGTCCGAGCGGGGCTTGAGGTAGGACGCGTAGGTGACCATGATGCCGAAACCCACCGAGAGGGAGAAGAAGATCTGCCCGTAGGCCGCGACCCACACGGAGGAATCACCCAGTGCGGACCAGGACGGGGTGAACAGGGCATCCAGACCCGCGGCGGCACCCGGCAGCGTCAGGGCCATGCCCACCATGATCAAGAACATGACCACGAGCAGCGGGATCAACACCACGTTGATCTTCCCGATCCCGTTCTGCACGCCCATCATCAGCACGATCAGCAGCACGAGCCACGCGATGGCCGTGGCGATGAACACCGGCCAGATGAAGTCGAAGCCGATCGTGACCTCGTCCGAGACCCGCATGTAGTCGCTCATGAAGAAGGTCGCGGGGTCGTCCCCCCACGCCTTGCTGAACGAGAACACGGTGTACTGCATGGCCCATCCGATGATCAGGGCGTAGTACACGGCGATCACCACGCAGATGGCCAGCTGCCACCACCCGATGGTCTCGAGTTTGTGGTGCAGCCGTCGGAAGGACAGCGGGGCGGACCCGCGGTAGCGGTGACCCACCGCGTAGTCGAGCATGAGCAGCGGGATACCGGCGGTCAGCAGGGCCACCAGGTAGGGGATGATGAAGGCGCCGCCGCCGTTGTCGAACGCGACGTACGGGAACCGCCAGATGTTGCCGAGCCCCACGGCGGAGCCGATGGCGGCGAAGATGAACATGGTGCGCCCGGAAAATGCTTCCTTCGCGGCGCGACCACGTGTCGTGTCTGTGGACATGGATGAACCTCACGCGGGACGAATCCCATCGGCGCGCACGCGGAAGCCCTCGTGGCGCGCAAGTGGATTACGGATGCGCCAAGCTTACTGAGAACTCAGCCCCTGCGATGCACCACGCCGTGCGCGAATTCGATCAGTGCCGCTTTGGCCACGGAATCGTCGAGCGGTTCGAGGGCCGCGATGGCCTCGTCCGCCCAGTCGTTGGCAATCCGCCACGCCTCCGCAGCCGCGGGGTGCTCGGACACGGCCTCGACGGCGCGGGCCAGGGCGGCGTCGTCGGACAGGTCCCCGTCCACGAGCTCGAGCAGCTCGCGCGCGGAGGCCGCGGCGGCCGGGTCGGAGCCGGCGGCGTCGCGGCGCAACAGCAGGACCGGGAGGGTGTCCACGCCCTCGCGCAGATCCGTACCGCGTATCTTGCCGGAGACGTCCGGGTGGCCGGTGAGGTCGATGATGTCGTCCGCGAGCTGGAACGCGAGTCCTACCTTCTCACCGTAGACGACCATGAGATCCACCACGGAGCGGGGCCCCCCGCCCAGCAGGGCGCCGTACTGACCGCTCGCGGCGATCAACGAACCGGTCTTACCGGAGAGCACCTTGATGTAGTGGGCCACGGGATCCTCGTCCGGGGCGGGACCGGTGGTCTCCTGCAGCTGCCCGATCACCAGGCGCTCGAACGTGGTCGCCTGGATCATGAGAGGTTCCTGGCCCAGGGCGGAGACCATGGCGGAGGCACGCGCGAAAATCATGTCCCCGGTGAGGATGGCCACGGTGTTGCCCCACACCGTGTGCGCGGTCTGCACGCCCCGGCGCATGGGGGCGGAGTCCATGACGTCGTCGTGGTAGAGGGAGGCCAGGTGGGTCAGTTCCACGACCGCGGCGGCCTCGATGACCTCGTCCGTGACCTCACCGGCCACTTCCGCCGCGAGCAGCGTGAGGAGGGGCCGCACCCGTTTACCGCCGGCGTCGAGCAGGTGCCGGGCCGTGACGTCCGCGATCCGGTCCGCGGAGTGCACGGACTCTGCCAGCCGCTGCTCGATCCGATCGAGGCTGCGCAGCATGAGCGGGCCCAGGTGGGAGTCCTGGGCGATGAGCTCGAACCCTTCGGGCAAGCGCAGGGAGTCATTCGGGCGGCTGGGGTCAGTCACGATCCACCACTCTATCGACAATTCAGCTCGCGGGGGTCAGTGCGTCCAGCACCGCGATCGCGCGATCGGTCACAGTCCGGGCGGGCCGGTCCGACAGTTCCGTCATGACCCGCACCGCGAAGCGCATCATGGCCGGGACACTCATCCCCGCCCGTAGGGCCGCGGTGAGGATCGCCGGGTGGCCGATGAGCTCGGCGAGCGCCCGGCCCTGCGTGAAATGGGCCCCCCATTCGGCGCGCACGAGCTGCGGGTAGCGGGCGAGCGCGTTCTCCCGTTGCTGGGGCCCGTTGGCCTCGGCGGCGTCCACGATGCACGACGCCGCGAACAGCGCGGACTCCATGGCGTTGGAGATCCCCTCCCCGTTGAACGGGGACACGAGCCCCGCGGAGTCCCCGAGCAGCATGAGCCCGGGAACGTAGTGCGGGGTGCGGTTGCCGGCCATGGGCAGCGCAGCCGAACCCACCCGGCCCACCTGGTGCTCCGGGTCAAAGGTCCACTCGGCGGGCATGGACGCGGCCCAGTCACGCAGCACCGCGCGGTAGTCGAGCTTGCCGAACGCGGGCGAGGTGTCCAGGATGCCCAGGCCCACGTTCGCGGTGCCGTCCCCCACGCCGAAGACCCAGCCGTAGCCGGGCAGCAGGGAGCGCTCGGGGTCCGTGCCGTCCGCGAGTTCGAGCCACCCCTCCATCCAGTCGAGCTCCGAGCGCGGGGAACGGTAGTACGTGCGCACGGCCACGCCCAGGGGCCGATCCGTGCGCCGGTGCAGACCCGCGGCCACGGCGGTGCGGGTCGAGTTGCCGTCCGCGGCGAGCACGAGGTCCGCGCGGTGCTCCTCCGTCTCGGATGTGCGTCGCCCGGTCGCCGGGTCCATCACGGCTGCCTGCACGCCCACGATCCGCCCGGTGTCATCACGCAGCACGTCCCGCACCGTGCGGTGCTCGATCACGTGCGCACCGGCACGCCGGGCGTGCCGCACCAGGTCCTCGTCGAAACCCGCGCGCGTGCGCACGAGTCCGTAGGACGGGAAATCGGTCAGTTCGGGCCACGGGACCTCCACGGTGCGCCCGGACGCCACGAGTCGCAGTCCCTTGTTGGCCTTATAACCCTCCGCGGTGCCGTGCGGCAAGCCCATGAGCTGCATCTGGCGCACGGCCCGCGGCGTGAGCCCGTCCCCGCACACCTTCTCCCGCGGGTAGCCGCTCTTCTCGAGCACGGTCACCGCGATCCCCTGGCTCGCCAACCAGTACGCCGCCGTGGCACCGGCGGGGCCTCCCCCGCTGATCAAGACCTTCACTGCGCCGCGGCCCTCCGCTTCCTGTGTTCTTCGTTGTGATTTCGGCGCGCCCGCGTGCTGGACGGACCACCCGCCCATTGTGTCATCGCCCGCCGACGCCGCTGTCCCCGCCGTCGCCGCTCCGCCCACGGACTCGGCAGGAAGCCGGGCCGGTCCCGGTCCCACCCGACCGACACCGCCGCGCCCACGCGCGCGTCCTATGCTTGAGGACGATGACACCCGAGTTCCCCGCGCCCCGCCTGAGTGCGCTCACCCTTCCCCTGTCCGAGGTTCCCGCGGCCGCGGAGTTCGCCCGCAACCCGGACGTCCGGCGGTTGCTGGGTAGCGCGGACCCGGCCACGTGGATCATGCGCGGCAAGGGAATCGTCGGCCTCGGTCGCGTGGCGGCCTACCGCGTGCGGGGCGGGACCCGGTTCACCTCCGCGCGCGTGTGGTGGGACGAGCTTCGCCAGGACGCGACCGTGCATGACTCCGTGCAGCGCCCCGGCACCGGTTTGCTGGCCTTCGGGGCGTTCGCGTTCGCGCCGTCCTCCACGGTGGACTCCGGGCTCATGGTCCCCGAGCTCGTGATCGGCACCGACGCCCACGGCGCGTGGCTCACCCTGATCTCCACCGGACCGTCCGAACCCACGGTCGAGGACGTCGACGCCGCGTGGCGTCGCCTCGTGCGCGCCGCACCCGCGGTGGCGCGGCCTGAGGAACCGGACGCAGCGGCGTCGTCGTACCCCACGGCCGTGCCCGGGACCCTGGACGAACAGCGCTGGATGGAGGCCGTCGCGGACGGCGTGGGGATGATCCGCGCGGGGGAGCTCGACAAGCTCGTGCTCGCGCGGGACGTGGTCGTGGACACCGGGCGGCCCATCGAACTCGGTGCGGTGCTGGGGCGGTTGAGCGAACGCTTCGCCACGTGCTGGACGTACTGCGTGCGCCTGGGCCCGGAGCAGGAAGGCTCCGAGCAGGAGGGCCCGGACGACGGGGAGGGTGCGGGCCGGTTGCTTGGCGCGACCCCCGAGATGCTCATCCGGGTGCATCGCGGCACCGCCATGGCCCGTGTGCTCGCCGGGACCCTGGACCGCCAGGACCTGCCGGACGGCGCCAACCCCGAGGACTTCGCCGGTACCGAGCTGGGCGGGTCCGAGAAGCAACAGCGCGAACACCGCTTCGCCGTGGACTCTCTGATCACGGGGCTGTCCCCGTACGCGGATGAGGTCTCCGGCGGCGAGCACCCCTTCATCCTGGCGCTGCCGAACGTGTGGCATCTCGCGTCGGACGTCACCGCGCAATTGCGTGCGGGCGTGGACGGGACCCTGCCCTCGGCCCTCGAACTCGCGGAGGCCGTCCACCCGACCGCCGCGGTGTGCGGGACGCCCACCGAGACCGCCGGGGCCGTGATCGAGGACCTCGAACGCATGGACCGTGGGCTCTACGCCGGCCCTGTGGGCTGGCTCGACGGCGCGGGTAACGGCGAGTGGGGCATCGCCCTGCGCGGCGCCGTGCAGCTGGACGCGCACCGGGCGCGCGTGAGCGCCGGCTGCGGGATCGTGGCCGAATCCGATCCGCGCGCCGAGCTCGCCGAGACCTGGGCGAAACTGCGCCCCATGCTCGAGTCCCTGCCCGCACGGTGGGACCGGGAGTAAAGGGATTCCGGGCCGATCCGGGCACCCCGTAGTAAAATCGCCACGAGTTTCACCCGGAACCCCACATCTCCCCGAGGAGCACACATGTCAACCCTGCGCCGACTCGTTCCCGCGCTCGCCGTCCTCTCCGCCGCAGGCTTGGCACTGACCGGTTGTGAATCGACCTCCGGGGGCGGCTCCCAGGCCGGTGGCTCCGACACGTTCACCGTGTGCACCAACTCTCCGTACCCGCCGTTCGAGTTCGAGAAGGACGGCAAGATCGTGGGCTTCGACATGTCTCTGGGGGACGAGATCGCCAAGGACCTGGGCCGGGAGAAGAACGTGGTGCAGGCGAACTTCGAGACCCTCGAGTCCGGAGCGGCGCTGGACACCGACCAGTGCGATGCCGCCATTTCCGGGATCACCATCACGGACGCCCGCAAGCAGTCCGTGGACTTCTCCAAGCCGTACTTCAACGACCAGATCGCCCTGCTGACCACCAAGGATTCCGGGATCCGCGGCTTCGACTCCGTGGGGGACAAGACCGTGGGCGTACAGCAGGCCACCTCCGGTGAGCAGTTCGCCAAGGACAAGCACCTGAAGACCCAGCAGTTCGAGGACGTGGAGCTCATGTTCCAGTCCCTCGAGTCCGGTGGCGTGCAGGCCGTGTCCGGGAACATCTCCACGCTGTCCAAGCGCGTGAAGGACAACCCGGACCTCGAGGTCGTGCAGACCGTGGACACCAACGAGAACCTGGGCGTGGCCGTGAAGAAGGGCAACACCGAGATCCTCGACTCCGTGAACAAGACCCTGGACCGCATCACGAGCGACGGCACCATGGACAAGATGAAGAAGGAGTGGATGGGCCTGTAGGCTCCACTCCCCGAGAGCAGGACATCCGTGCCGGGCGGTGTGACACCGCCCGGCACGCATATGTGGGCAACCCACGGACAGGGAGACATCCATGGCCATGACCACCCGGCAGCGCGCCAAGCTGTCGCGGGGCATCCAGTACGCCGTACTCGTCGTCGTACTGGTAGCACTCGTGTTCCTCGCGGACTGGAACGTGCTCTACCAGCGCGTGTTCAACCCCGAGGTCGCACTGAACCAGTTCCCCGGGATCATCACCGTGGCGCTGAAGAACACCCTGATCTACACGGTCCTGGGCTTCGTGGTGGGCCTGACCCTGGGTGTGGTCCTCGCGCTCATGAAGCTCTCCTCCGTGGCGCCCTACCGGTGGATCGCGACCCTCTACATTGAGTTCTTCCGCGGCGTGCCCGCGCTGCTCGTGTTCCTGGCCCTGGGCTACGGCATCCCCCTGGCCTTCGGCTTCCGCTTCAACCACTACGTGACCGTGATGATCGCGCTCGGCGTGGTCGCCGCCGCGTACATCGCCGAGTCCCTCCGCGCAGGTCTGCAGGCCGTGCCCCCGGGGCAGTACGAGGCTGCCCGCTCCCTGGGCATGTCCCACACCCGCGCCATGGTCACGATCGTGATCCCCCAGGCCCTGCGCATCGTCCTGCCGCCGCTGACCAACGAGGTCATCCTGCTGACCAAGGACTCCTCCCTGGTCTATCTGCTGGGCATGGGCGTGCAGCAGTACGAACTCACCAAGTTCGGCCGCGAAGGCATCTCCGACGCCGGCGCCGGGCTGACCCCGCTCGTCGTGGCCGGCATCTGCTACCTAATCATCACCGTGCCGCTGGGGCTTCTGTCCCGCCACTTCGAAACCAAAACCGACCGGGTCAAGAAGTCCTAGGAGCTCCCAGTGTCCACTTCCGCAGCCTCCCCCGATCCCGCATCCTCCGACCCGTCGGCGACCCCCGGGGCGGATCCCGCCCGGGGTTCCCAGCACGACGCCGCCTCTACTGCACGTCCCAGCTCTGCCGCGACCGGTCCGGGCCGTTCCGCTGCCCCGTCCCCGGGTGCATCTCGCGCGTCCTCCGACGACGCCGCTGCCGCGTCCGACCGGGGCCACTCCGGTTCCGCCGCGGTGCACGTGCGCGAGCTGCACAAGTCCTACGGGGACCTCGAGGTGCTGCGCGGGATCGATCTGGACGTGGCCACAGGTGAGGTCGTGTGTCTGATCGGGCCCTCCGGTTCCGGCAAGTCCACCCTGTTGCGCTGCCTCAACCTCCTGGAGTCCCCGCAGTCCGGGACCATTTCCGTGGGCGGGTTCACGGTCACGGACCCGGATCTGGACGTGGACGCCATGCGCCGCCGCGTGGGCATGGTGTTCCAGCAGTTCAACCTGTTCCCCCACCTGAGCGTGCTCGAGAACTGCACGGTGTCTCAGGTCAAGGTGCTCAAGCGCTCCAAGGAGGAGGCCAAGCGCATCGCCCTGGCGAACCTGGAACGCGTGGGTCTGGAGGCCAAGGCCGGCCAGCGGCCCACCCAGCTCTCCGGCGGTCAGCAGCAGCGCGTGGCGATCGCCCGGGCGCTGTCCATGGACCCCGATCTGATGTTGTTCGACGAGCCCACCTCCGCTCTCGATCCCGAGACCGTGGGCGACGTCCTCGCGATCATGCGCCAACTCGCGGATGACGGGATGACCATGCTCGTGGTGACCCACGAGATGTCCTTCGCACGCGACGTCGCCGACCGCGTGGTGTTCATGGACGGCGGCGTGGTCGTGGAACAGGGCCCCGCCCGCGAGGTCATCGGCTCACCCCAGCACGAGCGCACCCGCACGTTCCTCTCCCGGGTCCTCAACCCCACCACGGTGGACACCCCGGAGTAATCCGCCCGTCGACTCCCGTGAAACGGGGGCCCCGCCCCCGTGATCCCGCAGCAATGGGCGGGGCGCTCGACGCCGCGTGGAAGCACACGACGACGGCGCCGCTATTCGGGGAAGAACAGCGGCGCCGTCGTGGTGGAACACGGGTGCCGAGCGGGTGCCCGACCGGATCGGTGGATCAGACGCGATCCGTGACAGGGATGTCGGTGGCGGGCCCCGGGATGTCCTGGGTCTCGAGGCTCTCCTCGGCCTTGGCCTTGGCCTGTTCCACCGTGCGCTGACGCGGCACGAGGATGGTTACGAGCGCACCGAACAGGGCCACGGCACCGAAGATGTAGAACGCGGTGGCACCTCCCAGGTTGGCGGCCAGGCGCCACCCGCCGATGAGTGGGCCGAAGATCCCGCCCAGGCGGCCGGAGCCCCAGGCCACGCCGGCGGCACGTGCTTGGTCGTGTAGTAGTTGGACGTGAAGCCGTAGATCAGCACCTGGGTACCCAGGGTGCCCCCACCGGCGATCGCGATGACGATGAACAGCACCGGCAGCGGGAACGCGAAGGTCATGAGCGCCAGGGTGATGGCCGCGAGCACGAACGTGGTGGCCACGATGCGTTGCGGGCCCGAACGGTCCGCGAGCTTGGAGGCGAGCATGCCGCCGATCACCGCGCCCGATCACGACGTCATGAGCGGCCCCTGCGGGAGGCGATGAACCGCGGTCAGCCCCGGTTCACCATCCCGGAGGGCCGCACCGAGATCACCTCGACCTGAGAATCCCGCGTGGCGTCCACTGCCGTGCGCACCGCCGCGGCAATCTGCTCGGGGCGGATCCAGTCCTCGGGGTGGTACTCGTTGCCCATGTACGCCTGCAGTTCCTCCTGCATGTCCGTGGCCACGCGCCCCGGGTGCACCGAGCTCACGCGCACGCCGTTCTCGCGTTCCTCCTCACGCAGCGCGTCGGTCAGGGCGCGCAGGGCGAACTTGGTCCCGGAGTACAGCGCCGCCGACGGGCCCGAGGTGAACCCCGAGCCCGAGTTGATGGCCACGACGTCACCGCCGGCCACGCGCAGCTGGGGCAGGGTCAACCGGGTCAGCTGGGCCACGGAGATCACGTTGACGTCGAAGATCCGCTCCCACTGCTCCCGCGTGGCCTCCTCCACCCGCGCTTGCGGTGCGATCCCGGCCGAGTGGACCAGCACGTTGAGCCCCTCGAACTCGTCCCGCAGGGGTTCCCACGCCGCGGCGACCTCCTCGTCCGAGCTCACGTCCGCGGTGAACGCCCGGGTCCCCGGACCCAGCCCGGCGAGTTCGTCGCGGACCCGCTGGACGTCGTCGGCGGAACGTCCGCCCACGAAGACGATGTGGTCCCGTGCGAGGTCCTGCACGATGGCCCGGCCGATGCCGCGGGTGGCGCCCGTGACGAGCGCGGTGCGGACGGTGGTCGTGTGAGTGCTCTGCTCAGTCATGACGCCATGCTAACGAGCGCCCCGGACACCATGGGCGGCGCATACGGCCGCGGCCGGCCCGGGACGGTACGCACGGCGCACGGTGAAAAACATGTGAGCGCCGAGTGGCATTCACTCCCCCGCGCGATGCTCCCGTTCGGAGGGCTCGCCCTCAAGGTACTCCCGCACCGCTCGCGCACCGGCGTCCCTGGCGGCCACGTTGAAGTCCCGCAGGCTCTGCCGGTCCAGTGTGACCTCGATGACCCGCCGGCCGGCCACGGGTGCGGCGAGCGCGGCGGCGAGTTCGATCGCGGTGTCCGCGCTCACGTACTGGACCCCGTACGCCGCACACAGCTCCGCGATCCCCACCGTGTGGGGGGTTCCGAAGAAGCGCTCCACGGTCGCGGTGTAACGCGGGTCCCGGCCCAGGTCCCCGTGTTCCAGGGTCTGGAAGATCCCGCCGCCGGAGTCGTTGACCACGATTATGTGCAGGTCCGGAACGCGTTCGCCGGGTCCCAGGAGCAGTCCCCCGGCGTCGTGCAGGAACGTCAGGTCCCCCATGACGGCACGCACGGGCCGCCCCGTCCCCAGTCCCACGCCGTGCGCGGTGGCCACGGTCCCGTCGATCCCCGCGAGCCCGCGGTTGGCGATCACCGCCAAGGGCCCCCGGGCGCGGGCCACGAGATCCAGGTCCCGAACGATGTTGGAGGACCCCGCCACGAGTACCGACCCGTCCGCGCACGCTGCGTCCCACACCGCCCGCGCAACGTGCAGGCGCGTCAGCGAGGGTTGGTCGTCCGCGAACCGCAGCACCGCGGCGTCGGCGGCGGCTCCCGCCTCGCGCCACGCCTCGAGCCACCCGGGTTCCGCGGGTCCGACGGCGCTCGCTGCCTCCTCGAACGAGCCCGCCGCGTCCTCGGGGCGCCTGCCGTGCTCGAACCACGGGGCGGGATCGGGTCGCACGGCGATCACCCGCACGTCGGGGCGCTTGAGTAGCGCCGAGACACGGCGACTCAGGGTCGGGCGGCCCACGAGGATCACCGAGTCCACGCGCTCACCGAGGGGTGAGTCCAGCACGCTCTCGTAGGACGCGATGGCGGCCTCTCCCGCGCGCGCCTGGGACGAGGGTTCGGCGAGCAGGGGCAACGAATGCTCCAGCGCGAAACGCTCGGTGGTAGGCCCCGCGCCGTCGCCGGCAAAGATGAGGGGATGTGCGGTGCCCGCGGTCGCCGAGGGTGCCGAAGACTCAGAGTCGGAAGACACCCGCCGCGCGGCATTGGAACGCATATCCGCGCCGTCGGCCTCGGAAGTCACACGCACGGGCTCGTTCCATGGCGCCGACTCCGTGATTCGCACCGACTCGGCGGGCGGGAGGAACGGCTCCAGGAGCACCGACCACGGGTGCACCCGGATCCGCGCGGCACCCCCGGAACGCACGGGCCGCACCTCACTCGCGAGGTCGCGGGCCCAGCTGCGCAGGTGACGGTGGTCGTCGTTGCACACGGGGTACAGCGGATCACGCAGGGCCACGTTCACATGCACGGGTCCGGGCGGATCCTGCTCATCGCCGGGAAGGGCGGCCAGGATGTGATCGAGCAACGATTCCACGTCCTCGCACTGCTGCGGCCATGACAACTGCGGATCGTCCGGGGGTAGCAGGTCCACGGCCGCGCGCACGAAGTTGGCGAACATCCCGGGTTGCCGCGTGGTCTGGTTCGCGCCGGTGCCGCGCAGTTCGGGCGGGCGGTCCGCGCTGAGCACCACCAGGGGGACCCCCGCGTGGGAGGCCTCCATGACCGCCGGGAGCAGCTCACCCACGGCCGTCCCGCTCGTGGTCACCACGGCGCACGGCAGGCCCGTGGAGCGGGCGATGCCGAGGGCGGTGAAGGCGGCGTCGCGCTCGTCGATCCGCACGTGTACCGACAGTGCACCGCTGGCCTGCGCTGCGGCCGCGGCATATGCCAGCGGCGCGGAACGCGACCCCGGGGACACCACGAGGTGTTCCATCCCGCGCATCGCGAGGGCGCGCAGGACGGCGGTGGCCGAGACGAGGCTGGGGCTGATCACGCTCCAGAGCGTATCGACCGGCACCGACACGCACAGCGGCCCCGGTGCCACGCCGTCGTCGACGACGTGGACCGGGGCCGCAAAGGTCACTCAGGGACGGCTCAGATGGCCCACTCCCCCGCGTCCGCGCGGAGGTTACCCAGCACACCCGGGGTGTTGACGCTGTTGTCCTGCACCATGCCCGCGGCCTGCGTGCGACCGGACTGTGGGTCGATGAGCAGGAACGAGCCCAGCGCGTGCGACTGCGTGTACGCAGTGGTGAACAGCGGTTCGGCCACGCGCACGGTCACCCGGCCGATATCGTTGAGCTCGAACGACTCCACCGATTCCGCGGCGAGGCTCTCGAGGTTCAGCCGCCCGTCGAGCGAGCCCACGATCCCGCGCACCACGCGCGTGGTGTGCTTGAGCAGCACGCGCTGGCCCTCGCGCAGGGGCTTCTCGTCGTCGAGCCAGCACACCACGGCCTCCACCGACTTGGTGCCCGACGGCGCCCCGGCCGGTTCCGCGATCAGGTCACCGCGCGTGATGTCGATCTGGTCTGCGAGCGTGAGGGTCACGGACTGCCCGGCCACGGCGTACTCGGCGGGAGCCCCGGCCACGTCGATGCGCTCGACCGTGGTGGTGCGCCCGGCCGGTTGCACGGCGACCTTGTCCCCCACGGCCACCGAACCGGAGGCAATCTGGCCCGCGTAGCCGCGGTAGTCCACGAACTCCGGGGACAGTGCGGCGGACTGCGGGCGGATGACGCACTGCACGGGCAGCGCGAACCGTTCCGCCTGGGTGAGCTCGGACGAGTCCGGGAGGTTCTCGAGCCAGCTCAGCAGGGACGGACCGTCGTACCACGGGGTGTCCTGGGAGGCCTCGACCACGTTGTCGCCGCGCAGCGCGGAGACCGGGATGATCCGCAGGTCCAGCACACCCAGTTCGTCCGCGAGTTCGTGCAACTGTCCGCTCAGTCCCCGGAACGCTTCTTCCGCATCGGGCAACAGGTCGATCTTGTTGACTGCGACGATCAGGTGCGGCACTCCCAGCAGGGCCCCGACAGCCAGGTGGCGCCGGGTCTGCTCCATGATCCCGTGGGTGATGTCCACGAGCACGATCAGCGCGTCCGCGGTGGAGGCACCCGTGACGGTGTTGCGCGTGTACTGCACGTGCCCCGGGCAGTCCGCGAGGATGAAGCTGCGCGCGGGCGTTGCGAAATAGCGGTAGGCGACGTCGATCGTGATGCCCTGCTCGCGTTCGGCCCGCAGCCCGTCCGTGAGCAGCGCGAGGTCCGCGGCGTCCAGGCCGCGGGACTGGCTGACCCGTTCGATCGCGTCGAGCTGGTCCACCAGGATGTTCTTGGTGTCGTGCAGTAAGCGGCCCACGAGCGTGGACTTGCCGTCGTCCACGCTGCCAGCCGTGGCGATCCGCAGCAGGCTTGCTCGGTTCTCGGTGCTCATCTCTAGAAGTAGCCCTCTCGTTTGCGGTCCTCCATGGCGGCCTCGGACACGCGGTCGTCCGCGCGGGTGGCCCCGCGTTCGGTGAGGGTGCTGGTCATGACCTCAGCCAGCACCTCCTCCGCGGTCGTGGCCGGGGACTCCACGGCACCCGTGCAGCTCATGTCACCCACGGTGCGGTAGCGCACGGTGCGCTGCTCCACGGTCTCGTTCTCCCGCGGGCTCACGTACTCACCCACGGCGAGCCACATCCCGTCGCGGCTGATCACGTCCCGCTCGTGGGCGTAGTACAGCGGGGGCAGGTCGATGCCCTGCTCGGTGATGTAGGACCAGATGTCCAACTCGGTCCAGTTGGACAGGGGGAACACCCGCACGTGCTCACCGGGGCGGTGGCGCGTGTTGTACAGGCTCCACAGTTCGGGGCGCTGGTTACGCGGATCCCACTGGCCGAACTCATCGCGCAGGCTGATGATGCGTTCCTTGGCGCGGGCTTTCTCCTCATCACGCCGGGCGCCGCCGTAGACGACGTCGTGCTTGCCCTCCGTGATCGCGTCCAGCAGGGGAACGGTCTGCAACTGGTTGCGGGTGCCGTCCGGGCGCTCAGCCAGGCGGCCGTCGTCGATGTAGTCCTGGACCTTGGCGACCTCCAGACGGATCTTCAACCGCTCCACGGTGCGGTCCCGGAACTCCAGGACCTCCGGGAAGTTGTGCCCGGTGTCCACGTGCAGCACGGGGAACGGGATGGGGGCCGGCCAGAAGGCCTTGGCGGCCAGGTGAAGCATGACCACCGAGTCCTTGCCGCCGGAAAACAACAGCACGGGGCGCTCGCCCTCGGACGCCGTCTCGCGGAAGATGTGGATGGACTCGGCCTCGAGACGCTGCAGCTGGGAGAGTGTCACGGACTCGGAGGTGGTCGTGGTCATAGGTGGATCCCGCATTCTGTCTTGCCCACACCGGACCAACGACCGGCGCGGGGGTCTTCTCCGGGCGCGACCTTGCGCGTGCACGGTGCACACCCGATGGACGGGTAGCCCTGGCCCAGCAACGGGTTGACCACCACGAGGTTCTGCTCGGCGTAATCGACCACGTGGTCGAAGCTCCAATCCACCACAGGGTTGAGCTTGACCATCTGGTGGTGCTCATCCCACTCCACAGGCGCGGCGTTCGCGCGGTGGGGTGTCTCCTCGCGCCGCAGCCCGGTCACCCAGGCCTCGTAGCCGGCCAGGGCCTTGTCCAGCGGCGCGACCTTGCGCATCCCGCAGCACAGGCCCGGGTCACGGTCGTGGAGCTTGGGACCGTACTTGGCGTCCTGCTCGGGCACGGTCAGCTCGGGCAGCAGGGTCCGCACGTTCACTGGCCAGTCCGAGGCGAAGCGATCGCGGGTCTCGAGGGTCTCCGGGAAGTGGTAGCCCGTCTCCAGGAAGAGCACGTCCACGTCCTTGACGTGATTGCTCACCAGGGCGGGGACCACGGTGTCGGAGGCCATGGAGCACGCGACCGCGAGCTTCTTCCCGAAGGTCTCGGCGGCCCACGCGAGCACCTCGTCCGGGTCCGCATCCCGCAGTCCGAAGCGCTGCTGCGCCTCCTCGACGAGCGCCTTGAGCTCCTCGACGGAGCGGGTGCGTCCGGGGGAAGCGGCCGCGGGGTCCTGCTCGATGGTCGTGGTGTGAGCGGACGACGACGACGCGTCCGCCGCGCCGCTGTTGCCTGCGGTGTCGGTCCTGGTCATTTCAGTGAATCCTCCTGGGCGTTCAGGGCCCACTCGGCGAAGCTCTGGTGAGCCTCGCGCTCGTCGAGGAACGTGCGGGTGACACGCTCCACGTAGTCGGACAGGTCATCTGCGGTGATCTTCAGCCCGCGCACGGTGCGACCCAAACCGCCCTCCTCGCGGTCCGGGGAGGCCAGGCCGCCGCCCAGGTGCACCTGGAACACGTACTCCTCACCGATGTACTGGCCCTTGAGACCGATGTCCGCGGTCTGGATACGCGCGCACGAGTTGGGGCACCCGTTGATGTGCAGGGAAATGGGGGTGGGGATCTCCACATCCTGGAGGCGCTGCTCCATGTCGTCGATCACCCGCGCGGCAAGACCCTTGGTCTCCACGAACGCGAGCTTGCAGAACTCGATCCCGGTGCACGCGATCGTGGACCGGCGGAACGGGCTGGGCTTGGCGTGCATCCCCCACGGGCGCAGCGCCTCGATCAGGGAATCCACGTTCTCCGGGGCCACGTCCAGCACCAGGACCTTCTGGTGCGGGGTCAACCGGATCCGGCCGGAACCGGCGGCCTCGGCGGCGTCGGCGAGCGCCACGAGGGCGTCACCGCTCAGGCGACCCGCCGTCAGCGCGAAGCCCACGTACTTCTTGCCGTCGTTCTGCTCATGAACCCCCACGTGATCCGCGTGACCCACGGCGCGCTCGGGGGCGGGACCGTCCGGCAGCTCGCGACCCAGGTACTCGTCCTGGAGCACCTGGCGGAACTTCTCCGGGCCCCACTCGGCGAGCAGGAACTTCAACCGGGCCTTGGTGCGCTGCTTGCGGTAGCCGTAGTCGCGGAAGATCGCAGTGACCCCGGCCCACACGGGCACGACGTCCTCCGGCGCCACGAAAGCACCCAGGCGCTCCCCCAACCGCGGGGACACGGACAGTGCACCGCCCACCCACAGGTCGTAACCGGGACCGAGTTCCGGGTGGTTGACCCCCACGAAGCTGACGTCGTTGATCTCGTGCACCACGTCCAGGGTGCGGCTGCCGGTGATCGCGGTCTTGAACTTGCGCGGCAGGTTCACGTAGTCCGGGTTGCCCACGAACTCTGTGCGCAGCGCCTCGAGCTCGGACGTGGGATCGATGATCGGATCCGCCTCGACGCCCGCCACGGGGCTGCCCAGGAACACGCGGGGGGTGTCACCGCACGCCTCGAGGGTCGTGAGCCCCACCGAGTCCAGGCGTTCCCACATCTCGGGGACGTCCTCGATGCGCAGCCAGTGCAGCTGGATGTTCTGCCGGTCGGACACGTCCGCGGTGCCGCGCGCGAAATCCCGGGAGATGCCACCCAGCACGCGCGTCTGCTCCGTGGTCAGCTGTCCGCCGTCTAGGCGGATGCGCTGCATGAAGTACTCGTCCGAGAGCGATTCGGCGTCCAGCTTGGAGGTCGACGCACCGTCCACGCCCTGCTTGCGCTGCGTGTACAGGCCCAACCAGCGGAACCGCCCGTGGACGTCGTCCGCGGGGATCGAGGCGTACCCCGTCTTGGAGTACGTGTCGATGATCCGCTGCCGGACGTTGAGCGAGTTCTCCTCCGCTTTGAACTCCTCGTTGTGGTTCAGCGGCGTGCGGCCGCTGACCTTCCACTGACCCAGATCGGTGCCCTTGCGGGGTCCGCGCACGCGGCCGGACGCCGCGGCGGGGGCCTTGTCCTGGGTGTCGGCGGAGGGTGTCATGGGTGCTCCTTGGGTGAGGGGGAGGCAAGTCGCTCCAACGTACCGAGCGAGCCCTCAGTGCAGCGATTCACCGTCACAAACACGTCACATAGCCGGCCTTCCCCCTGGTCACCCGCGGGTACAGGCCGACGTCGCTCGGCCGACACCGCGGCGTCGTCGCCCGCTGTGCCCGGGCACGACGACGCGGGCGGAACCGCGGTCCCCGCGATCCCGCCCGCGCATGCGTGCGGTGGTGCTACGAGCTCAGCCCTCGAAGGACTTGGGCGCCTGGCGAGCGCGGCGCTTGAGCTCGGCATTGCTCTTGCCCTGGTACCCGCGGTACTTGGGGCCGTTCTTGCCGTTCTTGCGGCGCTTGTCCTGGTTGCGGCCCTTACCCGGCTTGTCGCTCACGCCACCGGGGAACTCGGGCTGGTCCT
Organism: Kocuria sp. UBA1838; assembly: GCF_002338785.1. Classification (NCBI taxonomy): domain Bacteria; kingdom Bacillati; phylum Actinomycetota; class Actinomycetes; order Micrococcales; family Micrococcaceae; genus Kocuria; species Kocuria sp. UBA1838. The sequence continues at coordinate 2,262 of NZ_DDIY01000018.1, read as the reverse complement.
CGCGGTTCTTGTGGAAGACCTGGACCACCGCGGGGCGCGGCATGGAGAACTCGCCGGCCCCGGCGCGCGTGGGCAGGACGTAGTCGGGGAAGTACGAGCGGGGCTGCTCGAACGTGCCGTCCTCACCGGGGTGCTGCACGGCCACGTAGACCATGCCCTCGGTGTCGTGGATCACGGGACCGCACGTCTCCGCGTCCTGCGGCACGGCCAGGAACTGCTGCACGCGACCGCGATTGGCACCCTGGAGGTCCACCTTGAACAGACCGTCGTTGTAGCCGATCTTGGAGGGCGCACCGTCCGTGGAGATCCACAGGTTGCCCGCCTTGTCGAAGGCCACGTTGTCGGGGCACGAGATCGGGGAGACCTTTTCCTTGGGGAACCCCCCGAAGTACGTCCCCGAATCCTTGGTGGGGTCACCGCACACGAGCAACAGGTTCCAGTCGAAGCGCGTGGCCTGGGGCCGGTTATTGCGCTCGGTCAGTTCCAGGATGTACCCGTCACGGTTGCCGGTGCGGGGATTGGCCTCGTCCACGTCCGCCTTGCCGGGCTTGCCGCGATCGGAGTTGTTGGTCAGCGCCGCGTACACCTTGCCGGTGTGGGGGTTGGGCTCCACATCCTCCGGGCGGTCCATCTTGGTGGCGCCGGCCTTGTCCGCGGCGAGGCGGGTGTAGACCAGGACCTCCTCCACGGACATGCCGCGGACCATGGACTTTCCACCCTTGAGCAGGGGCAGCCACTCGCCGGTGCCGTCGAACTCGCCGTCGCGGGGCAGCTGGCCCGTCCCAGTGATCTCGGGGGCCTGGGAGTTGCCGCGCAGCCGGGCCACGTAGAGGTCGCCCTCGGAGAGCAACTTCATATTGTGGGCCTTGTCGCCCTTGCGGTATTTGCGGGACGAGACGAACTTGTAGATGTACTCGAACTTCTCGTCGTCACCGGAGTACGCGACCACCGTGCCGTCGTCACCCACGCGCACGTTCGCGCCCTCGTGCTTGAAGCGGCCCAGCGCGGTGTGCTTGATGGGCGCGGAGTTGGGGTTCTGCGGGTCGATCTCCACGATCCAGCCGAAGCGGTTGGGCTCGTTCTTGTACCCCTCGATCCGGGCGTCGAAGCGCTTCTCTACCTCGGGCCAGCGGCGGGACGGCATGGTCGTGGGGAAGCCGTAGCGCTTCTCCTCGGCGGTGCCGGAGGTGATGAAGTACTGGTGCACGTTCTCCTCACCGGAGAGCACCGTGCCCCACGGTGTCACACCGCCCGAGCAATTGTTCTGGGTGCCCAGCACGCGCTTGCCGGTGGGGTCGTCCTGCGTCTTGAGCAGATCGGACCCCGCGGCGGGCCCGTCCATCACGAACGTGGTGGTCAGCGTGATGCGACGGTTGCGAGCGCCACCGCGCACATAGGTCCACGGCTCCCCCACCTTGGTGCGGGAGATCTCCACGACCGACATGCCGTGCGCCTGGATCGCGGTCTTGACCATGTTGGTCAGGTTGGTCTTGTCGTAGCCCGCCGGGAACATGGTGTTCTCGTTGGTGTACTCGTGGTTGTTCACCAGCACGCCCGTGAGCCCGTTCGGGTCCGGGATGATGTCCAGATAGTCCGAGTTGAACCCGAACTGCTTGGCTTGCGCTTCGGGGGTTTGGTTCTTGGGGTCGAACTCCGGGGAGTCGTAGAACAGGGGGTCACCCCAGCGGATGATGGGCGACCAGTCGTAGCCCTTGGGCACCGAGAGGTCGTCCACGGTCATGTCCACGGGCTTGATGGGCGTGAAGTCCAGGCGGGCACGGCCCTGACCCCAGTAGGCGTAGGTGGCCTCGGCCGGCTGGGCGGTCGCGGCGACCACACCCACGGTCACGGCCCCGGCCATCCCCAGACCCAGGGCGGCACGGCGGCTGACGGCTGCGGAGATGACGTCGTGCACGTACTCGTTGCCGGATGTGTTCGCGTCCGGGGTCATGCACTGGCTACCGCACTTGAGTTCACACGTGAGCGGGCTTCGCTTGCCGTTGACGTGGCCCAGCATGGGCAACAGGCGACGGCGTTCGGGCGCTTGGGTCATGGCGTGGCTCCCTGGGTGGGACATGCGTTGATGCATGTCAGCGAGTGGTTCCGCTGCTCAGCCCACCATCACGGCGTGATCGCCAAGCAACCACCGGGCGAACGACGGGTTAATTGCGCGTCCGTCACGGACCACCTTCGGGGCCCCGCGCGCCGCGTGCCGCATTGTGGCGACTTTGGGTCCCGGGCTGCATACAGGGGCGGGTTTCA